>CAMVTS010000040.1 GCA_947170465.1 uncultured Clostridia bacterium
CCTTACCGGCTGCAAGGGCTTTACCCGACTAAATATATTGTAACAGGGAGAGCGCTTATCTGCATTTTGTCCTTTTCACGCAACAGCATGCGAGATGAAACGCCTGCTTACCACCATCCGACTTGTCCTCCGCCAAAGGCACTCACGTATGTGAGTGCCTTTTTTCGTCAAAAAATCCCGGAATAGTCTTCCGGGATTTTTCTTGGAATTACTGACCTCCGAAGGGGTTCTTGATTTTGTCGAGAATACCGCCGCTGAGGATTTCCTTGGCTTTCTCAAAGATTTCCTTCGCCTTGTCCTCACCTATTCCGAGCTTCTGCGCGATCTGGGAAATGATGTTGCCGATATCGCCGCCAATCAGGGGATTGGCTTCCATCACCTCGTTGACCTTCTCACCGTCAGACTGGCTGAGACCGGTTTTCTTCATCAGTTCTTCAATAAATCCTGCTTTCTCCATTTGTAACACCTCACAAAAATTCAATTGTCTCTATTATACAATTTATTGCTTCTGTTGTCAAGAAACCGACCGGAAAAGTCCGGTCGGTTTCATTTAGTTTATTTCAGGTAAGTGCCGTTCTTTTCGCCAACAGCACCGTCAATGCCGGTGAAGCCTACCGCACAGCAGACATACACGCGCATGTTCGCCTTTCCGAGCGAGGTAACGGTGAGCGTACCGTCGGTGACGTTCTTGACGTCGCCGGTGACAGCGTCAACATATTTGCCGTTGGGCAGACCCTTGAAGGTCGCGCTGCCGGAGATGGCCACGCAGGCGAGGCTGTCGGTGCCGTCCTCAGTCAGACGGCGGATATACGCCATGTCGCCGCTGACATAACGGGAGTCAACGGTGTACTGACCTCTCTGCAGTGCCGGAATCGCACGGCGGATAGCGTTGAGCTTGGACAGATGCTTCGCAAGAGGACTATCCAGCGTTTCTGCCACCGTTCCGGAAGCGGTGTATTCGCTGAAATCGGTCGCGGTTACGTCGCCCTCGAGGTAGTCACCATAGTAGGCGCGTCCTGTCTGTGAAAGCGGCTTGTTGGGGCCAACGTCGATGACCGCGCCCTTTTGGAACTCGACCTCAGAGCCGTAGTAGATGCAGGGAATACCGCGGAAGGTGAACATCAAATCCAAATTCTCCGCCCATGTCTGGGTGCCGCCTGCAAAGCGGTTCTTTTCATCAGGGCTTTCCGGAGAATAGTCATGAGAATCTACGTACATGACGTTGTAGGTAGCGTCGTTGTAGTACTTGTCGCCGCCCTTTGCTACACCAAACGCGCTGCCGGCGTTGCCGAACAGACGGTGCATCTGGAAGTCGATGGCTTCCATGCCGGACGCCTTGGAACGGTCAGGCGTATGATAGGACAGTCCGTTGAGGAACGCATTGTCGGAGACAGGCTGCTTGGAAGGATTGTCCTCTTCGAGATAATGGTCAAAGGTGAGGTTCATGTTGTTGTTGATGTCCTCGGCGGACGTACCCCATGACCATGCCTTCTCCCACTTGTCATTACTTTCCTTCCAGGTGTAGTACGGACTGGATTCCTCGGCATGGCCGCGGTACCAGACGTCCGTATAACGGGTGCAGATTTCGCCGAACATCATGAAGTTCGGCTTGTTGGCTGCCTTTGCCGCATCATAAATCTGCGGATTGAACATGATATTCAGGGACACGCGCGGAATATGTCTGACGGTATCGACACGGAAAGCGTCGACGCCCATCTCAATATATTTGCTGTAGGAATCGACAACATACTCAGCAACGGCGGGATTCTCGGTGTTGAGATCCACGCAGTCGCCGGCTATCTGGCAGTATTTGCAGGTCCAGTCGTCCCAGTTGAGACTCTGGAAGTAGCCGGTGTGATAGTAATCATGCGGATTGTATTTATCGCTGTTGGACAGCTTTGCCTTGTCGTAGTCCGTCTCTGCCGGTAGGTTGCCGGTGGAGTTACCGACATCGCCCGGGAAGGTGACGTTCTTCATCAGGTTCAGGCGCTGCTGATACTGAACGGAAGGAAGCTGCGCCCAGTATTCCTCAGCGGATTTGAGTCCGTAGGAGTCGAGCAGGTACTTGGTAGGCACCATGGATTCCTCGAGGTTGCTCAGATCCTTGGAGTAATCCTTGGTAAACAGCGGACAGAAGTGCGCTTCACCAAAGTTGCCGGTATGCTGGAAAACAACGTCCTGCACAATCTTCATGTTCTTTTCGTGCGCTGTACGAATCAAATCCTCAAAGGTGAAGTCATCGCTCTCATAGCGCTTATCGACGGCGCCGAAATTCATGGCATGATAGCCGTGATAGTCGTAGCCGGAGCCGTTCTCTACAATCGGGGTAATCCAGATTGCCGAGAAGCCGAGCGCCTTGATGTAGTCGAGCTTTTCCGCGAGGCCCTTGAAGTCGCCGCGCCATGCAGGGTCGGAGTCAGGGTTGTTCGCCTTGCTGTCGTCCCAGCAATGGACGTTGTTGCTCTTGTCGCCGTCATAGAAACGGGTAGTCATGACAAAGTAGATACTCTCGGAGCGCAAATCAACGCTCGAAACCGGATCGGGCTTTTCGGGATCATACTTTGTCCAGCGGTTTTTGTCAAACCACCATTCCGTGCTCTCGCCTTCCTTGGTGGTGAGCTTCTGCTCGCGTGAATACTGTTTGCCGGTACTGTCGGTAATCAGGGCGTTGACCTTGGTGACGTTACTGACAGTGTAATTGTACCATTCGCCGGAGGAAGTCAGCTTCTCACCGGGATAACTCTTGGACATAGCGCTGTTCGTGGGCAGGGAGTTCCACAAATAGATGTACGGCTGCGTCTTGTTTTCAAGCCTTACATGAACAATTATTTGCGCAACAGCGGAAACCTCAGATTTCTCTGAAGTCTCCGCTGCGATAGTCGTCACTATACCTGCTGAAATCACAATAACAAGCGCAAGAATCAAACAGCTAATTTTGAAAAAGCGCTTCATAATATCCTCCTGTTTTATTCAGCAATCAGAATTTGAATAAGCGTTGCGTCCGCAACGGTAATCTTGCCATCGCCGTCCATATCGGCTACCTTGATGTTGATGGTGAGCGCGTCGTCGAGCTCGGCAATGTGCTTCTGTACATAGGTAGCGTCCTTGACGTTGACGACGCCGTTGCCGTCAGCGTCACCCTTGAGAATGCCGGGATCGTCGCCGCCGGGATTGGTGGGCTGAACGACCGGATCGGTAGGCTGGACAACCGGATCGGTGGGCGTCACAACCGGATCGGTGGGAGTGACAACGTCGCTGTCGGTGGAGGTGTAGGTGTAGGTTCTGGTGGTGTCAGAGTTGTCGGACGCCTGAACATAGACCTGTACGGTGTACTTGCCCAGCTTGGTGGGAGTAAACTCGTAGGTGCTGTTGAGGGTGTAGTAAGGGGTGTTCTGAACGCCGTTGGGATCGGTGATGATATACTTGTAGAACAGCAGATTGGTACCGGTCTGACCGCCGCCTGCCTTGACGGAAACAACCGCCTTGGCGTTGCGCTTGACAAGGTTGAGGTTAGCCGGGCTGATGCTCTTGATAATCGGGTTGGTAAGGTTGGTGTCAGCCTTGACAGCCACGGTAATCGCACGTGTGTTGTCATTGCCGTGATCGTCCTTGACGTCGAGGGTAAGGGTGTAGTTGCCGGCAGCCACAGGCGTCCAGGAGACGGTGCTCTTGGTGCTGTAGTCGGAAATGACAGAGGTTGC
This sequence comes from uncultured Clostridia bacterium, assembly GCA_947170465.1. Taxonomy (GTDB): domain Bacteria; phylum Bacillota; class Clostridia; order Oscillospirales; family Acutalibacteraceae; genus Ruminococcoides. The sequence continues at coordinate 3,702 of CAMVTS010000040.1, forward strand.
GCCGGAAGCATTTTTCACACTGAACTTGTAGTAAACGTTGCCGCCCGCCTTGGTCTTGGCAGCCGCGCTAAGCGTAACGTCGGTCTGAGGATAAATTTCATCCGCAGGATCCGCCGCGAAAGCGGAAATATTCAGGTCGCCGAGGTCGTAGGCAGACCAAGAGCCGCTGCTGTAGTCATAGATAGAGCCATACTGCGCGGTAAGGTCATCAGTCTGGGTGCCGCCGTTGTTGAAGATACACTTTGCCCATTTTTTGCTGGAGGTGTAGGAATACACGCCGTCGCCCTCGTTCTTCATCGCCGTGCCGGGCCATGCGGAAAGCTCGCCGCCGTTGTCCGTCCACATATAGACGTTGACGGTGCTCCAGTTATCGGTGTTCTTGAAAAAGATGATGTTGTCGCCGGAGGGCGTGGGGGTTGTAGGCGTTACGGGCGTCGTGGGCGTCGGGTCATCGGAGCCGGAGCCGCTGTGAGCCGACCAGGTGCCGGAGTCAAGGTCATAAACCTGACCGTCGCCGGGATAGGAAAGGTCAGAGGTCTGGTTGCCGGTGCCGCCGGAGCCGTTGTTGAAGATAATTTTTTCATAGCTGCCGTTGACGGTGTAAACCCACTCGTCTCCGGACTTGGTCATCTGCTGACCGGGCCATGCGCCGTTGCTGGACTCGCCGGTGCCGTTCCACATATAAACGTAGACCTGCGACCAGCTTCCGCCCTTGGCATATACCTTGCCGCCGGCAGCAGAAGCACTGACAGAACCAACCATAACGGCCGATACTATCATTGCAAGGCAGAGAACAAGGCATAATATCTTGTGCTGTTTCTTGACCATAAGATGTTCCTCCATACTTCTAAATTTGTTTCAGGGTATACTTCTCCTATATTTGCTATTATATCATACCTTATTTTTACTGCCGTTTTTTTCTTTTTTAGAATTTCCAGCGTTTTTGTCTTGCCAAAATATCCGGCGTGATTTTGTGCAGAATCACGATTGTTCTTTGTTTTTCCGGATATTCTGCCAATAGGCCTTGAACGCCTGCTCGTTTTTATTGTCGCCGCTGACATAGTATTGCCTGTCCCTGATCGCGTCGGGAAGATACTGCTGTACAACATAATGATGGGGATAATCATGCGGATAGAGATAGTGCTGTCCCTTGTTCCGGTTGTCCTCGCCGTCATAGTGCATGTTCTGCAGCTGACGCGGCACAGGACCGGAATTGCCGCGCCGTATATCCTGCATGGCGGCATTGATTGCCATGTAAGCGGAGTTGGACTTCGGCGCGTTACAGACCAGAATCACCGCGTCCGCCAAGGGAATCCTCGCCTCCGGCAAGCCGACCGCCTGAGCGATATCGACGCAGGATTTCACAATCGGAATGAGCTGCGGATAGGCAAGTCCAACGTCCTCGCAGGCGCAGACCATCAGTCTGCGGCAGGCGGAAGGCAAATCGCCGGCTTCGAGAAGTCTGCCGAGATAGTGCACGGCGGCGTCAGGGTCGGAGCCGCGCATACTCTTCTGAAACGCGGAAATAATGTCGTAATGCTCATCGCCGTCCTTGTCGTAGCGCATGGCACTGCGCTGAACGAGCTGCTCAACCGTTTCGAGCGCGATATGCTTTTCGCCGTTTTCCTCGTCGGTCGCAATCGCGGACAGCTCGAGTGTGTTCATCGCCTTGCGCACGTCTCCCCCACAGCCCGATGCGATTTTGGCGGCGCAGCCTTCCTCTAATGTAACGGAAATGCCCTGTTCCCCGCTGAGCAAATCCGCCGCGCGGTACACGGCGCGCTCGACCTCGGACGGCGGCACGCTCTTGAACTCAAAAACCGTTGAGCGGCTGAGAATCGCGTTGTAGACGTAGAAATACGGATTCTCGGTTGTCGAGGCAATCAGGGTGATGCTGCCGTTTTCGATGAACTCCAGGAGCACCTGCTGCTGCTTTTTATTGAAATACTGGATTTCGTCCAGGTAGAGCAGAATGCCGTTCATGCCGGCAAAGGTATCCAGCTGGGCGACGACTGCCTTGATGTCGGCGGTGGAAGCGGTAGTGCCGTTGAGCTTTTTGAGCGTTTTGTTGGTCTTTTTCGCGATATAGGCCGCCAGCGTGGTCTTGCCGACGCCGGACGGTCCGTAAAAAATCAGATTCGGCACCACGCCGCTCTCGATAATTTTGCGAAGGGGCTTGCCTGCACCGAGCAGGTGCTGCTGTCCCACAATGTCGTCCAAAGATGACGGACGGAAACGGTCAGCCAATGGCTGCATAGTATCACCTCGGAATGATTCAGATAGACAGACAGGCGGACAAAAGTCCGCCTGCCCTATCGGTTTCCGCTATTACTCGTACAGCGGATATTTTTTGCAGATAGCTTCTACGCCGGCTCTCACCTTTTCCTTACTGTTCTCGTAGTCGTTGAGAACCAGGGTGATGTACTCGGCAATCAAGTCCATATCTTCCTCGTTGAGACCTCTGGTGGTAACTGCCGCGGTGCCGATTCTCACGCCGCTGGTGACAAACGGAGAACGCGGCTCGCCGGGAATGGTGTTCTTGTTGACGGTGATGTAGCAATCGTCCAGACGCGCTTCCAGCTCCTTGCCGGTGACGTCGGTGTCGCGGAGGTCAAGCAGAAGAACGTGGTTGTCGGTGCCGCCGGAAACCAGCTTGCAGCCGCGCTTGAGCAGACCGTCAGCCAGCGCCTTGCAGTTCGAAACAATCTTTCTGCCGTATTCCTTGAACTCGGGCTTGAGGGCTTCGCCGAAGCAGACAGCCTTTGCCGCGATGGTGTGCATCAGAGGACCGCCCTGGGTACCGGGGAAAATCGCCTTGTCAATCTGCTTGGCGAACTCCTCGCGGCAAAGAATCATGCCGCCTCTGGGACCTCTGAGGGTCTTGTGGGTGGTGGTGGTGACAAATTCGCAGTAAGGAACGGGGTTGGGATGAACGCCTGCGGCGACCAGTCCGGCGATATGCGCCATGTCAACCATCAGGTAAGCGCCGACCTCGTCCGCGATTTCACGGAGCTTGGCAAAATCAATGACTCTGGGATAAGCGGAAGCGCCTGCGACAATCATCTTGGGCTTACATTCCCTGGCGATTTCCAGCACCTTGTCGTAATCAATGCGGTGAGTTTCGGTATCAACGCCGTAGGGTACGAAGTTGAAATATTTACCGGAGATATTGACCGGTGAACCGTGGGTCAGGTGACCGCCTTCATTGAGGTTCATGCCCATGACGGTGTCGCCCGGCTCGAGCATAGCAAAATAAACGGCGGTGTTAGCCTGTGCGCCGGAATGGGGCTGCACATTGGCGTGCTCAGCGCCGAACAGCTCGCACGCACGCTGACGGGCGATTTCCTCTACCACGTCCACGCACTCGCAGCCGCCGTAGTAACGCTTTCCGGGATAACCCTCGGCGTACTTATTGGTGAGATGGCTGCCCATCGCCGCCATAACGGCGGGTGTGACAATGTTTTCACTGGCGATTAATTCCAGGTTGCGGCGCTGTCTTTTCAGCTCGGCGTCCATTGCCTCGCCGACAGCGGGATCGTATTCCTTGAGATATTCCAGTGCCGCGATGTTTGTTAATTCACTCATGTTTTGACTTCCCCTTTTGTCTCTTTTATACTAATCTCTATGTGCTCTATGTAAGGCGGCTCAGCCGCGTATTACCTTTTCTTTTAATCTGTATAAATCGTCGAGCGTGCTCAGCTTGCCGGCTTCATTGCGCAGTGCCGCCGCGCCGCGCATGCCCTTGAAATAGCCTATCACCAGCTTGCGCGCCTGGCGCATGGCGATATACTCGCCCTTGTAGGCGACCATCTGCCGAATGTGCGCGATCATGGTATCAAGCTTTTCCTCCAGCGTCGGATATGCCAAAGGCGCTTCGGGATTGGAAAGGAAGGTGTTTATCTGGCTGAAAATCCAAGGATTGCCCAGCGAAGCCCGACCGACCATGATGAGTTCACAGCCGGTGCGTTCCATGACCTCCAGTGCCTTCCGGGCGCTGTCAATGTCGCCGTTGGCGATGACGGGAATGGAGACGGATTCTCTCACCTGACGGATAATCTCGTAATCCACCGGCGGTTTATAGTACTGCCGGCGCGTTCTGCCGTGTAACGTGACGGCTGCCGCGCCGGCTTGCTCACAGATTCTGGCAACCTCGACGGCATTCACGCTGTCATCGTCCCAGCCCTTGCGGATTTTGACCGTGACCGGCAAATCCGTTGCCGCTGTGACGGCACGGACTATCTCGCCGCAGAGCGCAGGGTTGCGCATTAGGGCGCTGCCGCTGCCGTTGCCGCTGATTTTGGGCGCAGGACAGCCCATGTTGATGTCGATAATATCCGGCCGGTGCGTCATGGCGTGCTGTGCCGCCTCCGCCATGCAGGACGGCTCGTCCCCGAAAATCTGGATGCCGCAGGGACGCTCCGCGTCGGAAATCTCCATCAGCTCCTCGCTCTTTTTGCTCTGGAAGGAGAGCGCCTTGGAGCTGACCATCTCGCTGACGCAGTAGCCGGCGCCCATGCGCATACACAACTCGCGGTAGGCGCGGTCTGTCACGCCTGCCATCGGCGCAAGAAATACGCGGGAAGGAAACGTCACAGAGCCGATTTTCGGCGCGGTCACGCGGCGCTCCTGTCACGTCTGCCGCTCAGTTTGGTGCTGACGGCGACGGAGATAATCACGATAATGCCAACCAGCACGCATATCCAGGAGATAATGCCGGCAGCGTAGTTAGTGGTGTAGTTTTTGGTGCTGACGGTCTTGGGAAGCGTCGGCGCGACAAACTCCGTCGTGTCCGGCGTGTACTCCGTTACATCCGCGACGTATTCGGTCGGCGCCTGCGTTTCCTCGGTTACTTCCGTCTGCGGTTGGGTCGTCTCGGGAGCGAGAGTTTTCGGCTCCGTCGGCGCCTCCGTTACCGGCTCGGTTTCGGGAACAGGCTCGGTTTCGGGAACAGGCTCGGTATAGGGCTCGGTTTCAACAGGCGTCGCTTCTGTTTCCACAACAGACGGCGCTTCTTCCTCCGCCATGACAGCGCTGACACTGCCAAAAGCAAGCAGAAACACGCAGCCTAACGCCATGATAAGCGGCAGCAGCTTGTTTGCCTTCATGTCCATCCCCCGTTCCGACGATATTCGCATATATATTGATTATACCAAACAATCATCACTATTGCAAGAGGAATTTTCATACTGAAAAAAGTGCATATTTGTATGATTTTATACTATTCTTTGATAAAAGACTTTAAAACAGATGTCGATGGAAAATTCCGCAGAACAAGGCGGAGGACGCAGGAATCCTGACGGATTCCGAGGACGACAACGCAGTTCTGCGGAATTTTACACGGCAGATGTTAAAGGATTTTATTAGAGAATAGTATTACTACCCCAGCACTTCAGCGAGGACGTTGCCGAGATATTGGGCGGTTCGCTCTGCCTCGTCGATGGAATTGGCGTCGGTGCCGACCTCTATCAGCAGGGAACCGTCGCAAATATACTCGTTGTAGGCAAAGAAGTCAAAGCTCAGCGGTCTTGTCATGCCGGGATAGAGCCGTTCGGCGGTGGTCTGTAATTTGAGGGCAAAGCTGAGGTTGTTCTCCCAGTGGTCAAAGCCGCGCTCGTTGTAGCAGTCGCAGCCGGCAAGTATCATGATTTGCGCCGCCTTCTGTCCATCGTGCTCAAAGACGGTCTTGACCTTGCACTCCTCAGTGCCTAACGCGTCGCGGTGAATATCGAGAACGACGCGGATGGAAGGGTGTTCGTCCAAATCCGCATAGACGGTGTCGGCGCTGCGGTCGTAGGAGCCTATGTAGGCAGAATCGTGAACCGTGGTATCGTGCAGCGTCCGGATTCCTTTTTCTTCAAGGGTTTGTGCGAGCGCGTTTCCCACGCCGACAACGCTGAAATCGGCGTTCTGCGTCCGCGAATAAAAGCTCTCATAGAAAAAATCCACGTCCTCGTCGAGATAGGCTTCGCTGGTGTGCGTGTGATAAATGAGCACCTGCGGCTCAGCGGCGTTTTTGTCCACATGAAAGGTCAGCGGACGGGTGAGTATCGCCGGAAAATCGTAATCAATGCCGGTGCCGTTGTGAATACTGGCGGTTTCTATCATGGTGTCGTCCGCGCCGATGGTCTTTTCGGCAACGCTGTATTTCGCCTCGCCGGTATGGTCGCCGAAGGAATCATAGTAGCCGGTTTTATTGCGCTTGCCTTTTTTGGGTATCACCTTGGCGGCAGGCTTGACCTCCTCGGCTGCCTGCGTCGCCGTGGTCGGCGGTTCGGCGGCAGGGCCGGACTGCTCCTGACGGAATTTGCCGTCCGTCAGCGTAAACGCCGCGGCTGCCAAGGCGGTTTCATCTCCGGCAAAGCACTCCGGCAGCCGCTTTCCCAACGCGAATACCGCTACCGCTATCAGGCAGACGGCAGCAGCCGAGCGCCACAACACTCTCCATTTTCCTTTCGCTTTCACACAATCACCTATTTCAATGGATTCTATTGATTATATGCGAAAAGCGGAAGGGTTATGCGCTACATCAGCGAGACTAAATCCGCCAGTGAATAGTCGTTCTGCATAGCGGCGTTGAGCGACAGGGCAATCAGGCGCGAGGCGCGTTCGGTGAGCAAATCAATCTCCCTGGGAATGACGACCATCTGTCTGCCGCCGGGCGAAAGCGCCTGCATGCCGGCTGTCTCAAACTCGCTGTCGAGCAAATCTCGCGCGAGGGTTTGCACATCAACCACAGTGGGTATACCAATGGAAATTACCGGAATACCGATGGTGTCGGCGTTGATTCTGGTGCGGTGATTGCCTACGCCGGCTCCCGGAGAAATGCCGGTATTGCTGATTTGCAGGGTACAGCCCAGGCGTTCCAGCCGGCGTGAAGCCAATGCGTCCACGGCAATCACCGCCGTTGGACGAATCCGGCGGACAATGCTGAGAATATACTCGCCGGTTTCGATGCCGGTCTGACCGGTCACGCCGGTCGTCATCACCGCCACCTGCCGCAGACGGTCAAGCCCGGTGGAACGCGCGATTTCGCCGGTGATATGGCGCGTGGCAAGCACCCTGGACGCGGTTTTGGGTCCGAGAGCGTCCGGCGTGATTTCCGGATTGCCGAGTCCGGCAACTAACAATAAGCCGTTGACCGGCAGCAATCGTCTGATTTCTTCGCCGATAATTTGCAGGCGCTCGTCGGTGTCGGAGAAGTTATCCGTCAGCGACGGCAGCTCAATCGTGATATAGGTGCCGATATCCTTGTTCAGCGCCTGTCGCGCCCGTTCTGTGCGCACGGTCAGGCGTGAAATATCCAGGCTGCCTTCACGGCGCGTTTCAAAATCCACGCCGCTAAGTTGTTCTCCGGCGATTTCTCTCGCCTCTACCGCCAAATCGGTTCTCCACTGCATACGTATGCTCCTTTGTATAGTCTGCTGCTATTCTTTGCGTTTTGGCAGGGATTTATGCTTTACAAAACCGCTTTCTTTATGATATAGTATGGATAATACGATTAATCGGGAGGTATTCTATGAAACCATCCATCAAAATATTGACCGTGCTCCTGGCTTCCGGTCTGATGATTCCGGCGTTCAGCGTTGCGGCGCAGGCGGCGGTTGTCAATCCCGACGAAACGGTAGCGGTTGAAGAAAACGAAGAAGCGGATTCCTCTCTTCCCTCCCGTTACAGTTCGGTGGAGCTCGGCTATGTGACGAGCGTCAAGGCACAGCGCCACAACGACTGCTGGGCGTACTCCGCGACAGCGACGCTGGAGAGCAAGCTGCTGAGAAGCGGTCTGACGGCGGTAGATATGTCCGTACCGCACATGAACGGCTGGGCAACCACGCGCTCCAACGGCAAGGGCTGGGTGCGCACCATCAGCGATTACGGCGTAAACAGTATCAGCGCCGGTTATCTGACCTCCTGGTCAGGCGGCGTTCTGGTCAGCGATTTGCCCGAATGGACGATTAACTATGAAACGCAGGGCGACGCGGTGCCGACCGGTTTGACGCGCTACGGCGTGACCTCGCTGCGGTATCTCGGCGGCGAGAGCCGTGACGTGATTAAACAGGCAATCATGGACAACGGCGGCGTGGCTTCCAGCTATTCTCACGCCGGAAGCTTAATGAAGGACTCGCTTACCTACTACATGCCGCCTGACTACAACGGCAGCAAAGCCGGTCACGCCATTGAGGTTGTCGGCTGGGACGACGATTATCCCAAGGAAAACTTTGTTGCCACGCCGCAAAACAACGGCGCGTGGCTGATTAAAAACAGCTGGGGCGACAACAATGAGTTAGGCGGCTTCTTCTGGATTTCCTACGAGGACAAAGATTTACTCACTGCCAAGTACAAGCCTTCCTTTACGGTGGATAGCTTTGAGCCTGTCACTGCCAACAAAAAGCTGGTGCAAAACGAGATTTACGGCGCTACCTATGAGTTTGATTACCTGGAAAAGCAGGAGGTCACCTACCTCAATCACTTTGACTTTGACGGGGAGTTTTATCTGATTGACAAGATAATCTTTGAGACCACCAGCAAAAATGCCGCGTATACCCTCAGCTTTGTTCCTGACAAAGACGGAAAGCCGACGGATAATCAGGAGGAATGGGTACCGCTTGGCAGCGGCGTAACGGATTACGCCGGCTATCTGTGCATGGATATCGACAACTATCTCCTGACTGAAGCAAGCGGCTCTATCGCCGTCACGCTGAAGGCTGAAACCGGCAGTACCGCCACCATCGGCGTTGACGAATGGCTGGTATTGTCCGGATCAGACGATTATCTTTTCCTCAACGAATCGGAACCCGGCATGAGTTATCTCTACGAAAACGGCGGCTTCACCGACGTACTGGACTGGTACCGCGTCAGCAACGATGACGAAATCGGCGGTACCTTCGTGATTAAGGCGCTCACCATCAAGCCGGAAACCGGCGACGTCAATCTTGACGGCGTGGTCAATGTTCTCGACGCAACGCTGATTCAGCGCTATCTTGCGGAGCTGGACGATTTGATTGACAAGCAGCTCGCGCTGGCGGATGTATCCGGCGACGGAAATGTGAATATCGCCGACGCAACCCTGATTCAGATGAATATCGCGGAACTGGAAGAATAAGCAGACGCAAAAAAGGCAGTGCCGGAGCACTGCCTTTCTTCATGTCATTATTCGTAGATTTCGTTGATAACCTTCTGCAACTTGGTTGCGTCAGCGATATTGACCACGCCGTTGAAGTCAACGTCGCACCACTTGTGCGCTTCGTCGCTCAGGTTTGCAACGCCCGCAAGCTCCTTCTGGATGATGGTAACGTCCTCAATGGAGAGCTTGCCGTCAGCGTTGACATCGCCGGTGCTGCCCTTGATTTCCTTGGGCTCGGTGACGGGCTCAAACTTCGGACCGAGGTCAGGATCCTTGGTGGGCTTCTGACGCGGAACCGTGGTAGTCTGCTCAGTGGGTTCCGTCGCCTTGGTGGTCGGCGGTACCGTTGCGGGAGCTGCGGTGGGAGCCTCGGTAGCAGGCTCGGTCTGGAATTCTTCGGAGATGAACTCGCAGTAATCAAGCGCTACCCAGCCGTTTTTGCCGTTATAGCTTGTCTTGCCCCAGGTGTAGGAGCCGCCGCGCTCGATGTCGGTAACGTTCAGCTTTGTGCCGGTCTTGACAGAGGTCACGTAGCTGTAGCCGGTGCCTGCGCCGCTTCTCATGTTCAGCGTGTCGTCAACATCAACAACGTATGTACCGGTGCTGTAAGTCTTGGGCTGCGTGGTCTCATCGGTGTAGTCCTCGCCGGGCTCCTTGTAAACATAAATGTAGCCCTGGAAGTTCCACCAGCTGCTGCCGCCGGGATTGTAGGTTGCCTCGCTGGCGTCAGCGTAGGTCAGATAAAACTCAATGCCGCTCCACGCGGAATTGGAAAGCGTCAGATTGCCGTTGCTGTCGATATCTTCAACAACCGCGACGTGACCGCCGCCGTAGGGATAGCTCCAGCAGGCAATTGCGCCGATGGCAGGCTGTTTACCATAGTTGTAGTAGCCGTTGGACTGGTTCCAGCCGTACCAGAGCTCTGCATTATAAGGGCAAAGGTTCGGCTCGTGACCGAGAATCTCATATGCTCTGCCGTAAGCGTATGCCGTACAGTTGGGCATGCCGTAGCCGGCGGAATAATAGAGGTTCTTGTCACTGTAATAGTACGCGTTGCTATAGGAAGGCGCCTCGTAACGGGGAGAAAAACCCGCCGCTCCGGCAACCATATTCAGAGAAAATAAAGTTGCAAAAATCATTGCTGCGATAAGAACCACAGCGGGAACTTTTTTTCGGAAAATCGTCTTCAAAGAAACACCCTTTCTTTATTCAAAATCAAATGCGAGTCGGTAGTTGTTACCGTTTGTTTACAATTTCGTTACCGTTATCTATTCTAACATATTTTTCCGCAGAAATCAAATCGTATTCGACACGATTATAGCCAAATTTTGACTCGCGTTTTTGGGTAAGTTTCACAATATCTTGTAACCATTTCCGGTTTGGCACAATTTGTAGTATTTTTAAGCCGCTACAATATAAATTATATCACAGCTTTTCGGAAAATGACAGATGGAATGTTCAATAAAAGAGTTAAAAGAAACTGTGATTTTTAAATAAAGAAAAAGAAATCGAAAAAAAGGCTTGCATTTTTCCGGAAAGTATGGTAATATATTTCTTGCGGTCAAAAGACCACATGCGCCGGTAGCTCAGCTGGATAGAGTGTCTGACTACGAATCAGAAGGTCGGGAGTTCGAGTCTCTTCCGGCGCGCCAAAGGAAAAGTTGAAGCAGTTATCGCAAGGTAGCTGCTTTAACGTATTTCCGTGATAAGAATACAATTGTTTTGGTGTGGTATCTTTACCCCATTCAACAACGTCAGGTAAACAAAGTTACAAGCACTGTTCTCTTGATGTTTCCCAACATGAGAGTGAGTTGCCGATGTAGTTACTAAACAAGAACGGAATTTCACACAGATTTCCAGTCTTGCAGAGTAGATCAGGCTCTTACTCCGTGTTAAATTATATATCAGTTGCCGATTATTGTCAATCGAATTTTGTCGAATCAAATTACAATCCGATTACAAAAACCAACAGAAGAAAGAATGACGCAGGGATAGTGGACAAATTGTCCACTGTCCCTTTTTCGTTCTATTCTCTATCCCAAAACCGGTTGAAATAATGGGTGTAATACTAATTCCGGATAAAAAGTAGACTTATATTTTGCGGAAAATAGACCGCAAAGATTGTCTACTTTTTATCCGGAATTAGTATTAGATTGTGATAATATAGCATATTTAGCATACCACAACAGACAGTGAATGGCAATAAAGAAAACAGGCAAAACTGTCTGCCGGGTTATACGATGTCAGCAAGGCAGGGTACGACTGCAAGCTTTTTGCTCGACGCAGGGAGAAATTATGCACGTTAGCTTTTTCGTTAATCGCTTCGACCGTCAATCGAACAACAATGAAAAACCTCGGCTAAACGCGCCGCGTTCGCCGAGTTTTTCAACTTTGTGTGGTTGTTTGTTTTTTCTGTTGATAAATTTTCAATTTATCAATTTGTCGTTGAAGTTCCGTAACGTCTTTTTCAAACGTATCAGAACCAAGAGCCTGGAGCTTGGTTAAAACTGTCGAAAGAACCGTAGGCATTTTCCAACTCTCTCTTCAGCACCGTTGGCTGAGGATCGGGAGTTATGCCTGACGTAGTAATCACCGCGTCAAACTCGTTGATGATCAGATTCTCACGCTCGTATAACGGCTTTGTTTTTATTTTTCAGCCATCACGGATTCTCCTCCGTTTCAGCTTTGTTACTGGGCAGCGCCATGGAGCTTACCTGATTGTAGCTGCACATACAGCCGCCGTAGTAGGTGTTTGCCCTGTAGGTGTTGTAGAATACTCTCAGCTTACCGTTTGCATCGTAGTAGCGGATATAGGATCTTGCGTCGATCTTATCCGCCTTCCTTGTCGCGTCGGCGCCCTCGTAGGTCACAACAAGCGTATACAATCTGTAGTTGGTAAAGTTACGGTGATCATTTTTGATTGTTCCGTTACTATTCGTGGTACCCTTCGTGCAGTTGACGTTGGTAATGTAACGGTAGTCGGTGTCTGCAGCGCTTTTTTCCTGTGTAGTATCCTTACCGTTAACATTTTCGCCCTTGTACTGCAGGGTATATGCTGTGGTATCCGCTACCTTGTAGTGGTCGATAAACGCGTTGATATTGGCTTCGGTACCCACTGCATAGCCGTATTCTACATCGACATTGCCTTCGCGTGTGCTGACTTGTGTCGAGGACAGCGCGTCGATTTTGCTCAGGAGCTCTTCGCTCAGCGAAGTAACAAATCTCAAGCCGCCGGGGGTTATCTCTGTATAGTTATCATCATACATCTGCGGTTCGCGGATCTGAACGCCTGCCAGACCGAAGCCGCGGTAGCCGCTGATGATATTTGTATCCTCGTCAGACTTCGCAACCGTTCCGACCTTGATCCATTTTGCGTAGAGATGGTAGTCTGTATCTCGCTCACTGTAGGTGTCGTTCTCGAAGTTTGACGCTGTGTCGGCAGCGGTGTCGGGCGTATCACATTCGGAATAACCATCGTTATGATACCATCCGGCAAAGACATACTCGTCGCCTGCCCAATCGGGAATGTCATAGAAATGGGTGATAGTTTTATCCGCGTTCAAATCCTTCGGCTCATAAATTTTGAAAATTGCGTCGTCATGCTCCGGCTGATTCTCATGGAAGATAACCTTATAACGCGGCTCGTCTACCATTTCGACATAGGTGACGTACTCGTCGCCGATTTTCGTCAAGCCCTCGCTGTCGACCGTAAAGGTAATCGGCTCGGCTGCTTTATAGTCAGCCGGCGGAGTAACCTCTTCGAGCCTGTAGGTACCGGCAACGATGCCTTCCTTAAATATGATTGCTGAATTTGTCGAGACGAAATCTTGACCTATCTGAATTGTGGTACTGTCGTTGTTCAATCTGAGAAGTCTCAGTGTTGCTCCGGCGAGCGGCTCATGGTTAGAATCAACCTTGAGTATTCTCACCTGCATATTCTCGACGTCGTGATAGGTTGTTTCGCTTACGATCGGGTTTTCCAGCGTCGCACCGTTCACCGTGGTAATCCGCGCCGTATTCTCGAATGTGCCGCTATCTACATTGACTGTAGCGGGAATGGAGAATGTAAAGGTCTCATTCGGGCTGAGGTTGTGGATTGTCGCGGTAAACTCGTTATTACTGAGAGTATAGTCCACACGCGGTGAGGAATCAATATTGACTGCGGCATTATCCCCAATCTTAACCTGAATCGCGTTATTGACGGTGAGACCCGCGGGAAGAGTATCCTTGACCACGATATTGTTCAGCGTCATATTCGGGTCGGGATTTGTCACGGTCAGGTCATAGGTAAGAACGCTCTGATACACAACGCCCATCGGTTCTTCCTGTGTTCCGCTTTCGGGAAGCGAGGTCTTTGTAAATCTCGGGAGCTGCTTGTGCAGAACTACCGTCGCGACAGCGTCCTTAGCATATTTTTCGGTGTTGTCGTTGGTAGATATCGCCTTATAGCTTGCGCTGTTTACCGCCATAATATCGTTTGAGACAGTGCCGTCGAGCTTAATCGTGTCCGAGGGCGACAGCATGTCAATATAGATATTAAAGCTAAGTTCTCCGTTAAATTTAAATTCATTTCCTTTGACAGAACGTGAGCAATCAACAGCTACGGCGGTGATGTCTTCATCATTAGGCTTGATCGTCGTCCAAACAAGAGCGTTTTTGATGTCAAGGTCTTCGTCGGTAAAATCGTCCCTGTTTTTAGTGGAGTAGTAAACAACAGGCGCGCAATAATCCTCCTGATCATTACCCTGGTTAACGATTGAGGAAACGGTAGAAACATCAATTCCCTTGAAGGTTCCGCGCCATTCGGATTCGGTCAGCTCCGTACCGTTTTCAAGGACGTCGTAAAGAACGAGATTCTTGATCTGCGTGTCTGACTGAGCGTAGCTGATCCGATAAGTATATGGGCTGTTGATGCCGGCGGTTTCGTTGCTGAGATACTTATCGTTTGTCTTTACGGTATTCTTGAACGTAATAGTATAGGTTTCGTTTCTCTTGGCGTTCGTCAGTCTGTAAGCATAGGCGACTCTTGCCTTGTTCTCCTCCTCGATCGTGCTGAAATATCTGCGGTATTCGGGGGCGATCGTCATAATATCGCCAAAGGTAGCGGCAGGATTTGCCTGCGACGAGGTGGTGTTGACAAAAGCGACGGAGTTTCCGGAGTGTTCACCGCGTATGTAGATGTTTTCATAAGATGTTACCAGCATATAATAAACATCAACGCCGTTGACAACTTCTCCGTTTATCCTATAATCGTCGGGGATGTTCACACTAACGGTCATCATGATCTGACCAGAGCCGTTATAGTTATTCTCAAACTTAACGTCATAGTAGGCGGCGGGAAGTTTGTCGGCTGTATTATATATCCGGTTATAATCGTCCGCAGAGGCGCCGGAGTTATCCGAATCATCCGTTTTGATCAGGCGGGGAACGGCAAAGATGCTGTCCTTTTCCACCGAATAACCTACGGGCAGCAGATCATAGAAAATACCGGAGCGCAGTCGGCGGGTTCTTCCCGAATCATTGTAGTTCCAGCCGCTGATTACCGCCGCCATTCTCTCGGTGTTGTTTGAAGGAACAAGCTCCACCTTGGACTGCGACGCGCACTGCTTGGAGGCATACAGGTTCGTTTCGCTGACGCTCAGCTCATAGCCCTCCGGCCAAGCGCTTTCGCCCGCAGTATGCGACAGGATAACATCATCCTCGCTGCCTGACTGCGAAATGGTCATCTTGGATTCATTCTTAATAAATGTTCTCAGGCTGTCCGCCACATGATCCGCAACAATGTCCTGTACCTTTGAAGACGGTTTCAAATACATAGTCGGCTCTACCGTGATATTGGTTGTATAGAAAGAGCTCTTGTGAACAACCTTAAACGCTACCGTATCCTCGGGCAAATCTATCACATCATAAACGGCAAGCGGTCTGTAGCTTGTATGCAGATAGTAACCAATCTCGCCCTTTCTGTGAACATAAACCGCGACGTCATCATAGGAATCACGGTCGGTGTTCTCATACGGCTCCATCCAGTTTGCGTCGATCTTGGTGGTGTCGAATTCGCTGACCGTTATTTTCAGCGATGAGAAGTAGTAATCGTTCTCGGTCAGCGCGATTCCGTTGTCATTCCAATTGTAATCCTGAGTCGGCTTTCCGTCAGATATGAAAATCGAATTATTATATCCGTCCTCGATCGTATATGTGCGTTCGGCGGCGGTATAACCCTTTTCATTATTCGCCTCGGAAACTCTGTCGGTCGCTTCATTTTCCGTGTAGAGAATGGCATAAGGCAGTTTTACATTCTTCTCGTCGTCGATAATATCCTCTTGACCGCCGTTGATGACGTGAGCGTCTTGAGCAGTATAATCCGGAATCTGCTTGGTAAAATAGCGGGGACCGCCTGGATGGGCATTTTGAATATAAACTCTTGCGGTAGCGTTTACTCTGTGGTAGGTTTCATAGCCCGAATTCCATTTCTCGGTTACGACTGCTTCGTTGTTGATTTCTTTCCAGTCGCCTACAACCTCTGAAAGCACAGATTTCGGATGCTTCGTCACAATGTATTGGTAGTAATTTCGGGAGCTTCTGTCTACGGTTGTCCAATCACCGGGCTCCATAACCACCGTTCCGTCGTGAACCGTCTGTTCAGTCCAGATAAATTGATACGGCTGGTTTGTCTGCGCCGATCTCTCTGTCAATCTCCATGTGATATAGAAATAATCGTCCGCGTCCGCGGGCTTTGAGCCCCAGCTATCGTTCCAGCTGAACGAAACGCTCGGAGAATCCTTTGACTGAGTCGTTTCAACCTTTGTGTGAACCTCCAGAGAGAGATCTTTAGCCAGCTTTTCGGTATCGCCTACCGTCAGCGTCGGATGAATGGTATTCGTATAACACGGGTAGCCGCTGACATAGTTTCCGTCCTTGTCGATCGCACCGCCGTTAATATTCCACGGCGAGGCGGAGTATTGAATGGTAATAACCGAGTGATAATCCTTATGATCCTCAAAGTCACGATTATTTATCAACAGGTAGTATTCTCCGCAATCCTGATAACTGAACGCCATATCGCCGGAGGCGGTACCGCTTTCGGAATACTGCTCCATCGTTTCCGTGATATCGTTTTTACCGGTATTATTGCCGTTCCAATCCTTAAATACATATTTAGGAACCGTAAACTTTATTGTTCCCTTTTTAATAACGCTGTTTGACGCGGCTTTTTTGTCAAAGGTCAGTCGAAGCTCGGCAACGATATCCGCGGTCGTGTTCGGATGGAAGCAAAGATTGTCGTTCACGTTGGAAACAACCGAAGCGGTCGAGTTACCCCAATGGATAGAATAACCGATGTTATTATCTTCTTCCGTCACGACATTCTTGACCCACTTGGCATAGTATTCGCCGTTTGCGTTAATCGGCGTGTTGGCGGTGAGCTTTTCACCCGTGAAATCCGCGTTCGGATACCAGCCTTCAAGTGTGTATTCATTTTTCAGCAGATTTCCGCTTGTATCATAATAAAGCGCGCCGGGGAGCTCGTTAAGCGTTCCTCCGTGAACCACCTTGACTGTTTTTACGGTTTTATCGGATGAATCGTCGGGCGCAAACATTTCGGCGTTTTCGCCCGAATGGAAAACCAGTGAATAGTTCCGTTCAACCCAGCGGGCCTTGAGCTCTACGTTCTCTGTAAAGGTATCGCTTACTGTATATTTTTTGCCGTTTGTGTCCACCCAGCCGTCAAAGTTATAATCGGTTTTCGACGGTGTGGGGAGCTCGTTGATCGAGTCACCGTAATAAACGTTGATGATTCTTTTATCGGGTTCTCCTGCGGGGCTTTCATAGTTGCCCGTTATCGTACCGCCGTCAGGATCAAGTGTAACCTGCAGCTTTGCTTTTTCCGCCCATTTTGCGATCAGGGTATTGCCCTGTGAAAGATCAAGCTCTCTGCCTGCTACAATCGGAGACGTTTCATCCTTGTAGAACCAGCCGAGGAAGGTGTAGCCCTCTCTTTTAGCCTCGGGTATGACGCTAATCTTATATTTCGAATCGTCTTGGACGCTGTAATCCGGCATATTGATAATGGTGCCGCCCTTTGCGTTGAATACAGGCTTATAGCCCCAGTGAGCAAAGTATGGAGCGTCGTTTTTCATAATCTCGGACGAGGTTACTTCGGTTCCCCCGGAGGCGGAAGTAAACCATCCCGCAAAGGTGCTGTTCTCCTTTGTGGGTGTGGGAGTTGTTCCCAGAGCAGTTCCGTAACGGACTACCTTTGTGGACGTAGAGGCAGTGCCGGTAAAGCTGCCGCCGTTTGCGTAAAAGGTAATGATGGGATTCTTCTCCCAGTGCGCGGTCAGCGTCTGGTTTTCCCACACCGGGGTGTCTTCTGTAACAAGGTTACCGTCCTCATCATACCAGCCGCAGAAGGTATATCCGTCCTTCGAGGTCTCACTGAGTTTTCCGTAGGTGGTAGTTCCTTCTGTATTCAGGGTATAATGCTTTTCCGGAACAGGCGTCGCGCCCTCGCCTGCTTCAAAGGTAATGGTAACGTCCGGCTTATGCCACTGGGCATACAGGGTGATTGTCGCGCCCTGCCTGTCGATCAGTCGGCTGACCTCATCCACAGCGTCATAGGAATCGCCGCTGCCGTTTGAGCGCGTATTCCAGTGGGTGAGGATGTAGCCCTCCTTCTCAAACGTCCGGTTGCTGAGCTGATGATACTCGTCGTAAGCAAGCTCGTACGGACCAAACTCTGTTACGCTTTCGCCGCCGACTTCCGCAGTACCGCTGTTTCCTTTGAGCACCAGGTTATAGGAAATAGGGTTCCAATAAGCGTAAAACGTATCAATCGGAACGTCCTCGCTATCCTTGGGCGCTAATTGCCCGTCTACAAGCTGTTCGCTCGTGTTGTCGTTCTTTTTTGCGAACCAGCCGCCGAAGGTATAGCCCTTTCGGGTAGGAGCTTCGACCCCGGACAAATCGACAGGCTTACCTGCTTCCTTTGCCACGCCCTGAGAGGTGGGCGTGCCGCGGTTACCGTAGAGGACAATATCGGAGCTTACCTCCCAGGTTCCCGCATAGGAGGAGTTATAACTGCCGATCAGTTCGGACTGTGTCTTATACTCATAGGTGTCTATATTCACCCAGTTCTCAAACTCCAGCGAGCCGAACCCCGCCATAAATTTATCGCCGAGAACGATTCTCTTGAGCGAGGAGGTGCCGGTGAAAAAGTTGTTTTTATATGCGTCAGAGAATTCGTTTAGATTGGAGTTCTTGTTCGTGACAAAATCCATTCCGCTGAGGTCAAGGGATTTGAGCGCCGCGCAGCCCTCAAACATTCCCCCGATAACATTATCGTTTTTCTCTTTTAAATATTTTGTTGTGCTGTTCACTTTTCCGTAGCCGTAAAAGCCGTTCGCGTTGATTGTTTCAAGCGCCGTACACTTGTAGAACATCATATACGCCTGATGGACCTTGGAAAAATTGAAGCCGTGCATATCAATGCTCTTCAACTTGGGGCAGCCGGCGAACATACGGTAGCACTGCTGAAGAGCCGGCGTATCGTAGCTTCCCGAGGGGAAGATGACGGTTTCCAGCGCCATGGTTTCAGAATCTAGATTATATTTAGTGTAATTATAAGAGCTGCACCAGCAAAAATCCTGAATAAGCTTCACTTGTGAAAAATCAAAATTATGAAGGTCCAACATCTTGAGCTTCCTGCACTGGCGGAACATGCCCTGCATGTTGAACATCTTCGGCGTTCTCCAGTTGCTCACATCAAGCGCGGTAACATTTTGACAGCCGTAAAACAAACCCGCGGCGCCGCCGACATTGCTGACGTCCCAACGGCTGACGTCAAGAGAGGTAAGATTTTTGCAGCCGGCGAACATATCCCAAAGGCTTTGGCATTGACTCGTATCAAAATGCCCAACGTCCAGTGAAATCACTTTTTGACAGTTCCTGAACATTTCGGTCATACAGGTATCCTTGGATGTGTCGAGCTTGGACAGGTTGTTGAACTTAGTTACATTCTTCATATCGCTGAACCAAAATGCGGTACTCGTCGGCTGAATCTCGTCCAAAAATGTAACGGTGGTTATCTTTCCGCCATCCTCAGCATACCAAGGAATTGATGTACGTTGACCGGTTTGAGGCTGCCCGTTGTTGGAGTTAACCGCGCTGCTTAACGGTACAATATTGGAGAGATTGTCCCAATCGCCGCTGTCCTCCTTGATATTGCCGTCTAAATCCTTATCAAACGAATCATAGGTGACCGTTCTCGTTGAATCCAGCGCACGGGAGCTGTTCATAAATACGAGCTCCTTGCCATCATAGATGACAGCGCGGATATCCCCACCCGTCGCGGGAGCATCCGCAAACGCCGTAATATCAAACGGCACAAGCAAGCTGACCATTGCCGAAAAAACCAGCAACAGTGAAACGAATCTTTTTCTTTGCGTCCTCAGTACTCTTGTTTTCATATCATCACCCTTTAAGAAATAATGAACATAAATATACATTATAATTATATAATAAAGGACGATCAGGTTTCAAGCAATAATTCACTTTTTGTACCGCTTTGAAGCATAGAAATCGACAATACAATTTTGTGAATTATTTACAAAAAGTTTATTTGCCGCTAACGTTATTGCAGATTTTGATTATAGTATTTTTCTTAAAGTATTTGACAAAAGCCGATCATTTTCTCTGCTTTATAACGGTATCATATCAATAAACCTGTAATAATCGGTTGAGGTGTGTCTGCTATTCACATAAGCTGCATAAAAGTCGTCAGGTCACAACGCGAATATTCCGCGAACTGGAAATGAGCGGCTTGATCGTCCGCAAACGTCAAGGTCAGGGCAGACCGTCATTGATTACCTTGAAGGCGCCAAAGGAAGAACCAAAAGCAGTGCGTAAGGAGAATAAGCGTGAAGCACGACAAGTCTATATCTGACCATTCAAGCGGAATAATCTCTCCGCGCCTTAAACCACAGTATAACATTATCATAGCAGCTGCCTGTGTTCCGCAACCCATTACGATATGAGTATTGTTTTCCAAATATTTCGCTTTGAAGCCATAGTTCTGCGATTTCTTCAAAACTTTTCAATGAATTCACCCCATTGCTTTGGTGTGATTATATCATAAAAGCAAAGTCGATTTTAGTCGAAGTGTGCTAAAACTTCACTTTTTTCTATTTGTTAAGTAGTTAATTGAAAAAAACAATCGCATCTTATCAAAAACAATACCCTTTCAGAGACAAAAACAACCGTTTTTTTGTAATAGTTACAATTTTGTAACTATTTTGGGCTTCTGTCTACGCATCAGAAGGTCGGGAGTTCGAGTCTCTTCCGGTGCGCCAACAGCGCAGAGGAAGAGACTCGAAGGCGAGTGTGCCAAGGATGAAGCGTCAGCGCAATCCGCAGGCAAAAACAGTCCGGCGGACTGTTTTTAGACCTGCAAACAAAAGTCAAGTAGTAAAGCTAAAAAATGCTTA
>CAMVTS010000041.1 GCA_947170465.1 uncultured Clostridia bacterium
CTTCCGTTTTCATCTCTATTTGTGCCGGTGCCGCACCGGCATGTGGATTAATATGCTGAATCAACTACCCACTTGGGAGAAACTCGCAAAAGTTATCATTTGGAAACAAATCGGAGAATTGAAAGATAAAACGATTGTTTAATGATTGCTTTGCACTTAAGAGTGGGAGTAACTTGCATTTTATACTAAATAAAGAGATACAAAACGCTGCACCGGCTGTATAGCCGGATGCAGCGTTTTAATGTTATGATGAAAGCTTGTACATGAACTACTGTTTCTTTGGATTTGCTTCAAGAACCTTTGTGATTGCGGGAACCAGTTCTTTCTTTCGCGACATTCCCGGCTTAAATACATAGGCTGTTCCGTTGAAAACGGCTCTGTCTCCGAATGCGGAAACAATTACTTCTCCAGCCGCTTTATCGGAGGGGACAATATAGTTCAGGGATATGTCGTCGTGAAAAACGCTGATTTGGGCAAAAGACATATTCATACCGGTGCTCTTGAGCTTGGAAGGTACGACGGTTTTCATTTTTTCTGCCATTTTGACAGCTTCATCTTCGTCATAGACCTCGATGCAGGCGATTGAGTATTTTTATCCGCCGCTCTCGTATTCCTTATAGTCGTTAAAGAAAATCTCATCATCTGTCATACCCTCGTAGGACAGTCTCGCCTTGAATATTTCCTGATAAAAAGCGTCAACGTCTTTATTATCGGTCAATGCACTGAGCGCCTTAACTGCCTCGCGATCCGCAAAGGTGGTCGTATCGGATTTCAGATTGACTGTGTCGGATAAGATAGCCCCCAACATGACCGTCGCGGTTTTTTTGTCAGACTTCAAGCTGTAATTGCGGTAGCGAATCCATATAACCGTCGCGGCGGAGCCAAGCGGTCTTGCGTCATAAATCAGCTGATTTCCCGTGGTGACGGTGCCGTCGTTATGATGGTCAATAATACTGATGATATTGGCGCTTTTCAAGCCTTCCGCGGACTGTGTATACTCGCTGTGATCGACAAGAACCATATTCAGACCCGAGGCGTCCTCCAGTATTTCGGGGGATTCCAGCTTTGCTGTCTCAAGAATATATTTGCTTTCGTTGTTTATTTTTTCTAGGACGACATTTTGTTGAAAAAGAAAAGATATAATTATCGCGGCAGGAAATCAATTGTGCGCGGGAATATGGCTTTTTCGATAAAGTACTTGCGTTAATCTCATTTATCGTATATAATACTGATATGATTTCAATAAGGAATGGAGAGAATCAAATGCAAGATAATGTACGTCCCGAATCCATGAAAAGAATTACCACCCCTGAGCTTGCCAGCGCCTTTATTGACGAGCAGGTAAAGGAATTAAGAGAGCAGATTGGCGACAAGAAGGTGCTGCTGGCACTTTCCGGCGGTGTAGACAGCTCTGTCGTCGCGGCATTGCTGATTAAGGCAGTCGGACAGCAGCTGGTATGCGTTCACGTCAACCACGGTCTTCTTCGCAAGGGAGAGCCGGAGCAGGTCGTCGAGGTGTTCCGCAATCAGATGAACGCGAACCTCATTTATGTAGACGCTGTTGACCGTTTCCTTGACAAGCTCGCAGGCGTAGCGGAGCCGGAAAAGAAGAGAAAAATTATCGGCGCGGAGTTTATCCGCGTATTTGAGGAAGAAGCAAGAAAGCTCGACGGCATTGAGTTTCTCGCCCAGGGAACCATCTATCCCGATATTCTCGAAAGCGACGGCGTCAAAGCACATCACAATGTCGGCGGACTTCCCGAGGATTTGCAGTTTGAGCTGGTAGAGCCGGTCAAGCTGCTTTTCAAGGACGAGGTCAGAGTTGTCGGCAAGGCGCTAGGTCTGCCGGATAACATGGTATTCCGTCAGCCCTTCCCGGGTCCCGGCTTAGGCGTCCGCTGCCTTGGCGCTATCACCAGAGACAGACTGGAAGCCGTCCGAGAGTCCGACGCGATTCTCCGTGAGGAGTTCGCGAAGAACGGACTCGAAGGCAAGGTATGGCAATATTTCACCGCTGTGCCCGATTTCAAATCCGTCGGCGTCAAGGACGGCAAGCGCACCTTTGCGTATCCCGTCATTATCCGCGCGGTCAATACCACCGACGCCATGACTGCCACCGTAGAAGACGTTCCGTTTACCCTTCTTCAGCACATCACCCAGCGTATCACCACCGAAATCGACAACGTCAACCGCGTCCTCTACGATCTCACGCCCAAGCCCTGTGCCACCATTGAGTGGGAGTAAATTTCTAAAATAGAATTATAATCAAGCCGCCAAGCGGGATAACCTCCTGCTTGGCGGCTTTTTCTTGAAATTGACAAAATACAAAGAATACGCTATAATACGACAGACAGGAGGGCTGCGTTTTGAAAAGATATGTTATTGCCGTATAAGCATTGGCTATTCGGTATCGTTTGAATATTTTATAGCCATTGCTTACCCTAAAGCATTTCAATTTTTAGGAGGCAACAATGAGCTATATCAAGGCAGACGATGTGCTGCCGCAGAACATTATTAAAATCATTCAGCAATACATTGACGGGGAAAATATTTATATTCCCAAGAAGGACGGCTCCCGCGTCGATTGGGGAGCGAAAACAGGCGTTAAAAAAGAGTTGCGCCGACGAAACGCTTTGATTTATCGGGAATACCTTGACGGCGAGACAGTTTCGGTATTGGCAAGTCGGTATTACCTTTCCGATAAATCCATTCAGCGCATTATCCGTGAAATGAAAAGTTGTGAGTCTGCTTAGTGCAGGCTCATTCTTTTTTATAATGGTTTTCAAGGTTGATTTACAGCGGAATGCTTGATATGATGATGTCAGTAAATCGAAAGGGTGTTTACAATGGATAAATATAAATACATCACGCTTCGTGAGCGTCCGGAATTAAAGGATACAGCCGCCAAGTGGTTTTGTGAAAAATGGAACGTACCTGTTACCGCTTATCTCGAATGTATGGAGGATTATCTAAGCGGTAATACCGAATATGGCTGGTACCTATGCCTTGACGGAGATCAAATCATCGGCGGTTTGGGCGTTATTCAAAATGACTTTCACGAGAGAAAGGATTTATTTCCGAACGTTTGCGCCGTCTATACGGAAAGCGAATACCGAAAGCAGGGGATCGCAGGAAAGCTCTTGGATTTGGCGGTGGAGAATTTGCGGTCAAAGGGAATTTCGCCGGTTTATCTCGTGACCGACCACATCGGCTTTTATGAGCGATACGGCTGGGAATTCTTTTGTATGATTCAAGGCAGTGATCCCGAGCCGTCAAGAATGTATGTACACTATTAAATGAAAGGATAACACTATGTTCAAAATAGAAACAGATAGATTGATGATTACAGAATTTACGCCGGATATGGCGCAGGCGGTTCACGAAAACTCACTTGACGAGGATAACCGCCGTTTTGTTCCCGACGAGGTTTTTGAAACCGTCGAGGACGCTTCGGAAACAATTGAATTTCTTATGTCGCGGTACGGCGGCTGCGAGGGGCCGTTTGTATATCCCGTGTTGCGTAAGGATAAAACCAACATAGGTTATGTGCAGGCTGTTCCGCTTGATGGCGGCATATGGGAGATCGGTTATCATATCGGCGCTAAATATACAAAGCACGGTTACGC
The DNA here is from genome assembly GCA_947170465.1 of uncultured Clostridia bacterium. GTDB lineage: Bacteria > Bacillota > Clostridia > Oscillospirales > Acutalibacteraceae > Ruminococcoides. The sequence continues at coordinate 3,627 of CAMVTS010000041.1, forward strand.
TACAGAAGCCGTAAGTGCTTTTCTGCCTGTCATTATGGAAAGAATCGGTGTTACAAAAATGGCGGGAATCTGCCTTGCCGACAACATCGCTTCGCAAAAGGTAATGGAAAAATGCGGCTTTATTTTGGAATTCAAGGGTATTGATAATTACCAAGGCGAGCAAAAAGAGATCTGCCGCTATTGGTATGAAAGATAGTTTTTAAACCGGTAACGCCGCCAAGTGGGATAATCTCCTGCTTGGCGGCTCTGTTTTTTTGAATAATAACCACTTATCTTCAAAAAACGACCACTTATTGAAAAACGGTGGATTTGATTCCTTACGTGTGATATACTGTTTTCAGCAAAGGAGGAAAACACAATGCAGGTAGAGATCAAAATTGACGACAACTGTATTGAGCCGAAGGTAATTATCGTTACCGATAAGGTAACCGATGAAATCAACGACATACTCAATGCGCTTTCATCGAAAACGCCCGAGGTTATCACAGGCTTTTACAATGATTTAGCCGAGATCTTATCGCCGGAGGACATTATCCGTATTTACGCAGAGGGCGGCAAGACCTTTGCCTCGGTCAACAGGAAAGAATATACCCTCAGACAAAGATTATACGAGCTTGAGGAGCAGCTTACCAAGTACAGCTTTGTGCGCATTTCCAACTCGGAGATCATCAATCTTAAAAAGGTGCGCAACTTTGATTTGAGCTTATCGGGTACGATTTGCGTTACGCTGTCCGACGGTACGACTACTTATGTTTCAAGACGTTATGTATCAAAAATAAAACAGGTTTTAGGTTTATAGGAGGTCAATTATGAAAAAGAAAGTTATTAAACGCTGCCTTTTCGGCGCGCCTATCGGTTTATTAATCAGCCATATTATCCTACTTATTACTTCGATATTTCTCAGCGTGGCTACCAAAAAATATGAAGGAGACTTTTTGCCTGCTCCGTGGTCTTTGATTGAGCTTTGCGGCAGCGAGTTGAATGCTGTCATTATTCAGACCATATGCTCTTTGATATTCGGGGCTGCTTTCGGCGGCGCATCTGTTATCTGGGAAATTGAAAACTGGAGCCTTTTGAAGCAGACTGTTTTGCATCTCATTATAATATCGGTTTCATCGCTTCCGATCGCTTATTGTATGTACTGGATACCTCATACCATTAGGGGTATAGTGATCTATGTTTCTATCTTCTTCATTATTTATTTCTTCATCTGGCTCGTTCGATACTTTGCTATGAAGAAAAAAATCCGGGAGATCAACGAGAAGGTAAATGCAGATTTCGGAAACAACTGATAAACTGTTTAGCCGCCAAGTGGGATGATTCCTGCTTGGCGGCGTTTTCTATTGCCATCAAGCTTGCAAAGTAATATAATTACCCTACCTAACTGGTTTTGCTTCTCAAAGGGCGCATAAACACTGCGTTTTGAAGCCCAAAAGCGTATCACTTTTTCGATACGGATTAGTAGATATTTTTAACTGTAATTTATCGCTTTAAAGTGTTGATTTTATCGCATACTTCTGCTATAATAATCTTGTATCGTGGCAACAAAATGGCAACATGATTTAAATTATTGTAAAAATATAGAGCTATCAGATTGCTTTTATCTGATAGCTCTTGGCTGTTTTGATTTGCTATTGTAATTAATTTCGCAATCAACCCATTCTTATCAAGTGCTTTCAATCAATAAGATAAAACCGGAGGACACAATGAGCCTGACAAAAAAGCGCCTTAACGCCAATCAGATTAAGCTGATTGCCATCATTGCCATGACTGTTGACCACCTTACATGGGCGTTTTTTCCGGGAACGCAGGCGGTTTGGTATGTGTTTGCGCTGCATATTATCGGCAGACTGACAGCGCCTATAATGTGGTTTTTTATCGCAGAGGGCTGTTATTATACCCGCAATATCTGGAAGTACGCCGGCAGGCTGTTCATCTTTGCCTTTATTTCTCATTTTGCTTATAATTTCGCGTTCGGCATACCGTTTTTACCTTTTTCGTCCGGCAGCCTTTTCAACCAAACCGGCGTAATGTGGTCGCTGGCTTGGGCAGTCGTTTTGATTGCAGTGCAGCGTGACGAGCGTTTTCCAAAATTGGTCAAAATTCTGGCGTTTCCTGTAATTTGCCTGATTTCCTTTCCGTCCGACTGGTCGTGCATTGCGGTGATGTGTCCCTTCTTTTTATATCAGCACCGAGGAAATTTTAAGGCGCAGTCAATTGATATCGTTCTTTGGACGTTTGTGTATGCTGCAGTATTTTTCATTTTTCTGGACAAGCTCTACGGCGTTTTGCAAATGTTCACTTTCCTGACGATTCCCATTCTCGCTCAGTACAACGGCGAGCGTGGCAAAACAATATTGGGAACAAAATGGCTGTTCTACATCTATTACCCGGCTCATTTGGTGATTGTCGGAATTATCCGGCTGGCGCTGAACGGCAATGTTCCTATAATCTTTTCATCATAAAAAATGCCCCGTCAGTCAGCCGGGGCATTTTGACGTTTAATACTAATTCCTGATAGAAAGTAGACTTATATTTTGCGAGGATATTTTTCGCAAGACAAGGCGAAGGACGCGGCAAGGCTGGCGCCTTGCAAGGACGACTACGCAGTATTGCGGAAAAAAGACCGCAAAGATTGTCTACTTTTTATTAGGTATTAGTATAATTCAGCAATACAATTCCCAGGTTAAGATAAGTCGCGAACAGCACCCAGAGAATATACGGAATTTGCAATAGTCCTGCGGACTTTTTTCTGCGATAAAAGCTGACCGTCATTGCAATAACAAGCGCGTCGAGCAGCAGAATCCAGATAAACGCGAACAGCCGCCATTTGAAAACAAAGAACGCGACCGGCCACAGCAGGTTGACGGAAAGCTGAACAAAATAGAGCACAGTTGCGCTGCCTTCGGCGATACCGTCCACCTTGAGCATACCGTAGGAAATACCCATCAGCAGATAAAGAATACTCCACGCGATAGGAAAGAGAATCGACGGCGGCGCAAAGGGCGGCTTGACGAGCGTATCATAATCCATAAACCGGGACGTGATGAAGCCCACCAATGCGCCGAGCGCCAGCGGAATGATAATACTGACAGCGTATATTTTCACCTTATCCCAATGAATCCTGACTGACAAAACATCATCTCCTGTTTTTGTTTTATTATATGCTCAGAAAGCAGGATTATGCTTGCAGAGCGTATTTACATATTGTATAATATAACTGAAAGGGGCGACAATATGGACTTCAGCCTGTTATACCCGCAAAACACCGAGAAAAAATTTAAGATGCTGACAGAAGAAAGCATTAACGACCTGTCCATTGATTTTATCGCGGAAGCACTGACGAATATCAAATATGAACGCGAGCACATCCGTTACTTAATGACGACGGTGACGGACAATCCGGATATCATCCGTTACCGGTGTGATATATTTGATGATTTCGTCCGGCTGCCGCAGCTGCGCGAGACCATGAAGGAGCTGGTGAAAAAGCTGGCGGATTTGCGCGATATTGAACGCTTCCAGAAGGATCAGGAAGCGTCGTCGCTGTGGTCGCTGATTAACCGCCTGCGTGAGATTGACGATTACGTCAGCTGTATCACCATGATGAAAAGCACGCTGGAATCGCTCGATATCCGTTCAGAGGGCATGCTCACGCTCAGACAGATTGTGACCGGCATCAGCGACGAAAGCAATTTTGATGAACTCAAGCTGGATATTGATGAAACGTTGGAGAAGGCGCGCTCTCTCAAAAGCATCACCATCGGCGTGAATCTGGATTCCATGCTCCGACCGAGAACAGCGGGCGTATTGTCGCTCAACGATACGAAATTCACGGACGTCGGACTCATGCGCCGCTTTGTGAATTTCGCCAGCCGCAAGGACGGACTGCACGAAGGCGCTGACGTCAGCGGCTTCCGGTATTTTCACCCGGCAAATCATCGAACATCTGTCAGCAGCAAGGACGACCTGCCTGCGGGGGTGGATATCGAAACGCTCACCGGCGACGACCAGCTTTCCGAAGCCATCAAGCGTCCGGTCACAGACATGCTGCGCGGTACGGTCAACGACATCAAGTCAACCCTGCGGCGCTATATCAACGTCAGCGGCTATTCGCTGATCAGCCTCATGCCGGAAATCCTGTTCTACGTCCGCTGGGCTGAATTAATTGATAAGCTGAAAGCGCAGGGAATGCCGGTTTGCAAACCGGAAATCCTGCCGCCGGAGCAGCGCGAATGTTCCTTCCGCGATTTATATAACCTCAAACTCGCCATCAAGAACGTGCAGGGCGATTCCATCAACATCATCACCAACGATATTGATTTCAACGACAACTACCGCATTTTTATTCTCACAGGTCCGAACCGCGGCGGCAAAACGATATTCACCCAGGCATACGGACTGGCTATGCTGCTGGCGCAGCTCGGCGTCTATGTGCCGGCTTCCTCAGCGGCAATCAGCCCTTGTGACAATATCTTCACTCATTTCCCGGCGGATGAAAACGACACCGTTGACCTCGGCAGACTTGGAGAGGAGAGCAAGCGCCTGTCCGAAATATTCTCGGCAGCAACCGAACGCAGCGTGATGCTCCTTAACGAAAGCCTTGCCACCACGAGTGTCACCGAAGGATTGTTCATCGCTAAGGATGTTGTAAAAGCAATGCGCTTTTTAGGCGTGCGCTGCATTTTCAACACACACATGCACGATTTGGCGCGCAGCGTCGACGAGCTCAACAATGAGGTGGAAGGAGACAGTAAGGCAGCGAGCCTTGTCACCGGAATCCATGACGGCGAACGCAGCTTCAAGGTCAGCTTGCTCCCACCGCAGGGAATCAGCTATGCCAAGGATATCGCGATTAAATACGGCATATCCTTTCAGCAAATCAAGGATAGTATCGAGCACGGAAGTTTCGGCAAGTAATATCATTCTTCTTGGTTACATTGTCGTTATTATTCCTTTGTCCCGTTGACATTTAAGATGGAATGCAATATAATTTGTGAGGGTGAACGACACCCATTTCATCACACCGGAGGTGAAAAATATGCAGGATATGATTCGGAAAATCGTGGAGGCGGATACAGAAGCAAAAGCGCTGGAAGAAGCCAATATCAGCCGGGCCGAGGAAGAACGCGGCAAGATTGAGCAGGAAGCCGAAGCGATTTACCAGAGATACATGAGCCAGGCACAGGAGGAAATCGCCAAAAACGAAGCCTATCTTGACAAACGGATGGAACGAAAGCTGAGCGATTTGGCCGCCAGACAGGAATCGACGCTGATTAAGCTGAAAGCCGACTTTGAACAGAACCGTGACAGATGGGTAGACGAAATTGTCAGCCGCGTCACTGGCTGACAGGGAGGTGATTTGATGTCTACATCCTATGCCGTTCTGGCAAAGGCGCGGTCAAAATACGGCAGATTTCTCGACGACCGTGACTATGCGAATATACTGTCATGTCAGAGTGTTGCCGAGGTGATGATTTATTTGAAATCACACACACACTTTTCTTCTGCGCTTGACGAAATCAATGAGCGCGACGTGCACCGGGGACGGCTTGAACAGCTGCTGCGGCAGTATTTGTTCAACGAGTTTGACTCCCTTTGCTGCTACGATTCCAACGTCAGCGAGGGTTTTTCCCGCTACGTTATTGAAAGAACAGAGGTTGACCAGATTATTCGTTTTCTGGTATTGCTCAACGCCAACGCCACTGAGCGCTTTATTTTCCAGTTCCCCAACTTCCTTGCCAAGCATTCCGAGCTTGACGTCTACCGGCTTGCCAACGCTCATGACTACAGCGATTTTTTAGAAGCGCTTCGTCCTACGCCGTATTACGATCTTCTCAAGCCGTACAAGCCCGACGCAAAGGGAATTTTGCCGGTATCGGACATGGAAAACAAGCTCTATCAGTACATTCTGCGGGATATGATGGAGCTGATAAACAAAAAGACCAGAGGAACCGAACGCCAGGAGCTGAAAAGCATGTTCATGACAATGAATGATTTCAGCATTTTTTCCAGAATCCTGCGTCTGAAAAAATATTATCATCTGCCGCCGGAGGTCATACGGGCAAATATGCTGCCTGAGTTCAGCACGCTTAGCCCCAAGCTGATTGACCGCATGTGTCAGGCGGAAACCTCCGCCGAGGTGTTTCAAATTATGCAGAGCACCGGCTGCGGCAGAATGATAGCAAAAATCGGCTATAACTACGCAAGCGACATCACGCCGCGCGTGCAGTATAAGCTGGCAAAAAAGAACATCCATTTTTCCAACAATCCGTCGGTCGTGATGATTTCGTTTATGTTTCTCTCCGAAATCGAGCTGATGAATGTCATCAGCTTAATCGAGGGCATACGGTATCAACTCGACCCGAAAACAATTCAGTCACTTTTGATACGCTGACTGATTGAAAGAGGTGAATATATTTTGGCAGTATCATCCATGCAGGCTGTCAATGTCATCGGACTGATGAATCACATCGACGAGGTCATTACAGTTCTTGGAGAATCCGGTGTATTCCATCCTGACGAGGTGACGAACTTTTATCCCAACGTTCAGGATTTCACACATCTGCAATCAAAAAACAATTACGCCGAACCTCTGACAAATCTCAAATCCGCTCTCAGCCGTGCAAAGCGCAGCTATCCTATGAGGGATGTCAGCGATTTCAACCCTTCGCTTGATGAGCTGGAGAGCTTTTCAGCCGAAACAACGGCAGAGATTGACCGGCTGATTGAAAGACGCGACGACTGCGTGGCAAAACTGGAAGAGGCAAGGCAAAATCTTATTACTGTCCAGCACTTTTTGGGACTGAACGCCGAAATTGAAAAGGTGCTTGAAATGAGGTTTATGAAGGCGCGTTTCGGCAGACTGCCCAAGGACAGCCTGAAAAAGCTCGAGGCGTACAAGGACGACGAGCTTGTCGATTTCGCCGTTTGCACCGAGGACAAAACGCATGTCTGGGGCGTGTATTTTACACTTGCCGATCATCCGGAGAAAATTGACAAAATTTTCGAGGGGCTCTATTTTGAACCGACCGATTTACTCGACGGGAACGAAACGCCCAAGCAGAAAATAGCCGTCTATCAGCAGGAGCTTCCTCAGCTGGAAAGTGATTTAAAGGCGGCACAGCAGGCGCTTGACCACTATTTTGACGAGAACGGCGAGCGTGTCGCGCGCTATTTATCCAAGCTCGAGGAGCTGTATCTGTACTCCGGTATCCGCAACAAGGCGCTGCAGCACAACAACAGCTTCATTATCGTCGGCTGGATACCGACAGAAAATAAGAAGCAGCTCAACGCGCGCCTGAAAAAAATCAACAGCGTAGAGCTCGACTTCTCCGACGCCAAGGACGAGATGGACAAGCATCCGCCGGTCAAGCTGAAAAACGTTTTTTTCGCGAGACCATTTGAGTATTACACTCAGATGTATGGCGTTCCCAAAAACAACGAAATCGACCCGACGCTCTTCGTCGCGATTACCTACACCATTATTTTCGGCATCATGTTTGCCGATTTGGGACAAGGCCTCTGCCTTGCCATCGCCGGCATATTGATGTGGAAGCTCAAAAAAATGCCCATCGGCAAGATTTTGGTTCCCTGCGGCATTTCCGCCATGGTATTCGGTACACTGTTCGGCAGTGTGTTCGGCTTTGAACATGTGCTCGACCCGTTGTTCCGGCTCTTCGGCTTTAAGGAAAAGCCGTTTGAAGTCATGGCGTCGCAGAACACCAACACGATTATTTTGGTCGCCATCGGTATCGGTGTTTTACTGCTGATACTGGCGATGTTTTTGAATGTCTACACGTCCTTACGGCAAAAGGATTTCGGAAAGGCACTGTTTTCCACCAGCGGCGTCGCCGGCATCATCTTTTATTGTTCGCTTGTATTCGGCATGGTAGCCGAGCTTTTCCTCGGTATTCATGTCATGACCGCGCCGTATATTCTCGGACTGGTTGTTTTGCCGTTTCTGCTGATATTTTTCGCCGAACCGCTGGGAAGGCTTGTCAACGGCGAGAAGGACTGGCAGCCCGAAAGCTGGGGCGGTTATATTGTCGAGAATCTCTTTGAATCCATTGAGGTACTGCTCGGATACGTCACCAATACCATGAGCTTTCTCCGTGTCGGCGCGTTTGTGCTGGTTCACGCAGGCATGATGCTCGTCGTTTTCGTCCTGGCCGAAACCGTCGGCGGCGTCGGATACTGGGTGGTTGTTGTCATTGGCAACGCGCTTGTCATGGTGCTTGAAGCGCTTCTGGTAGCGATCCAGGTGCTCCGACTGGAGTATTACGAAATGTTCAGCCGTTTTTATTCGGGTGAGGGCAGACCTTTTGAACCCGTCAGAATTTCCACGAAATAATTCACTTTGGAGGTTTTTATCATGTTAATTTTTAATTGTATTCTCATGGCTTTACCTGTCATTTTTCTTATTGCGTCCGTTGCGCTTGCCGTCAGAGCGGTTTCTCACGGCAAAAGCAAAAAGAGAACCATGCTCATGCAGCTTGCTTCCTTTGCGGCAGTATTTACCATCTGCCTTGTTTGTCCTTTTGCAGCCAGCGCGGCAACCGGTGATACCGCTTCCGCCGGCGCAAGCGGCATGGCGTATATCGCGGCGGCAGCGGCAACCGGACTTTCCTGTATCGGCGGCGGTATCGCGGTAGGCAACGCGGCTCCGGCGGCAATCGGCGCAACCAGCGAGGATCCCAAAGCCTTCGGTAAGGCGATTATTTTCGTTGCTCTCGGTGAAGGCATCGCGCTTTACGGTATGCTGATTTCTATTATGATTCTTTCCCAGCTCGGCTAAGTGACAGAATATGAAATTTTATTTAATCAGTGATAATGTTGATACCAAAATGGGTATGCGCTTTGCCGGAATTCCGGGCGTGGTCGTCCATGAGGAGGAAGAGGTCAGGCGCGAATTGATGCAGGCGATGGAGCGTGAGGATATCGCCGTTATTCTGATGACGGAAAAGCTTGTCAAGCTCTGTCCCGATATCGTCTATGACCTCAAGCTCAACCGCAAGCAGCCATTGATTGTTGAAATACCCGACCGTCACGGCAACGGCAGAACGAAGGACAGTATCACTAAGTACGTACAGGACGCCATCGGCGTCAAGCTGTAAGAGGTAAGATAAATGCCAAAAAACAAAACCGATAATTTTCTGAAGGCAATCAAAAAATACGCCAACGCGCAGAAAAAGGCGATGAAGGGCGAAACCAAGCAGCTCAAAAGCGAGCGCCTCAGACAGGCGGAGAAAAAGGCGAAGCAGGACAGTGAGCGCATGAAGCGCGAAAAGCTTGCCAAAATGCGCAGCCGACATACCGCGATGATTGCCGCCCAGACGCAGAAGGCGCAAAAGGAGCTGTTCCTGACACGAATCGCCATGACTGACGAGGTTTTCGGACTTGCGTCTGAAAAGCTGCTTGCCTATGCCCAAACGCCTGCATACGCGCAGAAGCTCCACGACAGCGCATTGGCAATCGCCCAACTGTTCGGCGATAACGACTGCGTGCTTTACCTCAATGAACGCGACATTAACGCCGCCGGTGAGCTGCAAGCCCTGTTCAGCGGCAAAGCGGAGGTACAGGCGGATAAGACCATTCAGATTGGCGGCGTCAGGGGCTATTGTCCGGCAATGCGCATTATTGCCGACGAAACCCTCGACAGCAAGCTGGAGGAGCAGCGCGGATGGTTTGTAGAGAACGCCTCGCTCTCCGTACTCTAATGGATTTGAAAGAGTGAAAAACTATGAACGATAATGTGATATACGGAATCAACGGTCCGGTTGTCACCGTGAAGAACGCCGACAGCTTTGAGATGATGGAAATGGTGCATGTCGGCGAGCAAAATCTGGTTGGCGAGGTCATCGGCATCACCGACAAGCTGACCACGATACAGGTGTATGAGGAGACCACCGGACTGAAACCCGGCGACCCTGTCACTGGTACCGGAGCGCCGATGAATGTGCTGCTCGGACCGGGTATTCTGGATAATATTTTTGACGGTATCGAGCGGCCGCTCAAGGCGATTGAGGAGCAGTCCGGCGCGTTTATCAGCCGCGGCGCTTCCGTGTCCTCTCTGGATACGGAAAAGCTGTGGAATGTCACCGTAAAGGTGAAGCCAGGCGACAGGCTCGAAGGCGGTCAGATTTACGCGACCTTACCGGAAACGCCGATTATCGAGCACCGTGTTATGCTTCACCCCGATTTGTCCGGTGTGGTAAAGGAAGTCAAGCCCGACGGCGAATACAGGCTGCACGATACGATTGTTGTCATCGAGGATGACCTCGGGGAGCGTCATGAGCTCAGCCTGTGCCAGCAGTGGCCGATTCGTACCGCCAGACCGGTGCAGAAACGATTAACGCCGACCATTCCGCTGATTACCGGTCAGCGCGTGATGGATACGCTGTTCCCGATAGCCAAGGGCGGTACCGCGGCAATTCCCGGCGGCTTTGGTACCGGCAAGACCATGAACCAGCACCAGCTCGCCAAGTGGTGCGATGCGGATATTATTATCTATGTCGGCTGCGGCGAGCGCGGCAACGAGATGAGCCAGGTACTTGACGAATTTTCGGAGCTGATTGACCCGAAGTCCAACCGTCCCATGACAGACAGAACCGCCCTCATTGCCAATACATCCAACATGCCGGTTGCCGCGCGTGAAGCGTCTATTTATACCGGCATCACTCTCGCTGAGTACTACCGCGATATGGGTTATCATGTCGCGATGATGGCGGACTCCACTTCCCGTTGGGCAGAGGCGCTGCGTGAGATTTCCGGACGGTTGGAGGAAATGCCCGCCGAGGAAGGTTTTCCGGCATATTTGCCGTCACGACTTGCCGAGTTCTACGAGCGCGGCGGCCGCGCGGACGTGCTCAGCGGAGGCGAAGGCTCTGTTACCTTGATTGGCGCGGTATCGCCGCAGGGCTCCGACTTCTCCGAGCCTGTCACCCAGAATACGAAGCGTTTTACCCGCGTGTTTTGGGCGCTCGACAAAGCGCTTGCCTACGCGCGTCACTATCCGGCAATCAACTGGATGGACAGCTACAGCGAGTACTTCAACGACCTCGATCCTTGGTACAAAGAGAATCTGGGAAAGGATTTTGTCGAGTATCGCAACCGTATCAGCGCGCTTTTGCAGGAGGAAAGCTCCCTGATGGAAATTGTCAAGCTGATTGGCTCCGACGTTTTACCCGACGACCAGAAGCTGGTTATCGAAACCGCCAGAGCTATCCGCGTTGGTTTCCTGCAGCAGAACGCCTTCCACGCCGAGGACACCTATGTGCCGCTTGAAAAGCAGAAGCTGATGATGAAGGTGATTCTCCACCTGCACGAAAAGGCAAAGGAAATCGTTGCGCGCGAAATTCCCATTTCAAAAATCATTTCGCTTGGTCTGTTCGATAAGCTCGCCAAGATGAAATACGATATTCCTAACAGCCGGCTGGAACTGTTCGACGATTATATCAAGGAAATCGACGATAAGCTCGGCGCGTTATTGCAGTAAGGAGGAAACGCTTTGATTATTGATTATGTAGGTGTCAAGGAAATCAACGGATCGCTGATTGTCATGGACGGCGTAAAGGGCGTTTCCAACGAAGAAATCGTTGATATCAAGCTGGATAACGGCAGCGTCCGCCAGGGACGTGTGGTGCAGATAGAGGGCGAAAAAATCGTGGTGCAGGTCTTTGAAGGCACCCGGCGCATCAGTCTTAAAAATACGCGCACGCGCCTGACAGGCCATCCGATGGAAATGCCGCTGTCACCGGAATTGCTCGGCAGAGTGCTTGACGGTGCGGGCAGACCGCTTGACGGACTCGGCGACATCTTTCCGGTAAAGAAAGCCAACATCAATGGCACGCCGATTAACCCTGTGTCGCGCGTTTATCCGAAAAACTACATCAACACCGGCATCTCGACAATTGACACGCTTATGACGCTGATTCGCGGTCAGAAACTGCCGATTTTCTCCGGTTCCGGTATGACGCATAATGATCTGGCGGTGCAGATTGTCCGCCAGGCAAAAATCAGCGGTGCCGACAGCTCTAATTTCGGCGTTGTCTTTGCCGCCATGGGCGTTCAGAAGGACGTCGCCGAGTACTTCCGCAAGAGCTTTGAGGAGAGCGGCGTACTTTCCAGAGTTGTCATGCTTCTCAACCTCTCCAACGACCCGATTATCGAGCGTACCCTAACGCCCCGATGTGCCCTGACTATTGCCGAATACCTCGCGTTTGAGCTGGATATGCATATTCTTGTCATCATGACAGATATGACCTCCTACGCTGAAGCGCTGCGTGAGTTCTCGTCCTCCAAGGGCGAAATCCCCGGACGCAAGGGTTATCCCGGCTATCTTTATTCCGATTTGGCTTCTCTGTATGAACGAGCCGGCATGATTAAGGGACATCCCGGTTCGGTCACGCAGATTCCGATTCTCACCATGCCCAACGACGACATCACGCATCCGATCCCCGACCTTACCGGCTACATCACCGAGGGACAGATTGTCCTCGACCGTGCCCTGCAGGGACAGGGCTTGTATCCGCCGGTAAGCGTCCTTCCTTCCTTGTCCCGTCTGATGAAGGACGGTATCGGCGAGGGTTATACCAGAGCCGATCACCAGGCGCTCGCCAACCAACTCTTTGCTTCCTATGCGAAGGTAATCGACGCGAGAGCGCTGGCTTCTGTTATCGGTGAGGAGGAATTGTCCCCGGTTGATAAGAAGTACATTGAATTCGGCAGGCTCTTTGAAGCCCGGTTTATCAACCAGGGCTTCACCGAGAACCGCAGTATTGAGCAGAGTCTGGACCTCGGTTGGGAGCTGCTTTCCACGCTGCCGCGTTCCGAGCTTGACCGTGTTGACGACGCCGTGCTCGATATCTATATCAAAGATCATGACAAAAATAAGAGGGCGTAACCATGGCTGTGCAGGCAGTGCCCACCAAGGGCAATCTGATAAACGCGAAAAAATCGCTGGCGCTGGCGCGCAATGGCTATGAGCTGCTTGACCGCAAGCGCAACATTCTCATACGTGAAATGATGACGCTGATTGACCACGCCAACGCGATTCAGGCGCAGATTGATACCGCATACGAGGAGGCGTACATCGCGCTCCAGACCGCCAACATCACCAACGGCTTCTGCGAGGACATCTCCAACGCCGTGCCGGTTGAAGACGGCTTGCACCTTGATTCCAGAAGCGTCATGGGCGTGGAGATTCCGATTCTCACTATTGACGAGGGCGAAACCTACAATTATCTCCACTATGGCACCCGAACGACTAATTCCGCGGTCGATAAGGCGTTCATCCTTTTCACCAAGGTCAAAAATCTCACGGTAGAGCTGGCGGAAATCGAAAACAGCGTTTACCGTCTGGCGGTTTCCATCAAGAAAACCCAGAAGCGCGCCAACGCCCTGAAGAACATCATGATTCCGCGTTTCGAGGAAACCGTGAAGTTCATCTCGGACGCGCTTGACGAAAAGGACAGGGAAGAGTTCAGCCGCTTGAAGGTCATCAAGCGCAAGAAGCTCAGAGAAACCGAAGAAGAATGAAAAAAACTCCGGCTGCAAAACCGGAGTTTTTTGATAAGTACAGGAGACAACATGTTTTTTAATCAATCAAAACTAATTCGCCGCCGCATTGTATTCCACGGAAGGGTACAGGCGGTCGGCTTCCGCTATATCGCAGGCATGGCGGCAGACAATAGCGGCGCTACCGGATGGGTGCGCAACGAATACAACGGTGCCGTCACCATGGAAATTCAGGGAACTGAGAAGCAAATATCGCAGGTGCTTCTGACCTTACAGAACGCGCGTCATATTGAAATAGACGACATGGAAGTTCGTGAGCTTAGCGTCATTGAAAATGAAAAGCGCTTTCGCGTGCGTTACTGAATATAGATAATCGCCGTTCTGCGCACAGCCCGGACAATACGCACGATGCCGGTATAAACCAAATCAACACAATAGCCGATAACGAGGATTTTGACAGAGTGGAAGAAGGCGCCGGCAATCAGCAGACCAATTGCGGCGACAATGCGGACGCAGCCGATAATAAACCTTACCTTCCACGTAGAAACGCCGCTTTTCATCGATTCCAGCGCTCTCAGAATATCGATAGCACCCGAAAAGGCGAATATGAGCATGAGATAAATCGCGACAGCAGCCGGCGAGATGGTAGTGACAGAGAAGGAAAAAAGCGAGATATCCAGCACGATAATACTCTGGTACAGCGTCGCTTTGCCGCCGACCATGTGACGCGCCATTGAATAATAATTCCACATTAGGCGCACGCCGTAAACTAACAGCGAAAGGCTGATGATGAACGCCGCCGGCTGTATGCTGTTTTCCGGAACCAGCGCCAACAAAATGGCAAGCGCAATCAGGACAGTACCAAACATAATTTCTTTTATTCGCTGAAATCTGTTCATGACCCGGAACCTCCCTTTTTCCTGTGAAGCAGCATCCGGAAATCGCGGATACCGCGGAAACCCTTGCCGTCGTACTCGACGGAATTACCGGCGAGCGTGTTGCCGGAATTGTAAATGTTGTGTGTTACCATGCTTTTCTGCGCCATTGCCGCGACAAAAAATCTGCCCAAAAAGGTATTGCTTTTTTCAGCTTCATCAGCCCTGAGATATTCCTCCTGATAGCGTTCCATCGAGAACGGCTCCGGTTCTGTGCCGGAGAGCAGGGCGGCAAATGCTTTCCAGTCCTCTGTCGCGTCAAGCTGCCGCTTGGTAAGAATCCTGTCCAATTGCTGCGAGTACGGTTTGACAGCCTCACCATCATACTGATTGCGGAAAAAATCCGGTATTACACCACGAAGGTACTTCATTGCATAAATCATCTGGCAAAAGGCGGAACGAAAATCCGACGGATTGTCCTTGACTGTTTCCTCATAATCACCCCAGGCAGGGAGGTACTTGTAGCGCACAAAGCTGTAATCGGGAAGATGACCGGCTCTGCCGTGACCGAGTACCATGATGGAGTTTTCGCTGTTATAGTTGATACTGCATGTATAGATGCTTTTATCCAGATCATCAGGCGTGCCGGTGCTGTGACGGAAGGTGATTTTTTTCTCAGTGACGGTATCGCCGTTCTGAAACAGTTCGTAGAAATACGGATTGGTATTGTTAATCACCAGCGACGGTGTTCCGGCAAAATACCGGTGCGCCCATGTGTCTGCCAGCACATGCATGGCGATTCCCGCTGCCTGTTCGTCCATATTCTTGGCAAGCCTGACAGTTTTTTCCAGTAAATCGCTGTTTGGACCGCATATCAGCCTGTATTTTTGCAGGTATCGCTTTGAACAGCGCTTTTTGGGCTTCGCGTACAAGTCAGCGGGCAGAAAGTGAAACGACGACCATATTCTGGTTATATCCTGTAAGCCAACCGTGTCCGTCCACGCGTCAACGAGTTCCAGAGGAAGCTGCGTTGTTGCGGCGTTTAAGGGCGCTCCTAGCTTTTCCAGAAGCGTTCGGGTGCAAAAATCGACCATACAGGCGCTGTAGCCGATTTTTTCGCTTTCCTGATGGGAGTAGCCGGCGAGAATTGCCGCGCAGTACGTAGCATAATAATGAAATTCCTGATTCATACCGTTCCTCCTGCGCTTAATCTCCTCAGCCGCCTGACCTTGATGGCAGAAATCATCATTTCGATATTCAGCACAAACACCGTGATATCAATGATGGTGAGGATAATAGCGGATACTGAAAAATAAAAGCCTGAGAAGATAAGAACGATTTCAATAACGAGCATGACAAGGAAAACCGCCAGATACAGTCCGTTCAATACGAGATAAAAGGCGCTTTTCTTTTTTCTATTTCCTTCTGCGCGGGCAGAAAAGCCGATATAGCATTCAATCAGCCCAAATAAGATAGTCGTAACAATGACGACAACGATTTCAATAACGGTTTCCTGATCCTTGTCCGCTGTGCTCAGCAGGGTGTATCGGAGGATGATTTTGATTGTCTGCCAAATCGCCATCACCACAATACCGGTTCCGACGGTCGTCAGGGTGTTCTCCAGTTTCCGGATTTGTGCGCCCATTCCTTTACCTCTTTTCAATCTTTCTCCTTTTCATTATACCAAAACTGACTGAAATATCAAGCAGAATCCCTTCGGTAATTTATAATTTGACATTATTTTTTTATCATGATAAAATTGAATGGAAGAGGGGATATTATGGTTATTGACTTTCACACACATACCTTTCCGGACAAAATCGCCGAAAGAACCATTGCGCATTTATCCGAGGTCGGCAAGATGCCGCCATACACCAACGGCACCAGAACGGCACTCCTGCAATCTATGCGGGAAAGCGGCGTGGATATCAGCGTTGTCCTGCCGATTGCCACTGTCCCAAAGCAGGAGCGTTCCATCAATACGCTTTCAGCGGAGCTCAACGGCAAGGACAATATCTACTACGCCGGTTCGCTTCACCCCGACTGCGCGGATGTAGAGGGCACGCTTGACTTCATCAAGGCAAGCGGCTTGTTTGGAATCAAGCTGCATCCCGATTACCAGGGCGTTGATTTCAACGACGCGCGCTGTGTCCGCATTATGGAAGAAGCGGCGAAGAGAGACTTGTTTATTGTCACACACGCCGGAATTGACGTCGCCTTTCGCGAGCATGTCCACTGCACGCCGGATATGGTGCTGGAGGTGCTCGGTAAGCTCAGCGGCTTGATTGACAACAAGCTGATTCTCGCGCATATGGGTGGCTACGAGCTGCCCGGTGAGGTGCTCGAAAAGCTCATCGGCAAACCGGTCTGGATGGACACGGCAGCCGTCATGGATTTGTACCCTGAGAAATGCGTTGAGATTATCCACGCGCATGGCGCTGACAAAATTCTCTTTGCCACCGATTCACCGTGGAGAAGTCAGAAGGACTTTGTTGACCTGCTTCTTTCCTTGCCCTTAACCGGGGAAGAAAAGGAACAAATCCTTTACCGCAACGCCAAGACAATTTTATCCAAATAAAAAACGGGAATGTGTCAACCGCACGTTCCCGTTTTTGCAATGATTTTTTCAGCGCATTTAATGCCGTCCACAGCAGCGGAGATAATACCGCCGGCATAACCGGCGCCCTCACCGCAGGGATATAATCCGGCAAGACCGACGCTTTCCAGCGTGTCCATGCTTCGCAGAATCCGGACAGGGGAGGAGCTGCGTGTTTCCAGACCGGTCAGCACCGCGTCCGGATGGTCAAAGCCCTGCAGCTTTTTGCCCATACCGGCAATCGCTTCTTTCATCGCTTCGCTGATTTCCTGCGGAAGAATATCGTGAAGGTTGCTCAGCGTTGCACCCGGCTTGATACTCGGCAGCACTTCCCCGAAACGCTCGCTTTTCCGGTTTGCCAGGAAATCGCCGACGCGCTGAACCGGCGCATGATAATTCGAACCGCCGAGAGCATAGGCGCTTTCCTCGAGCTTTCGCTGAAATTGCACACCGGCAAGCGGCGAATCACTGCCGTAGTCCTCCGGTGAAACGCCGACCAGCAAGGCGGCGTTGGAGTTCTGCTCATTTCTGGCAAATTCACTCATACCGTTGGTGCATAGTCCGCCCGTCTCGCTTGAAGCGTTGACGACTTTGCCGCCGGGACACATGCAGAAGGTGTAAGCACCTCTGCCGTTTTGCATGTGCACGTTCATTTTATAGTAAGCGGCTCCCAAATGACCGGTGCCGGCAAAGCTGCCGTACTGCGCCTTGTCAATTTTATCGCGCAGATGTTCAATGCGCGCGCCGACAGAAAACGGTTTTGCTTCCATCGGAAGCGCCAGCTCATGCAGCATGGCAAAGGTATCTCGCGCACTGTGACCGATTGCCAGAATCAGGCTGTCCGTTTCAATGATATCCTGCTTTCCGTTGCGCTCCACAATCGCCGCAGTGATTTTGCCGTTTTCGGTTTTGATGCCGGTCAGCGTGGTTTCAAATAAAACGGTGCCGCCCAGTGAAATGATTTTCTCCCGGATGTTGCGGACGGCGATTTTCAGCTTGTCCGTGCCGATATGGGGCTTGGCGTTGTACAGAATTTCATCCGGAGCGCCGTGACGGACAAATTCCTCCAATACCTTGCGCTGGCGGTTGTCCTTCGTGCCGGTGTTGAGCTTGCCGTCGGAAAACGTACCGGCGCCGCCTTCGCCAAACTGCACGTTGGAGAAAGGGTCGAGCTTGCCTGTCAGCCAGAACTGTGACACGTCCTTGGTACGGCTGTCCACATCCTTGCCGCGTTCAATGATAATCGGCTTTGCGCCGCTTTGCACAAGCACCAGACCGGCGAATAACCCTGCAGGACCCATGCCGACAATCATCGGAGCAGCGCCGCCGTTCCACTTTGGCACCTCATAATGATACGGCGTGACCTTGACCGCGTTTTTGCACCGTTTCAAAATCAAATCTTCTTTACCGTTCAATGTCACATCAACAGAGCAAAGAAAGTGAATCTGTTCCTTTTTGCGCGCGTCCACAGAGCGGCGAAAGAGAGCAACGCCCTGAATGGCACTTTTATCAATTTTTAATTCTCTGCTCACCTTTTTGCGGATGGTGTCGTCCGTATAGTCCAGCGGCAGCCGCACATTATTCAATCGTATCATATACTTCCTCCCACGCGGCAGCCGCTTGCAAAGGCGAAATGCAGGTTAAAGCCGCCGCAAATCCCACAGATATCTATCACTTCACCGCAGAAATAGAGATTCTTCACTTTTTTGCTCTCCATGGTATTTTCGTTGATTTCATTGCCTAAAATTCCGCCCGTCGCGCATTGCGCCTGTTCAAAACCATTGACGTTGCTGACGGTGAAGGGCAGACGCTTGACGGTGCGCGCAATCGCCTTGATTTGTTCAGACGATAACGCGCCGCAGTTGACAGAGAAATTCGATACACCGGCTTGCTTCATAACAGCCTGCGCGAGTCGCTTTTGTAAAAATCCGGTCAACAGATTGTCCGCAGTCAGCGCGGCAAAACGTTTTTTGTTTTCTGCAATCAAGTTACAGACCGTTTCCTCCGGAAAATCGCTGAGCAAATCCACAAAAATCATCTCATTCGGTCTTGCAAAGAACGAGAGATTAAACACACAGATTCCCGAGAGCGCGTTTTCTGTAAATTGAATTTCACCAGCTTCTGTATGTTCTCCAAGCCGTACAGCCGCTTTGGCGCGGATTCCTTTGAGTGAGCGCAGTACCTCCGATTTGACCGGAACCGGGCAAAGCGCAGGGGAGAAGGGAATAATTTTGTGCCCGAAGTTCCGCGCAATATCCAGACCGCCGGCGCTGCCGCCTAATTTCGGCGCAGCCTTGGAACCGCAGGCGATTACCAGCTTGCGTGCAGTGTATTCAGCATGTTCCGTTTTAATTTGAAAACAATCTCCGTTCTTTCTGACGCTGTGGGGCAGTTCGCCGCAAAGCATTTCCACGCCATAGCGCTCACAGGCGAAACGCAGCACATCCAACACAGAGCTCGCCTGGTTTGACAGCGGATAACACCTTCCTTCGCTGTCTGCTCTTGTCAGAAGCCCCAAATCATAGAAATAGCGGCGCAGTGCGTCGGCATTGATTTCCTGCAATAACTTTTCCGCTTGCTTTGAAAAGGTGCCAACATAACAATTACGTGCATTTCCGTTGATTAGCATATTCGTCAGGTTACATCTGCCGTTACCGGTGGCAAGCAGTTTTTTGCCGACTCTTTCGTTTTTTTCGATAATTGCCACAGTTGTGTCATGACGGCGGCGTTTCGCTTCAATCGCGCAGACAAGTCCGGCAGCGCCGCCGCCGAGAATCACCACGTCAAATACTCTTTGCATCATCTTACCTCGTGAAAAAATAAGGCAGCAAAACGCTGCCTCTGACTGTAGAAAAGGTACAAACTAATGATTTGCAGAATGATTTTTATCCATAAGATTTTGTAGGGTTCGGTCTTGACCGAACCGTGGATAAAGCTTTTACATTAGGCTTATTACCCCGGTTTGGTCAAGACCAAACCCTACAGTTCAGCGTATTATTTTACCATCATCGAAAGACAAACGGTAGTTTTTTCGACTAACTGAGGCAGCAAAACGCTGCCTTTCAATGAATCCTTATGCTTTTGGCGCAAGCAGCGAGAAGATACCGCC
>CAMVTS010000042.1 GCA_947170465.1 uncultured Clostridia bacterium
GGGTCCGCCCCTACGTCAGAACCTAATATTTTGCCATTCTATTTTTTGCAAATATTGTTTTTCGACAAACTGAGCCTTCCCCCCGGGGGAAAGCTTTCTCTTTTTGTACAATTTGAGACACCCATCGGGTGACTTTTTTGCGAATCCTGCTGATTATATTGACAATCCTTCCGAAATATAGTTAAATAATCATATACACACGGAGTTTGGAGGTGTCAGGATGAAACGGGTGACAGCGTTGTTTTTATGCCTGACGCTTTTTCTTTTTATGCCGTCTGTTCATGCGGAAGGCGGCGTCAGCTTCGTGATGTCAGACGCGGAAATTCAGGAGAACCGCCTGTTTGAACTCGCTGTGTCCGCGCAATCGGACAGACCTTTGAGCGCGGCGCTGTTTACGTTTTCCTACGACAGAACGCTGGCGGAATTTCGCGGTGTAACGGCAGAAAAACCGTTCAAAACCGCCTTTTATGATGACGGAAACGAAGTCCGCGTCAGCTTTCTCAGCGCGGACGGCGCCGCTTCCGACGGCACGAACGACCTGTTTTCGCTGAAATTCAAATCGCTGTCTTCCGGCAGCTTTTCGGCGGACTACACTGTCAGCGAGTGTGTGGACAATCACGCGGCATACATGCCCATTGGCGCCTGCACCTCCGGCAGCGTGACGATTACCGGTAAGACAGCCGCCGTGAGGTCAGGCGGCTCAAAGAGCGCGTCCGGTAGCTCAAAAAACAGCAACACAGGAGCTGGTTCCCGGAAATCTACACCGAAACCAACCTCATCTGCGGAAAAAACCGGTGAGGAACCGACCCTGCAATTACTGGGAACGCTCAGCGAAATCAGCCTGCGCGACAGCATCATGCCGATAGAGCGTGTGGCACAGATTTTCGCATTGTGCGGAGCGGTTGTCATCATGGCGCTGATAGGTTTGCTGTTATGGCGAGGAAAACGCTCGGTCAAAACGCCCAAAAAATAACGGCGGAATTCATGAAATCCCTATTAACATGCGGAAAACGGCAGTAATCATGAATAAATTCTCATTACTGCCTTGATTTTTGCGTCCTGTTCTGCTATGATATGGAAGGTAAAAACCAACATTTTACAAGGAGATTTGATTATGAAAAAGGTATTATCCGTAATTCTCGCCGTTGCTATGCTCGGCGTAACCGCGATGATGTTCAGCGCGTGCGGCGGCAGCGCGTCTTCCGGCGCGTCCTCCAACGCTTCCTCTGAGTCAAAGGACAGCAGCACCACCGGGGCAAAAGAGCTGCACATGGCGACCAACGCCGCTTTTGAGCCCTACGAGTACGTAGAGGGCGGTCAGGTAGTTGGCATTGACGCTGAAATCGCCAAGGCAATCTGCGACAAGCTCGGCTACAAGCTGGTCATCGACGACATGGACTTTGACGCAATTATCACTGCTGTCACCTCCGGCAAGGCTGATTTCGGCATGGCTGGCATGACCGTTACCGAGGAGAGAAAGCAGTCCGTTGACTTCACCGATCCCTACACCAACGCGGTACAGGTCATCATCGTCAACGAAAAGAACAGCCCTGTTGCTTCCGCTGACGACCTCGAAGGCAAGACTGTCGGCGTACAGCTCGGCACCACCGGCGACATCTATGTTTCCGACGTCAAGGACGTCAAGGTTGAGCGCTTCAACAAGGGCGCCGACGCCGTTCTGGCACTGACTCAGGGCAAGGTTGACGCGGTTGTTATCGACAAGGAGCCTGCCAAGGCATTCTCCAAGCAGAACCCCGGCACCAAGATTCTCGACGATCCCTTTGAGAACGAGGACTACGCTATTTGCCTGAAGAAGGGCAGCGAGCTGACCGAGAAGTTCAACACCGCGCTCAAGGACCTCAAGGCTGACGGCACCGTTGACGACATCATCAAGAAGTACATCAACGATAAATAATCCGCAAATCTTCTACGGGCAGGTCGGGCGCCTGCCCGTTTGTTTGTAAACTGAGGGGAAAGTATGCCAGAATTTTTTGAAAGTATCGGCAACAGCTTTGTCAAGACCTTCATCACCGACGACCGGTGGCTCCAGCTGCTCAACGGCTTGCTTGTCACGCTGGAAATCACCGTTGTCGCGGCGCTGATTGGTATTGTGCTCGGCTTTCTGATAGCGATTGTCCGTTCCACCTACGACATGCAGCTGCAGGGCAGGAAGTGCCGCAAAAAGAGCGATTATGTGCTCAAGGCAGTCAACGCTTTTTGTAATTTCTATATCACCGTCATCCGCGGAACCCCGGTGGTTATCCAGCTGATGATTATGTATTTTATCGTTTTTGCCAGCTCGCGAAACGGCATTATCGCGGCGTTTTTGTCCTTCGGCATGAACTCCGCCGCCTATGTCGCCGAAATCGTCCGTTCCGGTATCATGTCCATCGACAAGGGACAGTTTGAGGCGAGCCGTTCGCTGGGCTTTGACTACAAGAGCACCATGGTGCACATCATTGTGCCGCAGGCGTTCAAGAATATTCTTCCGGCGCTGGGCAACGAGTTTATCGTGCTGGTCAAGGAGACCTCTGTCGCCGGTTATGTCGCACTGCAGGATTTGACCTACGTCGGCAACCTGATTCGTTCGCGTACTTATGAGGCGTTTTTCCCGCTGATTACGGTCGCGCTGATTTATCTGGTTATCGTGCTGATTCTGTCCTTCCTGCTCAAGAAGCTCGAAAGGAGGCTGCGCAGCAGTGACCACTGATAATGTACTGATTAAGGTTGACAACCTCTGCAAGTCCTTCGGCAGCGTCGAGGTGCTCAAGGGCGTCAACGCCGAGATTGACAAGGGTGACGTGATGGTGGTTATCGGCGCGTCCGGCTCCGGCAAATCCACCTTTCTGCGCTGCCTGAACCTGTTGGAGGAACCGACCTCCGGCTCCATCTTTTTCGAGGGCACCGACATCACCGACCCGTCGGTCGATATCAACCGGCACCGACAGAAGATGGGCATGGTGTTCCAGCAGTTCAACCTCTTTCCGCACATGACCGTGCTCAAAAATCTGACGCTCGGTCCGACAAAGCTGCTTAAACAGAGTAAGCAGGAGGCGGAAAAGAACGCGATGGCGCTGTTGGAGCGCGTCGGTCTGGCTGACAGGGCACACGCCTATCCGTCGCAGCTGTCCGGCGGACAGAAGCAGCGCATCGCGATTGTCAGGGCGCTGGCGATGAACCCCGACGTCATGCTCTTCGACGAGCCAACCTCGGCGCTCGATCCGGAGATGGTCGGCGAGGTGCTTGAGGTAATGAAGCAGCTCGCGAAGGAAGGCATGACCATGGTGGTCGTCACCCACGAGATGGGCTTTGCGCGCGAGGTCGGCACGGATATCGTCTTTGTTGACGAGGGCGTCATCGTCGAGCAGGGCAGCCCCAAGGAGTTCTTTGAGAACCCCAAGTCGCCGCGTCTGAAGGAGTTCCTCTCAAAGGTATTATAAACATCACAAGGGTTTGGTTTATCCAAGCCCTTTTTTGTCGAAATTTTTTTACGCCTTTTTTATGCTGAATACATAGGGTAACGAAACGGTTACTGTTCATCCTGTGTCAGAATTTAACAGTCTGACGCGCACGCATTTTTTTCTTTACATAATTGCCAATATATAGTATAATAATAAATAACTATATAAGCAGAAGTCTGCGCAATCTTATCATATTTCCTGCAAAGAAATATAACTCTGCGCGGAGAAAAAACAAATGAGGAGAAACCATGATGCAACCAAAATATAAGCGTATTTTACTCAAGCTCTCCGGCGAATCGCTTGCCGGTGAGGATAAGCACGGCATTAACTTTGACACCGTGCTCAAAATCTGCGAGCCCATCAAGAAATGCAACGAAAAAGGCGTGCAGATCGGCATTGTTGTCGGCGGCGGCAACTTCTGGAGAGGCAGAAGCTCCGGCGAGATGGACAGACCGAGAGCCGACCACATGGGCATGCTGGCGACCGCGATTAACGCGCTGGGCGTATGCGACGCGCTCGAGCAGCTCGGCGTTGAGGTCAGGGTTCAGACTGCGATTTCCATGCCTGCGATAGCGGAGCCGTATATCCGCAACAAGGCGGTCAGACATCTGGAGAAGGGCAGAGTCGTTATTTTTGGCTGCGGCACCGGCAACCCGTTTTTCAGCACTGACACCGCGGCTTCCCTGAGAGCCGCCGAAATTGAGGCGGACATCATCTTCAAAGCGACCATGGTGGACGGCGTGTACGATTCCGACCCCAAGAAGAATCCCGGCGCCAAGAAGTTCGACGAGATTTCCCATCAGGAGGTGCTCGCGAGAGGTCTCAGCGTCATGGACAGCACCGCGTCGGCGCTGTGCAAGGACAACAACATTCCGATTCTTGTATTCAGCATTGACGACCCCGAAAATATCTACCGCGCTGTCTGCGGCGAGACCGTCGGCACCGTCGTTTCCAACCAGTAATCATTCCCGTCCGGGCTACATAAATATTTAGGAGGATTAACCATGAAAGAAACGCTCAAAAAAGCAGAGGAAAGAATGAACAGAAGAATCGACCACCTCTGCACGGAATACGCGGAAATCAGAGCCGGCAGAGCCAATCCTGCCGTACTCGACAAGGTGAAGGTAGACTACTACGGCGCACCTACGCCTGTCAACCAGCTGGCAGCCGTGTCCGTCACCGAGGCGAGAACCCTCACCATTCAGCCGTGGGACGCTTCTATTCTCAGACAGATTGAGAAGGCAATCCAGAAGTCCGATATCGGCATCAACCCCATGAACGACGGCAAGGTGATTCGCCTGCAGTTCCCGCCGCTCACCGAGGACAGACGTAAGGAAATCGTGAAGGATGTCCAGAAGCTCGCCGAGGAAACCAAGGTGCAGGTCCGCAACGTCCGCCGTGAAGCGATTGAAAAGCTCAAGGCGAAGAAAAAAGCCGGTGAGCTGACCGAGGACGACCTCAAGCTGGGCGAGAAAAAGACGCAGGACCTCACCGATAAATTCATCAAGAAGGTAGAAACCATTTCCGCTGACAAGCAGAAGGAAATTATGGAGATGTAAGATGGCGCTCTTTGGTAACAAACAGCCGCAGACCGGCGTTCATGAGACGATACTGCCCAGGCACGTCGGCATCATCATGGACGGCAACGGCAGATGGGCTAAGAAACGCGGTTTGCCGCGCAAGGCAGGTCACGCGGAGGGTGCGCGTACCTTCCGCAAAATCACGCGCTACTGTTCGGAAATTGGCATTCAGGTTCTCACAGTCTACGCCTTTTCCACCGAGAACTGGCGCCGTCCCGAGGACGAGGTAGGCGCGCTGATGAAGCTGTTCAAGTCCTATCTGGAGGAAGCTATCCGCGATTTCAAGGATGACGATATTGTCGTCCGCTTTATCGGCGACAGAAACGGCTTTTCGCCGGAGCTGCGCGCGCTGATGGACGAAAACGAGGAGTGTTCGCGCGACAGAGAGGGCATGGTGCTCAATATCGCCATGAACTACGGCAGCCGCGACGAGATTGTCCGCGCGGTCAAGGCGATTGCCGCCGACGTCCGCTGCGGCAGGCTTTCTGAGGAGGACATCACCGAACAGCTGGTGTCCGACCACCTCTACACCGCCGGTCAGCCCGATCCGGATTTAATCATCCGACCCAGCGGCGAATACCGCATTTCCAACTTCCTGCTCTGGCAGTCGGCTTACACCGAGTTTGTCATCATGAACAAGCTCTGGCCGGACTTCCAGAAGGAGGATTTAGACGAAGCGCTGCGCGTCTATTCACAGCGCAACCGCCGTTACGGCGGCGTATAATGCACTTTTCCCCGGAGGCGGACAATTCCTGTCCGTTTCCGGGAATAATGACGAATGGGGAACTGTTCTATGAAATCACTCAAACCGCGCCTGCTCACAGCGGCGATTGGTATTCCTGCCATCGTGCTGTTGATATTTTTCTCCGAGATGTGGCATCCGCTGATGAATATCGCCGTCGGCGTCACCACCTCCTTCATGGTGGGAGAATATCTTTACGGCAACCAACTGCTCAGGGTATGGCCGCTGTCAATCGTTTGTATCGTGTTCGGCTTTGCGTTTTCCTCGCTGATTATCACGCCCTACATGTACCTGATTGCCTTTGCCTTCATACTCGCGGCGTTCATTGTGGGCATTGTCCTGCATGAAACCGTCGATTACGGCAAGCTCAGCTACGCCTTGCTCGGTACGCTGGTGATTTCCTTTGGTATGAGCGCGGTTTCCTACGCCTGCTACGGCTCCATCAGCCTGACCTTCTATTTTGTCGCCATGTTCCTGCTTCCCTGGATGGCGGACGCAGGCGGCTTTTTCATCGGTTCGGCAATGGGCAGGCACAAGCTCTGCCCCAAAATCAGCCCCAAAAAGACGGTAGAGGGCGCTATCGGCGGCATTATTTTCTGCGTCATTTCGGCGGTTGCCATGGGACTGGTTTTCGACTTCTTTGTTTTTGAGTATGTCAACATCAATTACTTTTCGCTGATTCTGCTCGGCTTTCTGGACGCGATATGCTCGATTGTCGGCGACCTCAGCTTTTCGCTTATCAAACGGCATCTCGGCATCAAGGATTACGGCACGGTTTTCCCCGGACACGGCGGTTTTCTCGACCGCTGTGACAGCATTATCTTCACCGCGCCGCTCGTGATTGTCATCGGTCAGTTTATGCCGTTTTTATCATTAGGGTAATGTTATGATACACAATCTTTCCATTCTCGGCTCCACCGGCTCCATCGGCACCCAGACGCTTGATGTGGTCGATAAGCTCGGTCTGAAGGTCGTCGCGCTGGCGGCGTACCGCAATATCGAGCTGCTGGAGGTTCAAATCAGAAAATACAGACCGCAGCTGGTCGCCGTTTACGACGAATTCCGTGCGAAGCAGCTGCGTGATAACATAAAGGACACCGGCACGCAGGTGCTCGGCGGCATGGACGGCTTAATCGCCGCCGCCACAATCGCCTCTGCGGAGCTGGTTGTCAACGCCGTTGTCGGCATGGTCGGTCTGCAGCCGACCTTGGCGGCGGCACAGGCGAAAAAGGATATCGCGCTCGCCAACAAGGAAACCCTGGTTGCCGGCGGTGAATTGGTCACCAACGCCGTCCGCGAAAACGGCGTGCGGCTTCTGCCGGTCGACAGCGAGCACAGCGCGATTTTCCAGTGCTTGCAGGGAGCGCCCTCCAACAAGGCGCTCAAAAAGCTCATTCTCACCGCGTCCGGCGGTCCCTTCTTCGGCAAGTCTGCCGGGGAGCTGCGCAACGTGACCGTCATGGAGGCGCTGCGGCATCCCAACTGGAGCATGGGCGCGAAAATCACGATTGACTCCGCCACCATGATGAACAAGGGGCTGGAAATCATCGAAGCCGCGCGGCTGTTTGACGTTTCCGGCGACAAAATCGACGTCGTGGTGCACCGCGAGAGCATTATCCACTCGCTGGTTGAGTACGACGACAATTCCGTGATAGCCCAGCTTGGCGTGCCGGACATGCGGATTCCGATTCAGTACGCGGTCACCTATCCGGAGCGCTGCGAGTCGCCTGTGGCGGAACTCAATCTCGCCCAGATTGGCAAAATGACCTTTTTTGAGCCGGATTACGAGACCTTCCGCTGCCTGAACGCCTGCAAGAAGGCGCTCGCCATGGGCGGCGCCGCCACGGCGATTGCCAACGGCGCCAACGAGGAGGCAAATCAGCTCTTCCGTGACGGCAAGATCCGTTTTCTCGACATCGGCGAGCTGGTGACGGGCGCTGTTGACAGCATTGAGAACTTTATTCCACACACAGTTGAGGACGTGTTGAACGCCGACCACCTTGCGCGGCAATATGTTAAAGACAAGGTATCCTGCGGAATATAAACACATGGAGTTGACATTTTAAGTGCAAATCTTAACCACCATTGCGTTAATTATCATTGGTATTCTCTTATTTGAATTCATCATCTTCGCGCACGAATTCGGCCATTTCATCACCGCAAAAAAATCCGGCGTGCAGGTAAACGAATTTGCCCTCGGCATGGGTCCCAAGCTCATCAGCTTTCAAAAGGGCGAAACGCGCTATTCGCTCCGGCTGTTCCCGATAGGCGGCTTCTGCGCCATGGAGGGTGAGGACGAGAGCAGCGACAATCCGCGCGCCTTCACCAACGCCAAGGTCTGGAAGCGCATGATTATCATCGTCGCCGGCGCGTTCATGAACTTTGTCGTCGGTTTCCTGCTGATGTTCATTGTCGTGGTGCAGCAGCCGGTTTATGAATCCACCATTGTCAGCGGCTTCATTCCGGACTCGTTCAGCGCCAACTGCGGACTGCAGGCAGGCGACAAGATCGTGGACGTCAACGGCTACGGCATTCTCAATTCGCGCGACTTGCAGTTTGCCATTCAGACCTTGCCCTGCGAGAACGTCGACCCGGCTTCGCTGGAGGTCTACAAGCAGGACTGCGCCATTGAAGCGCGCAACACCTTTGTCTACCTGCGCGATAACGCCAAGGAGCTGTACGGTGCTGAGCTGAGCGACGGGGAATTACAGGAGCTTTATAATATTCTTTCAGAGAATAATAAGGCAATCAATACCGCCGCGTCACGCGGGGAAGCCGAACGCGCCATGAAGGCGAGTATCGACAAGCTGTACGCGTACAAGAACCTCTCCGCCACCAAAAAGCCGGAGTACCCGGCTATCACTGTCCGTGACGAGCGCATGCGCTTTCAGGGCGACGTGACGGTAGAGCGCGGCGGCGCAAGGCAGACGCTCGAAAAGGTGCAGTTCTATTCCTACTACGCGAGCGAAGAGGCAAAGGCGGAGAAAAAAGCCTCCGTCATGATTGACTTTTATGTCGAGCCGATTGAAAAGACCTTCGGCTCCGTGCTCAGCCAGACCGTCACCCAGACGATTTCCATGGGCAAAACCGTGTGGCAGTCGCTGATTATGCTGGTGCAGGGCAGGTTCTCCATCAACGACCTCTCCGGACCGGTCGGCATGACCAAGGCGGTATCCATGGTCGCGCAGGAGGGCTTGAAGGTCAACTTCCTCAGCGCGGTCAACAACATCATCTTTATCATGGCGCTGATTACCGTCAATCTCGGCGTGGTCAATCTTCTGCCGTTTCCGGCACTGGACGGCGGCCGCTTCGTCTTTCTGGTGGTCGAGGCGATTATCCGCAGACCGCTGCCGCGCAAATTTGAATATATCGTCAACGGCGTCGGACTGGCGATGCTGCTGATTTTTATCGCCATCATATCCGTCAAGGATATCTGGCAGCTGATTACGGGAACCTTCCCGACAATATAGGAGGACAGTATGGGCAGTAAAATACAGGTAAAAGCCGGCAGGCTTCTCATCGGCGGCGGCGCCGGTGTATCGGTTCAGTCGATGCTCAACGTGCCCTCTACCGACATCGAGGGCTCCGTCAGGCAGGCAAAGGCGCTCGAAGCAGCCGGGTGTCAGGTCATCCGCGCGGCAATTCCGGACATGGACGCGGTTCGGCTGATTCCCGCGTTAAAGGAAGCGGTCAGCGCGCCGATTGTCGCAGACATTCATTTCAACTACAAGCTCGCTCTTGAGGCATGCGCCGCGGGAGTGGATAAAATACGTATCAATCCGGGCAATATCGGCTCGGACGACAGGGTAAAGCAGGTCGCGGACGCGTGCCGTCTGCGCGGCATTCCGATTCGTATCGGCGTCAATTCCGGCTCGCTCGAAAAGGAGATTCTCGCCAAGTACGGCCATCCCACGCCGCAGGCGCTCTGTGACAGCGCGCTGTACCACGCTTCTCTGCTGGAAAAATTCGACTTCACCGACATCGTGCTCTCCATGAAAAGCTCCACCGTCTCCACCATGATTCAGGCGTATGAGCTGGCAGCGCAGCAGTGCGATTATCCGCTGCACTTGGGCGTGACCGAAGCCGGCACCGAGTGCATGGGTATCATCAAATCCGCCGCCGGAATCGGCTCGCTGCTGCTGCACGGCATCGGCGACACCATCCGGGTGTCACTGACCGCCGACCCGGTGCGCGAGGTCTACGCCGCCTACGATATTCTCAAGGCGCTCGATATCAAAAAAGACGGCGTGCAGTTTGTCTCCTGTCCGACCTGCGGCAGAACGCGCATTGATTTGGTGCGCATAGCCAACGAGGTCGAGGAACGCCTGCGCGGCTGTGAGAAAAACATCAAGGTAGCCGTCATGGGCTGTGTCGTCAACGGCCCCGGCGAGGCGAAGGAAGCCGATATCGGCATTGCCGGCGGCGACGGCTGCGGTCTGGTGTTCAGGAAGGGCGAGGTAATCCGCAAGGTCAGCGAGGAACAGCTGGTGGACGCCCTGATGGACGAAATAGCGAAGCTCTAAAGGAGAGTTATGAAAACACTAGGAAGTATATTTGGCTTCACGGTCGGGAATAACAAGATTCCCGAAACGATAACCGGCGGTATCGTCACGCGCGTCAACATCATCAACGAGGTGCGCCAGATAACGCTGTGGGTGCATTTCAACACCCATATTCCGCACGATAACCTGATAAAAACCGAAAAGCTCTACTCCAAAAATCTCGATTCCGCGGTCATCATCAAGCCGCATTACGGCAGGGAGCTGTTCGACGTTTCCCTTTTTCCGGATTTGTACAAGGCAGTCCGCCGCGAGATTCCCAGCATCAACGGCACGCTCAACAACGCCGAGGTAAGGCTGGACGGCGACACACTGATTATCACGCTGTTCAACGGCGGCAAGGCGATACTGGACGCCAAGGGCTTTGACCGCGTGCTGACGCGCATGATTTCCGAGCAGTTTGACATGACGCTCAAAATCCGCTATACCGGCACCCTCGAGGCGACTGCAGACAGCGATGAATACCGCCAGGCAATGCAGAATGCGCAGAAGCAGATGGAGCGCGAGCAGCAGGCAAAGGCGGCGGCGTTCTACGAGGCTGACGGGCAGGTCAGCGAGGGCGTCCGCAAAAAGCAGGCGGAAGCCGGCACGACGGAGGTGGAGCTGCGCGAGGGCAAATTCGCGCTTCCGCAGCTGATTCCAAGCTCTGTCCGGCCGCTGTATGGCAGACAAATCCGCGGCAAGATGGTGCCCATCAGCACCATTGCGATAGATTCCGGCAAGGTGGTCGTCTGGGGCGACGTATTCGACCTCGAAAAAAAGGTCACCAAATCCGGCGACAAGAACATTTTTACCATTGATATCACCGACTACACCGGCTCCACGACCGTCAAGGTGTTCAACACTATCCGCGAATCCGCTCCGGTGGACGCGATTAAGAAGGGCGACACCATCGCGGTCATGGGCGACGTCGAGTATGATAAATACGCCGGCGAGCTGGTTGTCAACGCCAGAGCCATCGGCACGGCGCAGAAGGTCAAGGTCGTCGACAAGGCGCCCGAAAAGCGCGTGGAGCTGCATCTCCATACCAACATGTCCCAGATGGACGCGCTGACTTCCGCCGGAGAATTGGTCAAGCGAGCCGCGCAATGGGGACACAAGGCAATCGCTATCACCGACCACGGCGTGGCGCAGGCGTTTCCGGACGCGATGAACGCCGCCGAAAAAATCAACAAGGACGGCGAAAAAATCAAAGTCCTCTACGGCACCGAGGCGTATTTTATCGATGATTTGGTCGAGTCCGTCGCCGGTGCGCAGGACGAGCCCCTGAGCGGCACCTTCATCTGCTTTGATATTGAAACCACCGGTTTGTCCGCCTTAAAGGACAAGATTACGGAAATCGGCGCGGTCAAGGTCGTTGACGGCGAGATTGTCGATACCTTCTCGACCTTTGCCAATCCCGAAATGCCGATTCCGTCCAAGATTACCCAGCTGACCGGCATCACCGACGCCATGGTCAGGGACGCGCCTTCCCAGAGCGAAGCGGTTTCCGCTTTTCTGGAATTTGCCGGAAATCATATTCTTGTTGCGCACAACGCGCCCTTTGACACCTCCTTTATCCGCAAGGCGTGCCAAAACATGGGCGTGGAGTACAACTACACCTCAATTGACACCGTGGCAATCTCACGCGCGATTCTGCCGGACATCAAGAATGTCAAGCTGGACACCGTGGCAAATTACCTCCGCCTCGGCAAGTTCAACCACCACCGCGCCACAGACGACGCGGAAATGCTCGCCAAGATTTTCATTGCGCTCACCCAGCGCCTGGAAACGGATTACGATATCCACACCTCGGCGGACATCAACACCAAAATCGCCGGCGGCGACTTCCGCAAGCTGCCGAGCTACCATATGATTATCCTCGCGAAGAACGCGGTCGGCTTGAAAAATCTCTACAAGCTGATTTCTCACAGCCATTTGCAGACCTTCTACAAAAAGCCGAGGATTCCCAAAAGCCTGCTGGTCGAGCACCGCGAGGGCTTGATTATCGGCTCCGCCTGCTGCGAGGGACAGCTCTACAAGAGTATTCTCAGCGGCGCGGCTTCCGGTGAAATCAAGCGGATCGCCTCCTTCTACGACTACCTCGAAATCCAGCCTGCCGGCAACAATTCCTTCATGCTGCGCGACGGCACCTTCAAGAGCGTCGACGAGCTGCACGAGATTGACCGCACGATTGTCAGGCTCGGCAAGGAGCTGGGCAAGCCTGTCTGCGCCACCTGCGACGTGCACTTCATGGATCCGCAGGACGCGGACTACCGCAAGATTCTGCAGGCTTCCCTCAAATTCAAGGACGCGGACAACCAGGCGCCGCTGTTTTTCCGCACCACCGCCGAAATGCTCAAGGAGTTTGCGTGGTTAGGCGAGGAAAAGGCGTATGAGGTTGTCGTCACCAACCCGAACAAAATCGCCGATATGTGCGAGAGCATCCGCCCGATTCCGAAGGGCACCTTCCCGCCGAACATCGAGGGCGCTGAGGAACAGCTTGTCAGCATCACCTGGCAGCGCGCCAAGGAAAAATACGGCGACCCTCTGCCCGAGATAGTCAAGGCAAGGCTCGACAAGGAGCTCAACGCCATCACCACCTACGGCTTCTCGGTGCTCTACATGACCGCCCAGAAGCTGGTTGCCGACAGCGAGGCGCACGGCTACCTGGTCGGCTCCCGTGGTTCCGTAGGCTCCTCCTTCGTCGCCACCATGTCGGGTATCTCCGAGGTCAATCCGCTCTGTCCGCACTACGTCTGCCGCAAGTGCAAGCACAGCGAGTTCATCACCGACGGCAGCTATGGCTCCGGCTTCGATATGCCGCACAAGAACTGCCCGAACTGCGGCACCCTGATGGATCAGGACGGTCACGAGATTCCGTTTGAAACCTTCCTGGGCTTCAAGGGCGACAAGGTGCCGGATATCGACCTCAATTTCAGCGGCGAGTACCAGTCCAAATCCCACCGCTACACCGAGGAGCTGTTCGGTAAAAACAACGTATTCAAAGCCGGCACCATCTCGACGGTCGCCGAGAAAACCGCCATCGGCTTTGTCAAGAAATACCAGGAGGAGAGAGGGCTGAGCTTCCACAAGGCGGAGCTGAAGCGTCTCGCCAAGGGCTGCACCGGCGTCAAGAGAACCACCGGTCAGCACCCCGGCGGCATGGTTGTCGTGCCGCGTACCAACGACGTTTACGATTTCTGTCCGGTACAGCACCCGGCGAACGATATGACGTCCGACAACATCACCACCCACTTCGATTTCCATTCTATCCACGACACCATCACCAAGCTCGACGAGCTCGGTCATGATGTGCCGACGATTTATCATTATCTGGAGCTGTTCACCGGCATTCCGGTCATGGACGTTTCCATGAGCGACGAGAAGGTCATGTCGCTCTTCACGTCCACCGAGGCGCTCGGCGTCAAGCCGGAGGATATCGACTCCCAGATTGGCACGTTCTCCATTCCGGAGTGCGGCACCAGCTTCGTTCAGGGCATGCTGATTGAAGCGAAGCCCAAGACCTTCACCGACCTGCTGCAGATTTCCGGTCTGTCGCACGGCACGGACGTATGGCTGGGCAACGCGCAGGAGCTGATTCACAACGGCACCTGCACGATTTCCGACGTTATCGGAACGCGTGACTCCATCATGACCTACCTCATGCACAAGGGGCTTGACGAGGGCATGTCGTTCAAAATCATGGAGATTGTCCGTAAGGGCAACGCCACCAAGCTGCTCACCGAGGAGCATTTCAAAGCCATGCGTGAGCACAATGTGCCTGAGTGGTACATCGACTCCTGCATGAAAATCAAGTACATGTTCCCCAAGGCGCACGCCGCGGCATATATGATAGCGGCGCTCCGTCTCGGCTGGTACAAGGTGCATCATCCCCTTGAGTATTATGCGGCGTATTTCACCGTCCGCAGCGAAAACCTCGACGGCGCTGTCGTCATGCAGGGACATGCCGCGGTCAGGGAGAAGATGAGCCAGATTAAGCGCAAGATGAGCGTACACGAGGCTTCCGACAAGGAAGAGAAGGAGTACGGCACCTATCAGATTGTCAACGAGATGTTCGCGCGCGGCATTGAGGTGCTGCCGGTGGATATCTACAAATCTGACGCGCACATGTTTACCCTGGAGGACGGCAAAATCCGTCTGCCGTTTTCCTCCTTGCCGGGCGTAGGCGAAGCGGCGGCAATCTCGCTTGCCGAAGCCGGCAAAAAAGGCGAATACCTCTCGATTGAGGATATGCAGATTAAGACCAGGGTCACCAAGGCGGTTATTGAAACATTACAGTCCGTCGGCGTGCTGGGCGACCTGCCCGAAAGCTCGCAGATGTCGCTGTTTTAGGAGTGAGAGAAATTGAAAAAACTGTTTAAGCTCAAAAATGTTCTCATTGCCATCGCGTTCACCGTGTTCCTTTTGCTTGTCAAGGACAACATGGGCGTCGTCGGCAACATTCTGAACAAAATCATCACCATTCTGACGCCCTTCTTCCTGGGCTTTATGATTGCGTATATCCTGAACTTTCCGTACAAGTTCTTCTACGGCAAGGTGTTCGGGAGAATGGGCAAGAAGCGAAAATTCTTTAACGGCTTCAGGAAACCGCTGTCCATTGTCTGTACCTATCTGCTCTTTTTCTCCATCATTACGGCGTTGATTATCATCGTTGTACCGCAGATTGCCCTCAACCTGTCCACCCTCTACCAGAACATGCCGAAGTATCTGGAAACGGCGTACAATTATATTGACGAGCTGTTCAAATTCCTCAACCAGCACCTGCACACCAATTTCAGTCTGGACGCGACGGTGCAGGAGGCAATCAACCGCTTTACCGATTTCCTGTCCAACCTCGACCTGCTCAGCACGGCTGACGCGACAAAGAATATTGTCGGCGTGATTCTCGGCATTGTCGTCAATACCGCTTCCGGTATCTACAATGTCGCCATGTCCCTCATCATCTCCATCTACTTCCTCGCTTCCAAGGAGGAGCTCTGCCGTCAGGTCAAGCGTCTGGCTGTTGCCTTTATCCCGATCAAGTTTCTCCCGAAGGTGTACGAGATTGTGGACGTCACCGACACCAAATGCGGCCGTTTCCTCGTCGGCGATATTCTGGACGCCGGTCTGATTGGTATTCTGACGTATATCACCATGTCCATCTTCCAGCTGCCTTACGCACCGATGATTGCGGTGCTGGTAGGCGTGTCCAATATCATTCCGTTCTTCGGTCCCTTTATCGGCGGTATTCCCAGCGCGTTGATTCTGTTCCTGGTCAACCCGATGGACAGCCTCTGGTTCATCATCATTCTGGTGGTGATTCAGCAGCTCGACGGCAACGTGTTCAAGCCGAAGATTATCGGCAACCAGCTCGGTATTTCCAGCTTCTGGGTACTGTTCAGCGTTGTCGTCGGCGGCGCGCTCTTTGGCATTCCGGGCTTCATTCTCGGCACGCCGATTTATGCCGCCATCTATACGCTGATTGGCAAGCGCGTCCGCAACAACATTGCCGACAAGGGCAAAATCGCGCAGGAGGCGCTCGATTTTGACGTGCTCCAGTACACCCAGATTGCCGAGGAGCAGAAAAAGCTCCGCGCCGAAAAGGAGCAGGAGCAGCGTGAAAAGATTAAAAAGCGCCTGCACCTCGATAAATTCCTCGAAAACGACAAGCTGAAACACGGTGAGAACGAGGAATCCGACGACGAAACCACCGACAAGCAGGAGTAACGGAAAACAGCTCCCGCGCGCAAAATAAATCATGCAAAATGGCGAAACCGCACAATTACGCTTGTGATTGTGCGGTGTTCCCTTGACAAGAACATTTTCTTGTGGTAACATATTAGTGTTTTACTACGCTAAAGCATATAGAGAGGAAGCTATGAAAAAATACATCAAACTGACCCCTGAGGGCACCAAGGACTTTCTGTTCGCGGAGTGTTCGGCAATGGACGATATCTGCGGCAGCATTGAGCAGGTCTTTGTCTCCAGGGGCTTCAAGAAGGTCATCACGCCGGGCATTGAGTTCTACGACGTGTTTTCCGTACCGTGCAGCGGCATTTCCCAGGAGGAGATGTTCAAGATGACCGATAACAAGGGCAGACTTCTGGTCGCCCGTCCGGATTCCACCCTGCCGATTGCGCGCATGATGACAACCCGGCTGAAAAACAGCATATTACCCGTCCGCTTGTATTACAAGCAGGCGGTTTACCGCAACGAGCCAACCCTCACCGGCAGACGCAACGAGCTGATGCAGATGGGCGTTGAGCTGCTGGGCGCACAGGGAATCCGCGCCGATTTGGAGATTCTCACCACCGCCATCAGCGCGATTTCCTCCGTCGCGGACGACTTCCGCATTGAGCTCGGTCACGCCGAGGTCTTTGACGCGCTCTCCGACGGACTGGATATCGACGAGGATTACAAGGAAAGAATCCGCGTCTCCATCGAGAGCAAGAACTATTCCGCGCTCAACAACCTGCTTGATAAGCTCGCTCCGAGCAAGTCCGTCTCCGCGATTCGCAGTCTGCCGTCACTCTTCGGCGGCGACGAGGTGATAGAGAAGGCGGCACGTATCTGCGAGGGTACTCAGGCGCAGTCGGCGCTGGAATACCTCCATACGCTCTACACCAGCCTGTCTTCTCTGGGACTGGGCGACAAGGTGATTATCGACCTCGGACTGGTACAGCGCAACGATTACTACACCGGCTTTGTCTTTTCCGGCTATGTCAGCGGAATCGGCGACGCGGTGATTACCGGCGGCAGATACGACAGCCTGCTCTCCGAATTCGGCAAGCCTATGGGCGCCGCCGGCTTTGCGATTGACACCGATGCGCTGACCCTGCTCCGTCTCTCCGACGGCTCCGTCAGCTATTCCGACAAGCCGGAGGTGCTGGTTTACGCCGCCGACGGTAAGGAGATGGAGGCAATCGCCTTGGTGACCGACCTGATTGCCGAGGGCAAAAAGGCGCAGTTCAGCGTTCTTCCGACCTTGGAGGAAACCGAAGCCTTTGCCGGAACGCGCGGCATTGAGAGCGTTGTCACTGTTGAATAACCGAAAGGATTAACATAGCATGAAGCCACTCAGAATTGCCCTGACCAAGGGCAGATTGGAAAAGAAAACCATCGAGCTGCTC
Source organism: uncultured Clostridia bacterium (assembly GCA_947170465.1). Taxonomy (GTDB): domain Bacteria; phylum Bacillota; class Clostridia; order Oscillospirales; family Acutalibacteraceae; genus Ruminococcoides. The sequence goes on from CAMVTS010000042.1 coordinate 17,455, forward strand.
GAACAGATTGGTTACAACTGCGACGAGGTGCGCGACAAGGGCAGACGGCTGATTCTGCCGGTCGGCGACAACGACTTTGAGGTCGTGCTCGCCAAGGCAGCGGACGTGATTACCTATGTCGAGCACGGCGTCTGCGACCTCGGCGTCGTCGGCAAGGACACGATACTGGAGCACGGCAGCTCCTTTTATGAGCTGCTCGACCTCGGATTCGGCAAGTGCCAATTCGCCCTTGCCACCAAAAAAGACTTTGATTTCTACGGCGGCTACAACACCAAGACCGTCGCCACCAAATATCCCAACGTCACGCGCGCCTTCTTTGACGACAAGGACATGGACGTGCGCATCATCAAGATAGAAGGCTCCGTGGAGTTGGCGCCGCTGGTCGGACTGGCGGACGGCATTGTCGATATCGTCGAGACCGGCTCCACCCTGAAAGCCAACGGCCTAGAGGTGATTGAGTGGGTGACGGACATTTCCGCCAGATTAATCGCCAACACCGCCAGCCTGAAGCTGCGCAAGCACGAAATAGAAGATTTACAGAAGAAACTGGAGGCAGTAACCCGATGATTACCACCGTAAAAGCAGACGGCAAGAAGGAATATGCGTTTATAGAGCTGCTCAAAAAGAGGGCGCAGAATTCCGATAAAAACGTCATTCCCACCGTTTCCGAGATTCTCGAAAACGTCCGCGAAAACGGCGACAAGGCGGTCAGGGAATACACGATAAAATTTGACGGCAAGGCGCCGGAGCATACCGAAATTTCCAAGGACGAAATGGAGAGCCTGATGGAAAAATGCAATCCCGACTATCTGCGCACTGTCGTCAAGGCGGCGGTGAATATCGCCGATTTTCACCAGAGACAGGTGCAGCAGTCTTGGATGACTACCAAGGCAAACGGCGTGATGATGGGACAGCGCGTCCGCGGACTCAAGCGCGTCGGCATCTACGTACCCGGCGGCACGGCGGCGTATCCTTCCTCCGTCCTGATGAACGCGATTCCGGCTAAAATCGCCGGGGTAGAGGAGCTGATTATGGTCACGCCTCCGCAGAAGGACGGCACCCCGAATCCGAATATTGTCGCTGCGGCAAAGGTCGCCGGCGTTGACCGCATTTTCCTGATGGGCGGCGCGCAGGCAGTCGCGGCGCTGGCTTACGGCACCGAGACCGTCCCCAAGGTGGACAAGATTGTCGGCCCCGGCAACATCTTCGTCGCCACCGCCAAGAAGCTGCTCTACGGCACGGTCGATATTGACATGATTGCCGGTCCCAGCGAGATTCTGATTATCGCGGACAGCTCCGCCAATCCGAAATTCCTCGCGGCTGACCTCATGAGTCAGGCGGAGCACGACCGTCTCGCTTCGGCGATTCTCCTGACCGACAGCGAAGCCCTTGCCGAACAGACCAAGGAAGAGCTTGTCCGTCAGATGCAGACCTTGGAGCGAAAAGAGATTATCGAAAGCTCGCTTGACAACTTCGGCGCGATGATTGTCTGCAGCGATATGAAGCAGGCGGTGGCATTCGCCAATGAGCTTGCGCCCGAGCATTTGGAGGTCTGCTGTCAGAATCCCATGGAGTACGTCGGCAAGCTCGACAACGCCGGTTCCGTATTTCTCGGCAATTACAGTCCGGAGCCGCTCGGCGATTATTTCGCCGGTCCCAACCATGTTCTGCCGACCAGCGGAACAGCGCGGTTTTTCTCGCCGCTGTCCGTTGACAGCTTCATCAAGAAATCCAGCTTCATTTACTACACCGAGGAAGCGCTCCGTGCCGACGCGCAGGATGTCATCCGCTTTGCCGGCACCGAAGGACTCACCGCTCACGCCAATTCCATCAAGGTGCGCTTTGACCTCGACTAAAGGAAATGTTTATATGTATCAGTTAAACGACAAAATTGTCAATCTGGTGCCCTATGAGCCCATCAGCGGCACCTACAGCATCCGGCTGGACGCCAATGAGTGTCCGGTCACACTGCCGGACGATATCCGCGATGAAATCAAGGCAGGGCTCGATTCCCTTGACTTTAACCGTTATCCCGACCCGATGGCGACCGGTCTTGTTTATTCTTTTGCGGAATATTATGGCTTGAATCCGGCGTTTGTCACCGCCGGCAACGGCTCCGACGAGCTGATTTTCCTCATTGAGTCCGCCTTTCTGCAAAAGGGCGACAAAATGCTGGTTGTCTCGCCGGATTTCTCCATGTATCAGTTCTATTCCTCCATCTGTGAGGTCGAATGTGACACGTTCATCAAGAATGAAGCGCTCGATATCGACGTGGACGCGCTGATTGACAAGGTGAACCGCGACAACATTCAGCTAGTGCTCTTTTCCAATCCCTGCAACCCGACAGGCAGAGGTATCACCGCTGAACAGGCGAGAAAGCTCGTTACCTCGGTCAGCGCGCTGGTGATTCTCGACGAAGCCTACATGGACTTCTGGAACCAGAGCCTGCTCGGCGAGGTGGAGCAGTATGCCAATTTAATCATCTTCCGCACCGCTTCCAAGGCGATTGGCTCGGCGGCGCTGCGGCTCGGCTTTGCCGTCGCCAACGAGACCATCTCGCGCGCGATTAAGGCGGTCAAATCGCCCTACAACGTCAACAGCTTTTCCCAGATGGCAGGCACAATCATCTACCGACACAAGGAATATCTCGAAAATCGCCTGAAAGCGCTTGTCAAAAACCGCGAAACCCTGTATAATGGTTTATTGGAGCTGTCAAAGAACAGCGACTTTGCGGTTTACAAGAGCGTCGCGAACTTCGTCTTTATCAAGACCGGTCACGCCAAGGAAATCTTTGATTATCTCAAACAGAAATCCATTGTGATTCGTCTGATGGGCGGTTATCTCCGCGTGACAGCCGGCACAGAGGAAGAGGTCGCGGCAGTTCTTAATTCTATTGAAGAATATTTAGAGGTGATGGCATGAGAACCGCCGCAATTGAACGCAAAACAAAGGAAACCGAAATCCGCTGTACCTTAAATCTGGACGGCGGCGCGGTCAGACTTGACACCGGTATCGGCTTTTTTGACCACATGCTCAATTCCTTCGCCACCCACGGCGGCTTCGGCTTGGAGCTGACCGTCAAGGGCGATTTGGAGGTCGATTGTCACCATACCATTGAGGACGCCGGCATAGTGCTCGGCAAGGCGTTTGCCGAAGCATTGGGCGACAAGGGCTCGATTGCGCGTTTCGGCAGCTTCTATGTGCCCATGGACGAAGCGCTCGCTTTTGCTTCCGTTGACGTCAGCGGCAGACCGTTCCTTGTCTTTGACGCGGCGTTTCCGCAGGCTGTCTGCGGCGGCTATGACTGCGCCATGACGGTTGAGTTCATGCGCGCGCTGGCGTTCAACGCGCAGCTTACCCTGCACCTCAAATCGCTTTACGGCGACAATTCCCACCACATCACCGAGGCGCTTTACAAGGCATGCGCCCATGCCCTGCGGCTGGCGGTTCAGCCCAGCGGCACCGGCAAGCCGCTTTCCACCAAGGGAGTGTTATAAATGATTATTTTACCCGCAATAGATATTTATCAGGGCAGGGCAGTCCGTCTTGTCAAGGGCGATTACGCCACCGCCGGACAGGTTGCCGATTCACCCTACGAAGCGGCGCAGTCCTTTGTGGAGGCAGGCGCTTCCTGGATGCACATGGTCGACCTCGACGGCGCCAAGGACGCGAAGCTCGTCAACGCCGAATTGATAGCCGATGTCGCCAGGTCCTCCGGCTTGTCCGTAGAGGTAGGCGGCGGCATCCGCGACATGAAGGCGGTGGAATATTACCTTTCGCATGGCGTGAACCGCGTGATTCTCGGTTCCGCGGCGGTCAAAAATCCGCAGCTTGTCCGCGACGCGGTGAAGGCATACGGCGACCGCATTGTCGTTGGCATTGACGCGCGCGACGGTATGGTACGCGCCGAGGGTTGGCTGGACAATTCCGAAATCGACTATATTGAGCTTGCCAAGCACATGGAGGACGCCGGCGTGCGGACTATCGTGTTCACCGACATCGAGCAGGACGGCACGCTTGCGGGACCGAACCTGAAACAGCTTGAAGCGCTTTCCAACAGCGTTTCCTGCCATATTGTCGCCAGCGGCGGCGTTGCGGTATTGCAGGATATCGTCAACCTCACGGCGCTCAATCTCTACGGCGCGATTTGCGGCAAGGCGATTTACAGCGGCTCACTCAACCTGAAAGAAGCCATTGAGGCGGCGGAGACATCACCATGGACGTAGAAAAGTATTTTGTAAAGGCGGACTTGATTCCGGCAATCATTCAGGAAAAATCCACCGGAGAGGTGCTCATGCTCGCGTACATGAACCGCGAGAGCATGCAAAAGACCTTTGAGACCGGCTACACCTGGTTCTGGTCGAGAAGCCGGCAGGAGCTCTGGAACAAGGGAGCGACCTCCGGCCATCTTCAAAAGGTGATAGATATCTACGCGGACTGTGACGACGACACCCTGCTCATCACCGTTGAGCAGACCGGCGCGGCATGCCATACCGGCAGTCACAGCTGCTTTTTCAAAAAATTACAATAAGAGGTACCTATGAACGACAGAGAAGTGCTTGCGGCGCTGTACGCGACCGTGGAAAACAGACGTGATAACCCCAAGGAAGGCTCCTACACCTGCTACCTGCTGGACAAGGGACTCGACAAGATTCTCAAGAAGGTGGGCGAGGAGTGCAGCGAGACGATTATTGCCGCCAAAAACGGCGACAATAGCGAGACCGTTTATGAAATCGCCGATTTAATCTACCATCTCACCGTGATGATGGTACAGCAGGGTATTCCGCTGGAGGACGTGCTTGCCGAGCTCGACAAGCGCAGCGAAAAGACCGGCAACCTTAAAACCTTCCACACAGTCGATAAGAATACATGAGCGTCGGCGGACGCTTTCTCCCGCCTTTGGAAAAAAAGCGCGTTGACTGACCTCTCTGCGACGGCGGGATTTATACTAATACCTAATAAAAAGTAGACAATCTTTGCGGTCTATTTTCCGCAATACTGCGTTGTCGTCCTTGCAAGGCGCCAGCCTTGCCGCGTCCTTCGCCTTGTCTTGCGAAAAATATCCTCGCAAAATATAAGTCTACTTTCTATCAGGAATTAGTATTAGAAGCTTTCTATTTGCTAAGTAAACGCTGATTTAAAAGATAAACTTTTAATAGAATCTGTAGGGGAGCCC
>CAMVTS010000043.1 GCA_947170465.1 uncultured Clostridia bacterium
CAAGAGTTATCACACTTTTGTCAATTTTGAATAAAGCTGAATGAGTGATATAATAACTGAAAAATCGCTGTATAAAACAGATTATTGCTGGACTTCCTTTTCAAGCGCACGATAATCAATCTTGCCGCGCGCAGTACGCGGCAGCGCTTCGGTGAACACTACCTCATCCGGCAGCGAATAATCAGGCAAATGCTCCGCGCAGTAGCGCTTGATATCGTTTGCCAGCGTGTCGGAAGGCGTAACGCCGTCGTTGAGCTCGACAATGGCTCTGGGATAGTTCACACGCTCCTCATCGGGAATACCGATGACGCAGCTCACGCGGACAGAGGGGTGCTCGTTGACAACGTTTTCGATGCGCACCGGGAACAGCTTGGTAACATTGCCGTCCTTGCCCTTTGTCATCAGAATGCGCTTGATACGGCCTGTGATGCGCAGAACGCCTCTTTCGTCAAGCGTTCCCAAATCGCCTGTATGCAGCCAGCGCACACCGTTTTCGTCGGTCTTAATCAGATCATCGGTTGCCTCCTGATTTTCGTAATAGCCAATCATGACGGTGGGACCGGAGAAGCAAATCTCGCCCTCAGTGTTGTAGGGCAGCTCCTTTGCCGTGTCGGGATCGGCAATCATGCAGTTGACCTTGGGCAAGGGTGCGCCCACGCTGTCGGTCATCGTGCCGTCAAAGCTCGTCAGCGTTGCCGCCGAAATGAGCTCTGTCATGCCAAGACCCTTTGACATTGGATTGCGTACACCGAGCGATTGGAGAATTTCATTGACAGCCGCTTCATTCTGGGGCGCCATCGCTTCGCCGCCGTATACCGGCATACGCAGGAAGGACATATCCAGCCCCTTGGGTATTTCTAAGCCGAGCAGCGCCTCCCAGTAAGGCGGAATGGAGGTTATGTAGTTGGGCTTGTACTTTTTTGCGTACTCATAGAACTTTTCAGGCTCGTACTTGGGCAGCAGAATACAAGTGGTGCCGAGTGCAATAGGCTCCAGCATGGCGGAGCAAAGGCTGTAATTGATAAACGGAGGCAGCACGGCAAGCTGGCTCTCCTTGCGCTGTACGTTCAGCACATTACCAATCTGGACAATCATCGAGTTGTAGTTATTGTCCGAGCACATGCAGCCCTTCGGACTGCCGGTGGTACCGCCGGTATGAGAGATGACCGCAGTGGAGTCAGGATCCTTCTTTACAACGGGCAGCGGCGTATCAGCGCCGGCCTGAATAAAGCTCTGCCAGTGAACGGCAAAACCGTCATTCGGCAGATCGAGTTTTTTGTTTTTCAGTGAATAAAGCTTTTTAATAACGAAAGGCATAGAATCGCCGGCGGACACCACAACGGCGCGCTTTACCTTTGTCTCCTTAAAATAGTCGGAAAGTATCTGATAGGTAGCGTCAAAGAGCACCATCAGCTCGCTGCCGACCTCATTGAGATAAAAGATCAAATCGGGATGACCGGCTAAGGGGTGAACCATGTTGGCAATCGCGCCGAGCTTGTTGAGCGCGTAGACGCAGTAAAGCGCCTCGGGTACGCTGGGCAGCGCTACGGTGACGATATCACCCTTTTTAACGCCGGCAGCAACGAACGCCTTCGCTGTCTTGTCGATATTCTCGAAAAGCGTTTTGTAATTGATCTCGCGTCCAAGGTAATTAATGGCGATATCCTGCGGATAGTCGCGGTTATTCTGTTCCAAGAACTCATAGATACTGCATTTAGGGGCTTCCGCATTGAGAGTTTTCTCTGAATACAGCTTCAGCCAAGGTTTATCTATTGAGGGGAATCCGGTTTTTTTCTCACTCATATTAACCTCCTGTGGATGTTCTTCCGTATCAATTTTTTATTATAACAGCGCATATATTCAGTGAATATATACGAGATTAATTATATAGAACATATTGGTTGCTGTCAATATAATTTAGCAAAACCTGCAATGTACATTTTATTAGTATCGCATATAATCAAGCAAGAACAGCAAAATAGTAACATCTCCAATGAATTGACTTGTCAATAGTGAAAGAAGACTATAAAAACCTCGGTGTACAGAGTCCTATCAACAAAGAATCCTGCCGCAAACGCGGCAGGATTCTTGTTTGTTATGCTATGCGATTAAATCCACTCGCCGATGGGATAAGCCACTTCGGTCTCAGCAAGATATACCTGCAGAATACTAGCGTCGTCAATAGCAACTTCGCCGTCCATGTTCACATCAGCGGCACGGAGCTGGTCGCCTTCGAGAACCTTCATTTCTGCAACATGCATCTGGATTGCGGTTACGTCGCTGATATCGACAACACCGTCGCCGTTTGCGTCTCCTAAGAGAATCTTATGGTTCAGGCTGTCCTCAGCGTCAGTGAGCTTCTTGAGAGTATCCTCGTCAATCAGTTCCTTCTGAGCATCAGTGAGCTCATCATAAGCAGCTCTTGCAGCTTCAACAGCGGCTCTGTCGTCCTCAGTGATATCCTCAGGCAACGCGTCAATCATGTCTTTGACAGCCTGCGCGGCAGCCGCGTCCGCAGCCTTTGCAATAGCGTCGAGCACAGCCTCGTCAAGCGCGAGCTTTACCTTGTCAACAAGCGGAACAAGGTTCTTCTGCGCGTCGGTCAGCTCGTCAAACGCAGCTCTTGCGGCTTCGACAGCGTCCTTATCGTCAGCAGTAACACTAAGCGGATTGGGCAGCGCCTTAATCATCTCGTCAACAGCGTCAGCGGCAGCCTTGTCAGCCTCAGCCTTAGCGAGAGCATCCTCGGCGTCGGTGAGCTTCTGGAGAGTCTCTTCGTCGATCTTCTCCTTCTGAGCGTCGGTAAGAGCGTCGTAAGCATCTCTTACGGTCTCGATATCTTCCTTGTCGGCAAGGGTAACATCCTCAGCGGCGGGAAGTTCGTTGATCATATCCTTGACGATCTCGACCTGAGCAGCGCTTCTGAGGCCGTCCTGAGCATCCTTGAGCTTCTGAACGGTTTCCTCGGTAACGAGCGGCTTCTGATCGGGAGTCAGGAGGTTGTAAGCGGCAGCCGCGGTGATGATGTCGCGGGCGTCGTCCATGGTAACATCCTCAGCGGCGGGAAGCGCGTTGATCATGTCGGTAACAGCCTGAGCAGCAGCGATATCGTTCTCAATCTTCTGGATAGCAGCTTCGTCAGCATTGAGCTTGATTCTGTCTCCCAGAACAACGAGTTTCTTCTGGGCGTCGGTGAGAGCGTCGTAAGCAGCTCTTGCCTCTTCTACTGCAGCCTTGTCGTCGATGGTAACGTCGGCAGGAGCAGGCAGGTCTTCGATCATCTTCTCAACAGCGTCGGCAGCGGCTTCGTCATCGGCAGCCTTCTGAGCTGCGTCGAGAGCGCCCTTGTCAACGGCGAGTTTGATCTTGTCGGCAGCGGGAACGAACGCCTTCTGAGCGTCGGTGAGTTCATCGTAAGCAGCGCTTGCAGCTTCGATGGCGTCCTTATCGTTGAGGGTGACTTTGGTAGCGGCGGGCAGTGCCTCGATCATAGCGGCAACAGCGTCGGCAGCTTCCTTGTCAGCCTCGATCAGAGCGAGAGCGTCCTCAGCGTCGGTGAGCTTCTGGAGAGTCTCGTCGTCGATCTGAGCCTTCTGAGCGTCGGTCAGATCGTCGTAAGCGGATCTGGTAGCCTCGATGAAGGGCTTGTCGTTGTAGGTAACATCCTCAGCGGCAGGCAGAACGTTCATCATGGTCTTAACGGTCTCAACGGTGAGAGCGCTTACGATCGCATCCTCAGCGTCGGTGAGCTTCTGAACGGTGTCGTCGGTAACCAGCGCCTTCTGGTCGTCGGTCAGGTTGTTGTAAGCACCGCGTGCAGCCATTACAGCGCGCGCGTCGTCGAGGGTGATGTCCTCAGCGGCGGGCAGTGCGTTGATCTGCTCGGTGACAGCGACGGCAGCAGCGATATCGTTCTCGATCTTCTGGATCGCAGCCTCGTCGGCAGCGAGCTTCACTCTGTCGGTCAGGTTGACCATTCTCTTCTGAGCGTTGGTCAGTGCGTCATAAGCAGCTCTTGCATCCTCAACAGCGGTCTTGTCGTCGAGGGTGACGTCGGCAGGAGCGGGAAGCTCTTCGATCATCTTCTCAACAGCGTCGGCAGCAGCCTCGTCCTCTGCGATCTTGATCGCAGCGTCGAGAGCGCCCTTGTCAACGGTGAGCTTGAGCTTGCTGGAAAGGGGTACGTAATCCTTCTGAGCGTCGGTCAGCGCGTCGTAAGCAGCGCTTGCAGCTTCGATAGCGTCCTTGTCGTTAAGGGTAACGTTGGTAGCAGAAGGAAGATCATTGATCATCTTGGCAACTTCATCAGCAGCCTTCATGTCGGAGTCGATCTTAGCGAGAGCAGCCTGAGCGTCAAACAGCTTCTGAGCGGTCTCGGGATCGATCTGAGCCTTCTGATCGTCGGTGAGCAGATCGTAAGCAACGCCGGTGGAGTCGATAACGGTGCGGTCTGCGAGGGTAACATCCTCAGCAGCGGGGAGCGCGTCGATGAGCGCGATAACAGTGGCGACCTCAACCTTTTCGGCGAGAGCGTCTTCAACGTCGGTGAGCTTCTGAACGGTTTCGTCGTCAACATAAGCCTTCTGGTCGTCGGTCAGATTGTTGTAAGCAGCTCTTGCGCTTGCTACGTCGAGGGTATCGCTGACAGCGACATCTTCGGCAGCAGGAAGTGCATTGATCTGATCGGTAACTGCCTGAGCAGCAGCGATATCTTTTTCGATCTTCTGGACAGCAGCTTCGTCAGCAACGAGCTTGAGTCTGTCGCCCAGAACAACGAGTTTCTTCTGGTTGTAGGTCAGCGCGTCGTAAGCAGCTCTTGCCTCTTCGATGGCAGGCTTGTCATCGAGGGTAACGTCAGCAGCAGCGGGAAGCGCTTCGATCATTGCTTCAACAGCGTCGGCAGCAGCCTCGTCCTCGGCTTCCTTGAGGGCAGCCTGGTCGGCGGCGAGCTTGGTTCTGTTGGCAAGAGAAACCATGTTCTTCTGGGTATTGGTCAGCGCGTCGAAAGCAGCCTGTGCTTCTTCGATGGCAGGCTTGTCGTCTACGGTGACGGCATTGGCAGCCGGGAGAGCCTCGATCAGCTCGGCAACAGCGTCGGCAGCAGCCTGGTTCTCAGCGTTGACGAGAGCAGCGCCGTCCAGTCTGAGCTTCATCTTGCTGACAAGGCTGACATAAGACTTCTGGTTGTCGGTCAGTGCGTCGAAGGCAGCCTGTGCTTCTTCGATCGCGTCCTTGTCGTCTACGGTCACGTCAGCGGCAGCGGGAAGCGCCTTGATCATGTCCTCAACGGCATCGGCAGTAATTTCGTCCTCAACGTCAGCGAGTGCGTTCAGCACACGGTCGAGCTTGGTTCTGTTAGCCAGGCTGACTCTTCTCTTCTGAGCGTCGGTCAGTGCGTCAAATGCTTCTTTTGCCGCTTCGATGTCTTCCTTGTCAGTAATGGCGACATTAGCAGCTGCGGGCAGTGCGGAGATCATCTCTGCAACTTCGTCGGCAGCAGCCTGGTCAAGCGCGTTGGCAAGAGCAGCCTGATCCAAAGCGAGCTTGGTGCGGTATCCGAGGGATACGCGGTTCTTGAGGTCGTCGCGGAGATCGTCGAGAGCAGCCTGTGCGTCCTCGATGGCTTCCTGATCGTCTACGGTGACGTTGGAAGCTGCGGGCAGGGCGTTGATCTTGAGTTCAACGGCTCTGACAGCCTGTGCGTCAGCGAGGGCGCTCACGACGTCATTCAGCTTGGTGACGAGTTCTTCGTCGACCTCAGCCTTCTGAGCGTCGGTCAGCGCGTCGTAAGCTGCCTTTGCAGCCTCTACCTGCGCCTTATCGTAAACGGTGATCTCGCCGGGAGCGGGAAGCGCGTCGATCAGTTCTTCAACCGGCTCGGCAGCTGTGATCGCGTCGAGTTTTTCCTCAGCATCGGTCAGCTTCGCGAGCGTGTCTGCGTCGACGAGCTTCTGCTGAGCGGGAGTCAGCGCGTTATAAGCGGTTCTTGCGTCCTGAACCGCCTTAGTGTCCTCGACGGTGATATTCTCGACAGCCGGGAGCGCGTCGATCTGATCGGTAACAGCCTGCGCAGCCTTGAGATCGGCGATCTTCGCCTCGGCGTCGGTCAGCTTCGTGAGAACAGCCTGGTCGAAGATTTCCTTCTGGGCGGTGGTCAGATTGTCATACGCTCCTCTTGCATCCTGAACGGCTTCCTCGTTGTCAAGGGTAAGTTCAGCCGGAAGCGCGTTGATCTGATCGGTAACAGCCTTGACTGCCGTGAGGTCGTTGATTTTTGTAGCGTTAGCGTACAGCTTAGTGGTCGCGGTCGAACCGATCGCAGACTTCTGCTCGTCGGTCAGCACCATATATGCCGCCATTGCAGCATTTACCTGCGCCTCGTTGTCAAGGGTGACGTTAGCCGGATCCGGGAGCGCGTCGATCATAGCCGTAACGACGGTAACGGGATCAGGCTCCGTCGGGGGCTCTACGGTCGGGGGCTCGGTCGCAGGCACTGTCGTGGGCTCTACGGTCGTGGGCTCTACGGTCGTGGGCTCTACGGTTGTGGGCTCTACGGTCGTGGGCTCTACGGTCGTGGGCTCTACGGTTGTGGGCTCTACGGTTGTGGGCTCGGTGGGAGCGTCAACGCGCCCGACCTTGTAGTGGCCTAATCCATTCCGCTCGTCGGTGGGGTACCACAGAGTGCCGTTCGCGATACCCACGGTGATATCTTCGGTCTGGTTGCCGTTGCCGTTGAAGATGATACCATCGACGTCAGCGGGAATTTCAGCGGTATAGACCTGCTCTCCGTAGTCGTTGACCTCAGCCTTGTCCATCGGAGCACCCGGCCACTCAGGACCGTCGACTTCGCTGTCCCAATAGTAGACGTGTATGTCACCCCAGCCGAATGCGTCGGCGTATTTAACGGTGACCGTCGTGGGAGCAGGCTCGGGAGCAGAGCTCTTAAGCGTGAACACGATGGACTGAATGCCGTAAACAGCACCTGAGAAGGTTGCTTCTGATGATTCACCTGTCCATGTAACTGTATAATATGGCACCCATTCTGGGTCTTCCGGAATCATGTCATCCCAATATCCGCCGCTTTCCGCAACTGTGGCACCGGGGAAATTAAGGGAATCATAATACTCAGCATTCTTGAGTTCAATCTTGGTGAATACCGATCCTTCGGGTGCCGTAAAGGTGGCGCTGCCTCTTCCACTATAGAAACAATCGTTCACACGGGTATTGCCTTGCTCTGTAGTAAGAGTTACACCGCCGGAAGATTTTCCGCCGCTGGTCTTTTGAAGGCTATTATTATCCCATGTGACGGTTTTTGTTTCTTCTGCCGCGCTCGCCGTGAACGGAACAACGGTGAACAGACTGACGACCATCATGATTGATAAGATAATGCTTAATGGCCGTTTGATTTTTTGCATCATAAGAAAATTTCCTCCTTCTGATTTTAATGCAATTTTTTGAAAAACATTGTTTTCCTTTGGGTCTGTCTGCTGACCCCGTATTGCAAAATACCAGACATTGGCACGCGCCAAACAAATGAAAACAAGAATTTATAAAACTAAAACACAGTTCAGCTTGGCTTTCACTGCGATAGTTTTCAACAGGATTTTGCTAAAAAAGAAAAAAGGAACTGTCATCAGCACTTTGTTGAAATGTATATCTTCGGCAAAGTGCTTCATTATGCAAATAATAATAGCAATAACTATGACTATTATACAATTCAAATCCTTTTTCGTCAAGGGATATAATTATTTTTGTCAGTTTTTTCGTCTGATACTAATTCCTGATAGAAAGTAGACTTATATTTTGCGGAAAATAGACCGCAAAGATTGTCTGCTTTTTATTAGGTAAACACTGAATAAACCCATTCTTTCCAAAACATTGTAGTGACAGCCCTTGTGGCTGTCATGGCAAACGCAGTTTTACTGCGTTTGCCGGGAGCCCACAAGGGGCTCCCCTACAGATTCTATTAAAAGTTTATCTTTTAAATCAGCGTTTACTTAGGTATTAGTATGAAAACCAAACTGAGGATAATCTCTATCTGCATTTCTTTTAGTATTAAAGAAGCCAAAAATACCGCCGCGCCATACGTATGTCATAGGCGCGGCGGTTTATCTGTTATTTACCGGTTCCGGCTGTACTGCGATATACCATGCGCAGTAGCAGCACGATATTATCCTTGACGGGCAGGGCAGGCGGAATGACAAACAGCTCTGTCCAGAACGGCTCAACCAATTGCTGAACCGCTTCAATCGACAGCGTCTGCGCACTGTTAGAATCCACCGCTCCGTCCGGAATCATCGCGGCAAGCCACAGCAGAAGGTCTGAATAGATAGAGTAGAAGCCGCAGAGCCGGGCAATGCCGTGAACGGCAGGCGCACCGTTGCGATTCTTCCTTTCTATCAGCTCGTGCAGCACCTCGGCGCGGAAAGCGTCAAAGGCTTTGATTTCCTTTTTCTTGATGCTGCCGTCCGCAAGGATTGCGCAAAAATGGGCGGCAAACATCTGCGCCTGAAGCTTGAGAAAATGATCCTGCGGATAGCTCAGATCAAGCGCTTTTTTCACGCCGCCGCGCAGCAGGAGCAAATAAAACTGCTTACCGCCGTGAGCGGCAATATCAGAATAGCCGTGGAGATAGAGCATGGTTTCGAGCTTTTTGAGGGTTGCCGAAAAGAACTGCGGCGCATTGTCAAGGTCGTCGAGGAGCATATGATTGACAAAGCGTACCATCAATCCGCCGTACTCTGCGGAGAAGCTGTCATTGTTGAGGATGAAATCCACCTGTGAGGCGCTGTCAAGGTTTTCCTGTGCCGGAGGCATGATGATTTTCTCGCCGTAGTCCTTGAATTTACTTCTGGAAATATGCAGGCGGACGGGCTTATCCATTCCCTCCGTGCGTACCAACGCGTCTCCCTGCGACAATGCGGAGACGGTCATCGAGAGGTTTTCCATCAGCATGGAATCCTCAATCATGTCGATGTCGCGGCGGTTATCCAGGCGGTGAATGATTTTAGTGCTGGAATTGCTCACCACGTCTGCGGCAATCTTGCAGGGACTCTGGTCAACAATGATGAAGCCCTCGCCATAGGCGCGAATCTCCGCCATCATATTAGAAAGCGTATCCACCAGCTGCGCTTCGGGCGCCGCTACCTCAGGATTGCCGCCTTGGGGACCGTTCTTGAACAGACGGTGCGCCTCCTCCACCACAATCAGGTGGTTCAGGCGGTTTTGCAGCGGGACATGCGCCTTGACGCACTGGAAATACTGCATAATCAGCGTACCCATAACAACGCTCTTATCCGCGTCATCCGCTAAACCGTCCAGTTCAACCACATGACGGGCGTTGAGCCAGCTGTTGAAATCCGGGTGAGCCGCGCTGTTCAGCAGTACGCCCTTGATACCGGTGGTAAAGGATTTCAGGCGCGAGAGCAGCGCACCGCGGTAGGTGCTGAGCGTTTCGCCGACAAAGCCGCTCTTGTCGAGATAGCTTTCAATCTCGCCGCACAAGTCGGAGAAGGTTGGATAGAGATACTCCTCCGGCACCTTGCCGGAATAGATGTTGGTGCTGCGGACGATGTTCCAGCCCTTGTTGACGTAGCAGTTATAAATACACTGCTCCAGAATATTCGGCATCGCGGCATAGAGTGAGAACGCGGAACTGATGATTTTCTTAATCGCGTCCATGTGGAAGGACAGCGAACCCTCCGGCGGGAACCAGAATGGATTGACGCGCAGCACGCCTTCGCGCTGCGGATCCATGTGATGCACCTGCAAATCACTGTAGATTCGCTTGAAGCCGCGGTATTCACCCTTGACCGGCTCAATCACCAGGAAAGGCACGCCGGACTGCTCTATCAGGCTGAAAACAGTATTACTCTTGCCGCAGCCCGTCATGCCAAAGACGGACAGATGGCGGTTGAGCTTGTTTTTTTTCACACGGAAGGGAGTATCGGTGAGTGTGCCGTTCCAATACATTTCGCCGAGCCTGATTTCACCATCCTCATCGACGCTGTTGACGGAAAGGCGGGCGTTTTTACTGCGCCTGAAACCCGGGAAATCCTTTTCGGGCAGTGCAAAGAGATGGTGCAGATTTTTTGCCGGCAACTCTGCGGCACTGCGGACGCTCGACAACGCGCGGCTGTTATCCGTCCAGAAAACCCCGTAGCGGCGGCGGTTGAGAGCCGCGGTGAGAATGGAGGTGATGACGTTGTAATCAGAGATATTGCGCGCCGAACAAACAAGATACACACGGTACATGCCGGTGAGCAGGTTGTCGCCGAGTTCGTTCAGCGCGAAGGTCACGCGCTTTTGCAGCGCGTCGATGACTGCCAGACGGGTGGTGCGGCTGACGGAAGCGCTGATGCTGTCGCCGAGCGTTTCGCTGCTCGTCTTGTACTGACCCATGACATGAATTGCCTTTTTGGGGTTCCAATCGCCTTTGTTGAAGGCGATGTTTTCGCTGTCGGTAACGCCGATATCGATGTTTATACCGATATCCTGCAACAGCGAAAGCTGTTTGGAAAGAGCGCTCAGACGCTCAATCTTCTGCTTAACGGTTACTTCACTGAGCTTTTCGGTGAAGGCGGTAACGGTAAAATCCTCTTTGATACCGGCGTCAGCCAACGCGGTCATCCAGTTGGAGAAGGCGTTTGGCTCCACCTCCCTGTCGGTATCCTGCCGAAGGATGGTAGCATAGCCTGAAAAGCCGAGTTTTTCCATATTGGGATGATACTCCTCCAGCTCTGCGCACTCCGTCCATGAACGCAGCGCGGCTTCGGCACCGCGGCGGCTGAGACCTTTGCCCTGCACCATGGCCCGGACAACGCCTTTTTCGCTGCAGATGGAAACACCGACAGAATCACCGCAGCACAGCAGCGACTGCACCGCGTTGCAGAGTACCGCCTGATCGGTGTTGTAGCTGTTTTGTTCGTCGGCATTGTCCACGCCGAGCCTGCGGATAGTATAGTAATTATTCTTGCCGCCGGTAGAGAAGCTCTCGTTGTCGGTCAGCGCCTCAAAAACGGAGCGGATCAGCGCCACCTCATCGGCTGTGAGGTTTTCATACACATCCTCCTGCGCACCGGTCAAGACCTGATACAGGGCACTGACACTGTAGCCGTCAAGCAAATCGGAGCCGTATGCGCCAAGGGGTTTGAAATTCAGCATATCATTTCCTCCTGCACCGTTTTGATATTCCTCCTGATTTCACTGTCAAGAGCGGCATAATCCACACCGTCAACATTGTCGCGCTCAGATTGCCACCGACCGTCTTCACTGATTCGTTTGATCATGTCGTCGAGCAAACTGCCGCATTCCATTTGCTGACTCAGAGCGAAAAGCAACGTGAGATAGCTCTTGATTGTATCCTGCACAGAGCCAAACTGGCTGTTGTCGGTGAACATCGCCACCATGTTGTCTATCTTGGTGTTAAACTCCTGCACCGGCTTTGTCAGGGCTGCTTTTTTGCCCCTGACTCCTTCGTTGCAGAACTGTCTGACCTTACTGACAGGATTCATCGCGCCGATGTATTGGTTGAGTTCTTCTTCAGTGAGCACAAAACTATCCTCAATATAGCGCAGCACTTTTTTACGGTCTAAATGAATGGTATGGCGACGTATTACGCCCTTTTGCTCCATATTGTCAGCCAGACGGCTGGTCAGCTTGAGCAGCTCTTCGTTCATAGCTTTCTGAACGCCGTTCGCCATTTTGACGAGGGCGGCGTTCATCTGATCCGTATTGTCCGTCTCGGTCAGACTCTGATAAATATCGCTTTTCAGTGCTGCGGCGTACGTGCCGAACTGAGCGGCAGCCCGTTCAAGCACGGTAAGCAGCCGGTTATAGATTTCCGTGATTGCTTCCTTGTCAGCGATTTCGCCCTCCAAGGAAACGAGCAGTTTTTCCTCGGTCTCGGCAACCGCCTGGTTGATAACGCTGCTGAAGCTTGCAATACTTCTGCTGATATCGCTGTTGATTTCCTCGTTCAAGGACTGGCAGGTTTTCTGAATCTCTTTGATGAGCTCCTTGAGAAAAGCGGTATAATCGTGGAAGGTCGTCTGGAATTTGTACCGGACAACTCTGTTCTTGAAGCTTTCCCAGCGGCTGTAATTCGGCTCATTCTTTTCGATTCTGCCATTCCTTTTCTCGTAGTAAAGGACATAATCCCTCAGAATGTTGGCGGAAAGCTGCTGATGGAAGTAATCAAGCGTGCTGGTGCGCAGACGTGCCATCTCGTCGGTGAGATTCCTTTTCAGTTTATTTCTCTCCTCCTGAAAGGAAGACTTCGTCTCAATTTCCTCAAAAGCTGTCTCAATCCTTTTGATGCTGTTATCCTGAAATTCAGCGAGAGTCTTTTTGCGCAAATCCACGAGCATGTTTTTTACGGCGCTGCCGGCAGCGGTAATGTCGTCACCGACGATGTCGTACAGCTTAATCAGCGACATGATCTCGCGGTCGGCAGTCGCGCAAAGCTGATAGAGGCTCTTGATAAATTCGAGCGCGTTGGTGATAATGGCGTTTTCGGCGTAGTCGTTCAGCGCTGCGGCAAAGGGCTCGCCGGGATATTTTTTTGCGTCTCTGGCAATGCGTCTTTTCGCGCTTTCAACCGCTTCCTCAAGTTCCTCGTCGTCTTCCAGATAGTACTGAGCGGCGTAGGTGTTCTCAAGTCGCACCACATCGTTTTCAGTAAAGACATACTCGCCGTAGCTGCGCGCGGAAATCGGGTACACGCGCGGCGAAAGGTTGAATTTTTTCAGGCTGGTGGCAGCATTGGCAACCGCCACGTCCAATGAGTTGGAGCGTATAGTATCAATCTTGTTGATGGCAACGATCACGCGATCCTGCTTGGACTGCAGGTCACGGATAGCTTCGCTGTTGAGCAGGCAGGTGATGGCTTCGAGCCCCTCCGCGGTAATCTCATGCTTGTAGATATACAGCATGGACTGCACCTCATCGAGCATATTCATCGTAATCGTCTCGTGCGAGAGATAGCCGTTTTGATCCGTGTTATCCGCTCCGAGACCGGGCAAATCATAGAACACCAGTCCCCTTTCAAGCAGCGGCGCGTCCCAGTAAACGGTCACAATATACAACTTGTCGTCTTTATCCAGACCGAGCATCTTCAGTACCTCTCCCTGGAAATTACGCGCCTTCAGCTGCTCCTCGCTGAGCACCTCGTCCTTCTCGTTGTTCTCCATATAAGCGCAGAGAGCAGTCAGTATGAGCATGGCGACATGACGGGGGTTATCCCCGGAAAGCATCAGGTCGCCGGCGGAGGGATTGGTTTTGTTTTTGATATAGTTGAAAGACGGTTCTTTGGTAAAATAATCGACGTTACCGAGCGCCAGCACCCGGTAGCAGTACGCGAAGTACTCCTTGAGCAGGTTGAACTGGTCTTGAGTGACGCTTTCCTTGCCGCAAGGCAGGGAGATTCTTTTTGTCTCTTTTTTATAGTCATTCTTGTCGCGGACAGAAACCTCTACCCGGATCTTTTTGCCGTAGCGAATCACCGTCGGCACACAGGTGGTGGTGGTGTTGCAGTAAGGCAGCAGCGGATATTGCAGGACAAAGGCGTTGAGTGCCGAAGACTTGCCGGCGGACATACCGGCGGCAACCGCAATACGGTACTCCTGATTTTTCAGACGAAGGTATTTGTCGATGGTGCGCATATACAAATCGGGACAGTTGGCACGCAGCAGCGCACTCATGCCGTCCGACTGCAAGGTCGCCATCAGCTGTTCCGTCGCCTGCAGCAGTTCCTTGCGCAGTTGGGTGGGATTGACGGTATTTGGGGCAGATTGGTTCATGAGTCAGTCACCTCCGTCTTGCTGAACAGTCTGTCTGTCACGCAGACAGCTTTCAAAAAATCCCTGATATTGTCAGATGTATATTCTTCGTGAAGGCAGGGCAGTCCGTATTGGTTCCACATGACAAAAGAACGGTTGCGCAACAGTTCCTCATAGCCGCAGACGCCGGTCTTTGCCTCCTGATAAAATTCTTCATAGCGGGCGCTGAACATAAAGAACCGGGGAAACGACATGGAGAGATTCCAGCCGGTCTTTCCCATCGCGTTGAGCACCTCCGCTTTGGCGCGGTCACTGTTGATATAGCTGACAGGTGAGTCGTCTGCCGCGTCGCACAGCAGCGTCACGCGATGCGCGCTGTCCGGCGGAGCCGGCACCATAAAGTGCTCCGGCTGTTTGCCGGTCACGATGATATATCGCGCCTCCTCGCTTTTTTCGGCGAGCGAAGCGCCGTCGCAGACCTCAAAGAGCATGTCGGGATAGCGCTTTCCGAGAATTCCGGCAAGTCTGCTTCTTCCCACGCCGCTGTGAGCGGCTGTTATCAGCACCAGATTGACGCTCAGCCTTTTCAGCCGGGCAATCGCCGGGGGCAACTGCTGCGCGGCTTCTTTTACGTCACCGCAGATGATAAGAACATCCTTATCCGTGCCTGCCAGCTTGAGCCGGAAGGTTTCGATTGCCACTTTGCGTTCTCTCTGATTGAGGTTGCCGTTGTCCACCAGGACAATCAGCCACTGCCGCACGGCTTTGCTTTTCAGGATCAGGTTCGTCTGCCGTTTCATCGCTACATCTGTCGCGCTGGTAATGTAGATGCCGGCTTCGTTGCCGCTGTCCGGCACCATTTCAGCCAGTGTGAGAAGATCGTCCTGCCGGTTCGCCTCAATACCCTGTGACTCCAGCGCACCGATAAGTTCCTCAAGCGGCATGGACACGCAGTTTTTATCAATGATTGAAAAACTCATCTCAGTACACCTCCGCTTCTCTCTGCACGCCGGTAATCACCTCGCTCATCCACCGGATAAGCTGCGCGGCGTTTTCCGCAGCGTTCCTCTTGACGACAGGCAGGCAGAATTCTTCCACCTCCTTCACGTTATTGCTGCCGTCACGTTGGGAAGGAGTCGTTTTTGATGATGAATAAACGCGGTAACCGGAATAGATGACGCCGCCGGCGCCTGCCGCAATCACGGCTACCTTTGCCACTACCGGCATCGGCGCCAGCGTACCAATCAGAATTGCGCCAACGCCCACACCACCGGGAATAAAAGCAGGAGAAGAAACACCGGCGGACTGTTCCGTTTTCTGGGCGATACGCGCGAGGGCGTCATAATCGAGCGTTTGCTCCAGCGGCACCAAAAACGGCATTCTAACGGAATTTTCGGCGGTGTACCAAACGGTTTCCGTCAAGCCGCACTGAGTCAGCGCACTGATGACAGTGCTCTTCATCTCCGCGGAAAGCGCGCGCGTGTAGTCAATATAAAAGTCGCTCTCTTCGTTGCTCACGATGTTGCGCACCAATCCGGATGTATAATTTTCACGAATCAGGCGCATCATTTTGTTGACATATTCTCTGACAAACTCCGTTTTGAGCCGGTTTGACAGCTGCTGCTCCAGTTCGCTGAGCGTTTGCTTGAGTTGATATTTTTCCATGCTTGTGCTCCTTTCGTCAGGCAGCAGATGCCGCGTACTCTCTTTCAACGCCCTGCAGCATCAGCTCAAAATAGGCTTGCTGCATGTGTGCGTAGGTCTCCATAGGTTCCGAGAGATATTCTGTATACAGCTCATCGAGCTGGTTTATTCCATCCGGCGAAAGCGTTTTGCGGATATCCTGCTCCCACTCCTTTACCATCTCAGAATACGTGAACGCGCCGCCTTCAACGACAGAAACCTGCTGCATCACGTGAATCATTTCGTGATACAGGGTTGAGACAGCAGAATAGTAATTAAATTCACTCATCTCCAGCAGGTTGCGGTTAAAGGTTACGCGAATCGGCTCCGCCGCGTAGAGCTCGCCGTTCATATCAGTGCGCAGGAAAATATTGGTGTTGGCAACCACCACGCCGTCCTCTGTGAACAGAAGATTTCCGTCAGTCAGCTCAGCAGTCGCTGCCAGCTCCGGCGGAATACACGCCTCCTCGCAAATAACGCGGAACGCGTCCTGCAGCATTGCCAATCTCTCGTCAGCGTCGGCTCTTTCCCACGCTTCCTGCGAAAAGCGCTCGGGGTCACCGGCGAGCCGTTCCGCCACGTCCTTTGCCATCTTTGCCGGGTGACGCTCAGCGCTCTTTGCCGAAGACTCCGCGTCCGTCAGCTCCGTCATCCGCAAGGTAGCTCCTTCTCCGCTTTCCAGCCACGGGAACTCGCTCTCGACACGAGCGTCAGGCAGCTCGGAATCGATCTTTCTCTCAATCGCGTCATTCATCTCCTTGCGGATATTCCGCGCGATCTCCGGCATCTCCTTATAGGTCGCCTCTCCCAGATGCGTCAGCTCACCTATGAGCCATTCATAATTCAGACCCGCCTTATCCGCCAATGCGCGGCCGCCCTCGACAATCGCCTTCTCAAGCAGCGCTTTTCCTACGCTTGCAATCGCTTCCACTATCGGCATTTTTTACCTCCTTTTCAATCGGTTGTTTTGTTGACAATTTTAGTTATAATTTTTAAAAATATTGGCAAAATTATAGCACGTATTTGTTGCAATATCAACATTTTCTTTACTATTTACGCGTGACAAATTGTCAATTTATGTCTTTTTTTGTTGAAATCACCAACGAAGGAAAACTGATGGCTTTGAAAAACAGTCATACCAAAAAGTTATCTGATCTTCTATAAAGCAAAGCCCTCTTTCTCATTTTGCCGTGAGAAAGAGGGCTTAAATATTTGTGTATCAGTCTGTAAAAAGAGGGGTTGATAGATAGCGGTCGCCTGTGTCGGGCAGGATGATGACAATGGTCTTGCCCTTGTTTTCGGGACGCTTGGCAAGCTCAATAGCCGCCCATGTCGCCGCTCCGGATGAAATACCGACCAGCACGCCTTCGCTTCTGCCAATCAGCTTGCCGGTGGCAAAAGCGTTCTCGTTGGATACGGTGATAATTTCGTCATATACCTCCGTGTTCAGCACGTCGGGAACAAAGCCGGCGCCGATTCCCTGAATCTTGTGTGCGCCCGCAACGCCCTTTGAAAGAACGGGCGAGGTTTCCGGCTCAACAGCAACCACCTTTACGTCGGGCTTTTGAGATTTCAAATACTCGCCTGTGCCCGTTACGGTGCCGCCTGTGCCGACACCGGCTACAAGGAAATCAACCTCGCCGTCGGTATCCTCCCAGATTTCGGGACCTGTTGTCGCTTTGTGGACGGCAGGATTGGCAGGATTGACGAACTGACCGGGGATAAAGCTGTTTTCAATCTCCTTGGCAAGCTCCTCCGCCTTGGCAATAGCGCCCTTCATGCCTTTTGTACCGTCGGTGAGCACAAGCTCAGCGCCGTATGCCTTCATAAGCTGGCGGCGCTCAACGCTCATCGTCTCGGGCATAGTGATGATCAGTCTGTAACCCTTTGCTGCGGCGACGGAAGCGAGTCCGATTCCTGTGTTGCCCGATGTCGGTTCGATCAAAACGCTGCCGGGTTTGATAAGACCCTTGCTTTCCGCGTCCTCAATCATTGCCTTGGCGATTCTGTCCTTTACGCTTCCGGCGGGATTGAAGTATTCGAGCTTTGCGACAAGCTTTGCTTCAAGACCGAGTTCCTTTTCGATGTGCGTCAATTCGAGCAAGGGGGTCTTGCCAATCAACTGGTCTGCTGTCTGATAAATCTTACTCATAGTAATTACCTCCTAGATTAAACCCATAAAAGTAGTATGTTAGTGGGACAGCTATATCATACGCTTACTTTTTGAATTTGTCAAGAGAATTTTGAAAAAAATCTTGAAATCATATCAACATACTGTTATAATAGGGAAAATGGAGGCGAAAATCATGTTAATTTCAACAAAAGGACGTTATGCGCTTCGCGTCCTGATTGATATGGCGGAGCACAGCGGAAACGAATTTATTAAACTGAAGGATATTGCCGAGCGGCAGGAGATTTCCGAAAAATACTTGGAGAGCATTGTAAAACAGCTGGTAATTCGAAATATTGTTGTCGGCTTGCGCGGAAAGGGCGGCGGCTACAAACTATCCAAATCGGCTGATGAAATTGTTGTCGGAGATGTGCTGCGGTTTATGGAGGGCAGTCTGTCCCCTGTCGCCTGCTTAGAGGAGGGCGGCGCAACTTGTCCGAGGGCGGCGGCGTGCAGAACGCTTGCATTCTGGCGCGGTCTTGACGAAACGATACAGCGCTACACCGACAGCTTTACCGTCGCGGATTTGATGCGCACGGATAACGCAGGCTTTGATTATATTATTTAGGGTGATGGGTAATGACGATTCAACAGCTCAGATATGTCATCGTGATTTGCGACGAGGGATCGCTCAACAAGGCTTCGGAGCAGCTGTATATCGCGCAGCCGTCTTTGACGTCTGCTTTGCAGGAGCTTGAAAAGGAGCTCGGCATCACGATTTTTAACCGAAGCGGCAGAGGCGTCACGCCTACAAACGACGGCTCGGAGTTTATCCGGTACGCCAGAGAGGTGGTTTCGCAGTACGATAATCTGCTTGAAAAATACGGCAGGGGCGGCAATCTGAAAAAGAAGTTCGGCATCTCCACCCAGCATTATTCCTTTGCGGTCAAGAGCTTTGTCGAAATGGTAAAGCACTTCGGCACGGACGAGTATGAGTTCGCCATACGCGAAACGCGCACGCGCGACGTAATCGACGATGTTTTTACAGGCAAAAGCGAAATCGGCATACTGTATCTCAATGATTTCAACCGCAAGCCGCTCGAAAAGCTGCTGAAATCAAACAGCCTGACCTTTACGCCGCTGACCGAGTGCAGCGCTTATGTGTATTTATGGAAGGGGCATCCGCTCGCGGACAGCGCTTCCATCAAATTTGAGGACTTGAAGGCATACCCGTGTCTTTCCTTCGAACAGGGCGACAAGGGCTCGTTCTATTACGCCGAGGAGATACTCAGCACGAGCGAGTATCCCAAAACAATCAAAGCGACCGACAGGGCGACCATGCTCAACCTGATGGTTGGACTGAACGGCTATACCCTTTGCTCGGGCGTCATCAGCGAGGAGCTGAACGGCTCCGATTATCTTGCCGTGCCGTTTGAACCCGACGATGATACCGCTGTCAGTAATATGGTAATCGGATACATTTCAAAAAAGAATCTGATGCTGAGCAATATCGCGGCGCTTTATGTGAAAGAGCTTGAACAGTATCTTTGCCGTTATCAGGAATCACACAGATAATCAAAAGCCGGTTATAGATTGAATCTATAACCGGCTATAACTTTCGGATATTGGACAAAACCTACTAACATAGTATATAATTGAAGCAACGAAATCAAAGGAGAAAACAAGCATGTCAGTGATTGTAAATACTTTGTCAGAGCGAATGTGCAGATGACTGCATTCGGTTATTGTAACTTTCAAAAATCAAGCTATAAAGAAAGAGGTATTATCCATGTCAGCATATAAATTTGAAACCTTACAGCTTCACGTAGGACAGGAACAGGCAGACCCCGCAAGCGACGCACGCGCGGTGCCGATTTACGCGACGACTTCTTATGTTTTCCATAACTCGCAGCACGCCGCCGATCGTTTCGGGCTTGCGGACGCAGGCAACATCTACGGCAGACTCACCAACTCCACGCAGGGCGTTTTTGAGGACAGGATTGCAGCTCTGGAAGGCGGCGTAGCCGGTCTGGCTCTTGCCTCCGGCGCGGCTGCGATCACTTACACCATTCAGGCACTTGCCAAGGCGGGTGAGCACATCGTTGCGCAAAAGACCATCTACGGCGGTTCCGCTAACCTTTTGGCGCATACATTGCCGCTCTACGGCATCGACACCACCTTCGTCGATATTCACAACCTCGATGAAGTCAAGGCGGCGATTCAGCCGAACACGAAGGCAATCTACATCGAAACCCTCGGCAATCCCAACAGCGATATTCCCGACATAGAAGCACTCGCCGAGATTGCTCACCAAAACGGTTTGCCGCTCGTTATCGACAACACCTTCGGCACACCGTATCTTATCAGACCGATTGAGTACGGCGCGGATATCGTCGTACACTCCGCGACAAAATTCATCGGCGGTCACGGCACGACGCTCGGCGGCGTGATTGTGGACAGCGGCACCTTTGACTGGGCTGCTTCGGGAAGATATCCGTGGATCTCAGAGCCGAACCCCAGCTATCACGGCGTAAAATTCACCGCAGCCGCCGGAAAAGCCGCGTTTGCGACTTATATCCGCGCCATCCTGCTCAGAGATACCGGCGCCTGCATTTCTCCCTTTGCCGCGTTCCTTCTTCTTCAGGGTACAGAAACCCTTTCGCTCAGATTGGAACGTCACGCGGAGAATACCCAAAAGGTTCTGGACTACCTCGTCAATCATCCGCAGGTCGAAAAGGTATATCATCCCTCGCTCGCCGATCACCCTGACCATGCGCTGTATAAAAAATACTTCCCCAACGGCGGCGGTTCTATTTTTACCTTTGACATCAAGGGCGGCAAGGAGGAAGCCTTCCGCTTCATCGACGGACTGAAAATCTTTTCACTGCTTGCCAACGTAGCGGACGTCAAGTCGCTCGTGATACACCCTGCCACGACCACACACTCCCAGCTCACCGACGAGGAGCTGGAAGCGGCGGGAATCCATCAGAACACCATCCGTCTCTCCATTGGCACCGAGCACATCGACGATATTATCGCCGATCTGGATAACGGCTTTGCGGCTATATAATTGAAACTTATACTAATTCCTGATAGAAAGTAGACTTATATTTTGCGAGGATATTTTTTGCAAGACAAGGCGAAGGACGCGGCAAGGCTGGCGCCTTGCAAGGACGACAACGCAGTATTGCGGAAAATAGACCGCAAAGATTGTCTACTTTTTATTAGGTATTAGTATTAAATAGCCGGCGCGTCTTTTAGATTTGCGCCGGCAATTTTTCTTTATCGGACGCTGTTTTTATTAAAACCAATCCCCGTAAAAAGCAATCAGGCTTGCAGTCGGCTTTATATCAGGAATTTGTTTAAGTTTTATATTGACATGCAATATGCTATGCTATATAATTAGCCTATTTGATTGGTGTATAATTGAATCTAAATCTTCTACGGAGGCACAGCTATGCCCGAACTTTCAAAACGAACAGAAACCTTCACCGATTCGGTTATCCGACGTATGACGCGCATTTCCAATCAATACGGAGCAGTGAATCTCTCACAGGGATTTCCCGATTTTGAACCTCCGCGCGAGCTGCTGAACAGGCTCGCCGAGGTGTCAAACGAGGATTTTCACCAGTATTCCATCACATGGGGCGCGCAGAATTTCCGTGAGGCGTTGGCTGAAAAGCAATCGCGGCTGATGAGCAGAAAAATTGACCCGAATGCAGAAATAGTCGTTACCTGCGGCAGCACCGAGGCAATGATGGCAGCGATGATGACAGTCGCCAATCCGGGTGACAAGGTGATCGTGTTTTCACCGTTTTATGAAAACTACGGCGCAGATACGATTCTCTCGGGAGCAGAACCGATTTATGTTCCGCTCTATCCGCCTGAATTTAACTTTGACCCCGACGAACTGGAGGCGGCGTTCAGGCAGAAGCCCAAGGCGTTGATTCTCTGCAATCCGTCAAATCCCTGCGGCAAGGTGTTCACTTACGACGAGCTGAAAATCATTGCCGACCTTGCCGAAAAATACGACGCTTTTGTAATCACCGATGAGGTTTACGAGCACATTGTCTATGCTCCGCACAAACACACCTATTTTGCTTCATTGCCCAATATGTGGGAGAGGACGATTTCCTGTTCCTCACTTTCAAAAACCTATTCTATTACCGGATGGCGTCTGGGATATATCATCGCTCCGCCGCAAATTATCGACGTTGCAAAAAAGGTTCACGA
>CAMVTS010000044.1 GCA_947170465.1 uncultured Clostridia bacterium
AGGCGGAGGACGCAGGAATCCTGACGGATTCCGAGGACGACAACGCAGTTATGCGGAATTTTACACGACAGATGTTAAAGGATTTTATCAGAGAATAGTATTAATTCATCATCACGTCAAAAAAATAAAAGCTCGCCTCATTTTTCTCCGAGATGAGCTTTTTGCATACCTATTCGATTTTATTTCCGTTAAGAACCTTACGCTTTTTCCGGCGCTGCTGTTTTTATATTAATTCACTGATGATTGCGTTAGAGAGAAGAAATCCCTTCGGTGTAAAATATAAATGGTCTTTGTCGTACTCCATCCAGCCCTGACGGACAAAGCTGTTTGCCTTCAGCAGTTTTTCCTGCGGAAAAGCGTGGCCGAAACGTTGTTCAAATTCGGATAAGCACAGCCCGCTTTTTAATCGTAACGACAGAAGAATGTATTCTTCCTCATCGCCGCCTGTTCCGTCCGGAATCATGATATTTTTCTCAAAATCCTCCATGCTTCTTCCGTAATAAAAACGCCTGCCTTCAAAAAAGGAGTGCGCTGAAGGTCCGATACCAATATACTCGCCGCATTGCCAGTAGGCGCTGTTGTGACGGCTTTCAAAACCCGGAACTGCAAAGTTTGAAATTTCGTATTGAAGAAATCCAAGCTGTTCCATATACTCAACCGCAAACAAATACAGCTCAGCCTGTTCATCTTCATCGGCGACAGAAAGTGTGTCACGTATTTCATCAAACCGCGTTCCCTGCTCAATTTTCAGCAAATAGCTTGAAATATGCTTGACGCCGCATAAAGCACAGAAATCTATCGACTGTTTTAGGCTTTCTTTAGTCTGACAAGGAATCCCCAGCATCAAATCTAGCGAGATATTGGCAATACCGGCAGTTTTTGCGCGTTCGATTGTGTCTGTCACGTCTTTTGTCGAATGAATCCTGCCAAGCGCTTTTTGCTCCTGTTCGACAGCGGATTGCATTCCGACTGAAATACGGTTAAATCCCGCTTGTTTCATCACATCGAAATCAAGTGTTTTTCCGCTGTCTGGATTCACCTCGTAGGTAATCTCAGCTTTGTCCGATACACGGAAATGCTCGTAAATGGTTTCAAGGAGAGAGGAAAGTCGCCCGGCACCAATCACACTGGGCGTACCTCCGCCGAAATAAACTGTCGTCAGCTGTCGGTTCGTCTGACCGCTCCAATAGCAGATTCTCTCCTTTAAGACCGTTACATAGCGGTCAAAATCCTGCTCAGTACCTCTGCCGCTGAAAAAATCGCAGTAGGGGCACTTACTGGCGCAAAAAGGAATGTGGACGTATAAACCAAGGCCGGACATAGAAACACCTCATAAAACATTTTGAGGCAGGAGCATGACGCTTCTGCCTCAAAATTTTGGAAGGTATATGAAAAGATAGGAATAATCAATTACCTTGTAAATGTATATTACAACATTTTAACTTTTTTGTCAAGCTTTTGTATTAAAATATTTTGGAAATCCACAAAAATTTTTTCTGATAAATTATGGTGATAACAGTTGACATCTAACCCTGAATAATTGTACAATATAAAGAAGTGACAGTTTTTCCGAAAGGACTGAATTTATGAGCTCCTATATGGATGAAATCAAAAAACGCAGAACATTCGCGATTATTTCGCACCCTGATGCCGGTAAAACCACGCTGACTGAGAAGCTGCTTCTTTACGGAGGCGCCATCAATCTTGCCGGTTCCGTCAAAGGCAAACGCACCGCCAAACACGCGGTGTCTGACTGGATGGAAATTGAGAAGCAAAGAGGTATTTCCGTTACCTCCTCTGTTTTGCAGTTTAAGTACAATGGTTATTGCATCAATATTCTCGATACCCCCGGACACGAGGACTTCTCTGAGGATACCTACCGCACGCTGATGGCAGCGGACTCCGCTGTCATGGTCATTGACGGCTCCAAGGGTGTTGAGAAGCAGACCATCAAGCTGTTCAAGGTCTGCGTGATGCGCAATATCCCGATTATCACCTTTATCAACAAGATGGATCGAGACGCCAAGAATCCCTTTGATTTGCTGGAGGATATCGAGAACGTTCTCGGCATCAACACCTATCCTGTCAATTGGCCGATTGGCTCCGGTAAGGAATTCAAGGGTGTGTTTGACCGCAACACCAATAAAATTCTCGCTTTTACTGCCAACAACGGTCAGAAGGAAGTAGAGAAGGCGGAGTACGCGCTTGACGACCCGGCTTTGGATGATGTGCTGGGAGAATATCTGAAAAAAGATTTCTTTGATGAAATCGAGCTGCTTGACGGTGCCGGTGATGAATTTGATTTGGAAGCTGTCCGCAAGGGCAAACTCACGCCTGTATTCTTTGGTTCTGCCTTGACAAATTTTGGCGTTGAGCCGTTTTTGGAGCAGTTCCTCCAGCTCACCACCTCACCCTTATCGCGTGAAACCGTCAGCGAAGAGGTTGATCCTATGAGCGAGGATTTCTCCGCGTTTGTCTTTAAGATTCAGGCAAACATGAACAAAGCGCACCGCGACAGAGTAGCTTTCATGCGCATCTGCAGCGGTAAATTTGAGAAGAATATGGAAGTGTTCCATGTACAGGGCAATAAAAAAATGCGCCTTTCCCAACCACAGCAGATTATGGCGCAGGAGAGAGAAATCGTTGACGAAGCCTACGCCGGCGACATTATCGGCGTATTTGATCCCGGTATTTTCTCTATCGGTGATACTATCTGTTCAGCCAATCACAAGGTTCAGTTCAAGGGAATCCCAACCTTTGCGCCGGAGCATTTCATGCGTGTACGCCAGAAGGACACCATGAAGCGCAAGCAGTTTATCAAAGGCACCAATCAGATTGCGCAGGAGGGCGCGATTCAGATTTTTCAGGAGCTTGACGCCGGTATGGAGGAAGTTATCGTTGGCGTTGTCGGCGTGCTCCAGTTTGATGTCCTCAAATATCGCCTGGAGAACGAATATAACGTCGATATCATCATGGAATCTCTGCCGTACGAGTATATCCGTTGGATTGTCAACGAGGATATTGACCCGAAAACGCTCGATTTGGCTTCCGATACCAAGCGGATTCAGGATTTGAAGGGCAACCATTTGCTGTTGTTCACCAGCTATTGGAGCATTGACTGGGCGCTTGACCATAACAAGGGGCTTGAGCTTAGAGAATTTGGTACCAACTGATGCTTGAAAAAATAAAAAAATATACCGCTTCCGGCGTATATCCCTTTCACATGCCCGGACATAAGCGCATGACGCATCCGGATTATCCGTTTTCTGTGGACATGACGGAAATCGATGGCTTTGACAACCTCCATCATCCGGAAGGCTGCATACGCGATATAGAAAAAAAAGCGGCGGTGCTTTATCACACCAAACGCGCGTTCTTGCTTATCAACGGAGCAACCGGCGGTATTTTCGCCGCTATGAAGGCGATGACGAAACGCGGCGATACCGTAATTATCGCGCGAAATTGCCATACCTCCGTTCATCGTGCGGTTGAGCTGTTGGGAATGCATCCGGTTTATTACATTCCGGATCCGCCAATGGGAGAGAGATCCTACGACGTTTACGGCGGCGTCAATCCGTTTGTCCTCAAGATCATGCTGCGCAATACACCGGATGTTAAACTGGTTGTAATTACCTCGCCGACTTATGAAGGAATCTGCTCCGAAATCGAAAGGATAGCGTCAATCTGTCATCAAAATGGTGCAAAGCTACTGGTGGATGAAGCGCACGGCGCGCATTTCCCATTCCATGACAGTTTCCCTACAAACGCCATCACACAGGGGGCAGACTGTGCTGTTGTCAGCCTTCATAAGACCATGCCTGCGTTAACGCAGACAGCGCTGCTGCTCTCTAATGATGAGACAAATGAGAGCAGGCTTCAGGAAGCGCTGGCGTTTTTTCAAACAAGCAGTCCGTCTTATGTGCTGATGAGCAGTATTGGTTTCGCGCTTGATTATGCCGCTAATCATCCTTCCGCTTTTGAAAAATACATAGAGCGGCTCAGCAAATTTGAGAAAAGTGCAAGAAAGTGGCGGCATTTGAAATTGCTTTTTCACGCTGATGAAGAAATCGGCAATATTGCGGATTATGACCGCGGCAAGCTGGTGGTTTCCACCTTCAACACCAATATCACCGGCATAGATCTAGCCAATATTCTAAGAAAGAATTATAAAATTGAAATCGAAATGGCAGCAGCCCATTATATTATCGCTATGACCTCTGTCTGCGATACAGATGAAGGCTTTCAGCGCCTGTCAGAAGCATTGTCTGCCATTGACAACGCCTTGTCCGCTTCAAAAGTCGAAAAAGAAACCGCCTTGCTCTTTGATGTTTCGAACCGGGCGTGTGACCCTTGCGAGTGTGACGAAAAAAACGCATACCGCCTTCCGTGGAAAAACGCTGTCAACCATATTACTCACGAGGACGTTTACGCTTATCCGCCCGGAATCCCGATTCTGATAAAAGGAGAAATCATTTCCGAAGATGTGATGCGCCTGATAGACACCTTGTCGGCGAAACAGGTCAATATCCTTTCCGGCAGAGGCTCTCTGCCGGAATCGCTGTTAGTTTCAGATTTGTAATTGACAAAAAAGCCCAGTTATGATAAGATAAAGGTATAAATACAAAGGAGATTGATTGCTATGAAAAGAATTAAAACAATTGATACTCGCGACCTCAAGAAGAGCGTAAAGACCGGCGGTTGCGGCGAATGCCAGACTTCCTGCCAGTCCGCCTGCAAGACCTCCTGCGGTGTAGCTAACCAGCAGTGCGAGAAGTGCAGCGAGAAATAATTGTCATTTCATCAAGGATTGCAGCCGTTTTGCCTACAGGCTTAACGGCTTTCCTTTTGTCCGGGAGTGTAAATCATGATTCATCAGTATAAACTTAACGGCTACAATATTGTTTTGGATGTGTACAGCGGCAGCGTTCATGTGGTGGACGACCTTGCCTACGATATTATCGCCATGATAGAAAACCACAGCAGGGAGGAAATCATTTCTTCCATGATCATCAAGTATGCGCAGGATTATTCTGTCAATCTGCAGGAAATAAAGGATTGCCTTGATGATGTCACCGAGTTGATGGCAATGGGAAAGCTGTTCACCAAAGACCAGTTTGAGGGAATTGCCTTTGACTTCAAAAAACGCAACACGGTTGTGAAGGCGCTCTGCCTGCATATCGCGCACACCTGCAACCTGAATTGTGAGTACTGCTTTGCCAGCCAGGGAAAGTACCACGGTGAACGAGCGCTGATGAGCTTTGAGGTAGGCAAGAGAGCCATTGATTTTCTTATTGAAAACTCCGGCAGCAGGGTGAATCTTGAAGTTGACTTTTTCGGCGGCGAACCGCTGATGAATTTTGAGGTAGTGAAGCAAATCGTCGCCTACGCCAGAAGCATTGAAAAAGAGCACAACAAGAATTTCCGCTTTACGCTCACCACCAACGGCATGCAGATTGATGATGACGTCATTGAATTTGCCAATAAAGAATGTCATAATGTGGTTCTCAGTCTTGACGGCAGAAAAGAGGTTCATGATCGACTACGAAAAACTGTCAACGGCAAGGGAAGCTACGATATAATTGTTCCGAAATTTCAGGAGTTTGTCAAAAAGCGCGGCAACCGTGGCTACTATGTCCGCGGCACCTTTACCCATAACAACACCGATTTTACCAACGATATTTTCCATATGGCGGATTTGGGCTTTACCGAGCTTTCCATGGAGCCGGTAGTCTGTGCGCCTGACGACCCGTACGCCTTGACTTACGACGATTTGCCGGTTCTTTTTGAGCAGTACGAGATTCTCGCCAAAGAAATGCTCAAGCGTGAAAAAGAAGGCAGACCGCTGACCTTCTATCACTATATGCTTGACCTCACCGGCGGTCCTTGTATTTACAAGAGGGTTTCCGGCTGCGGTTCCGGAACGGAGTACATGGCAGTCACGCCTTGGGGAGACCTCTATCCTTGTCACCAGTTTGTCGGTGACGACAAATACCGCCTCGGCGATATCTGGAAGGGCGTTGACAATCATGAGGTTCAGAATGAATTCAAGCTGTGCAATGCCTACGCGAGACCTGATTGCAAGGATTGCTGGGCAAGGCTGTATTGCAGCGGCGGCTGTGCGGCAAATGCCTATCACGCGACCGGTTCCATCAACGGCATTTATGAATACGGATGTGAGCTGTTCCGCAAGAGAATCGAATGCGCGATTATGATGAAGGTCGCGCAGGCAGAAGAGTAAACATTAAGCCGAGGCGAAAGCCCCGGCTTTTTTATAACACTCTCGCAATTCCTGCCACAAGCGCACAGCCTGTTATCCCTAAAAGTGTTGGAATCAGCATGGAAACCAGCGTCCACTTGAAACTTCCGGTTTCTTTTTTGATGGTCAGACAGGTTGTCGAGCATGGAAAATGCAGTACTGTCATGATAATCATGCAAATTACGGTCACATGCGTCCAGCCATGCGTCTGCAATAACCGGAACAGTTCATCATATCCTGTAAAGTCTGTCAGAGTTCCGGTAGAAAGATAGCTCATGATGATAATTGGTATGACGGTTTCATTTGCCGGAAAACCGAGGATAAACGCGAGTACAATTACACCGTCCAACCCGATGAACTGCCCAAAGGGATTCAGAAAATCCGCCGCGTATTGCAGCAAAGACGTGTCATTGACAGATATATTTGCTGCCAGCCAGATAACAACGCCTGCCGGAGCGGCAACAACGACAGCTCTTCCTAATACAAATAACGTTCTGTCAAGCAAAGAACGAATGATGGTTTTGAGTATTTGTGGTTTACGGTAGGGAGGAAGCTCCAGGGCAAATCCCGACGGAATACCTTTTGCAACGGTTCTGGATAACAGCTTGGATACGCCCATGGTAATGAAGACACAGCCCAGCAGTATCAGTACCAGTCCGCCGGCGATAGCAAAAGAATTGCCTGTATTGACAGCGCTTCCGGCAAACAGCATCATTATCATCGCTATCAGAATCGGGAATCTTCCGTTGCAAGGCATGATGTTATTTGTCAGAATTGCAATTAACCGTTCCTGAGGGCTCTCAATAATGCGGCAACCGGTCACTCCGCAGGCATTGCAGCCGATACCCATTGCCATTGTCAGGCTTTGTTTGCCGTGAGCGCCGCATCTTGAAAAAAAGCAATCCAGATTAAACGCGATTCGCGGCAGATATCCGGAATCTTCAATCAGAGAAAACAGTGGAAAGAATATTGCCATTGGCGGCAGCATGACAGCCACTACCCAGCTCAGCGTCGTATAGACACCGTCAATAAGAATCCCGGTCAGAAAATCGGGCGCGTGAAGAAAAGACAACAACTGATACAGCCATTCTTTGATAACACCAAATGCCACGCTCAGCCACTCACTTGGTATGTTAGCACCGACAACGGTTATCCAGAACAATACACAGAGCAAGAGCAGCATAATTGGAATACCGGTGAGTTTGGCTGTGAGCACCTTGTCGAGCTTGGATTGTCTTTTTCTGTTCTGATGTCGAATACAATTCTGCACAATTTTGTGACTGCGGTTTGACAAAAGCTGAGAGGTGTAAGAAAAGCGCTCTTTATCTGATAACGGAAGATTTCGAAACAAGGCTTCCTTCCGAATACAAATATCATCGTTTTCGCAAATGCTCATAACGGTATTCTTTAGTTTTTCCAGTCCTTTCTTTCTGGATGCACAAGTTTTGATTACCGGAATTCCCAGCGAAAGTGATAATGCGTCAACATCAATATCTAACCCGTTTTTGATAGCTTCATCCCACATGTTCAGACAGAGAACGGCGTTTTTTTGCTGAGAAAGTACCTCAATCACATAAGACAGTCCGCGTTCCAGTGTATTGCAATCCACAACTATAATCGCGCAGTCAATTTTTTGCGTACATAAGTAATCCCTTGACACAGCTTCTTCAGCGGAAAAGCCGGACATGGAGTAAGTGCCCGGTAAATCGGTCAACTTGAAAGTCAGTTCATCTATATGGAATAATCCGGAGCATAATTCCACGGTTTTTCCTGTCCAGTTGCCGGTGTGCTGTTTTAATCCGGTCAGCGCGTTGAAAATTGTACTTTTGCCGACATTCGGGTTGCCTGCAAGGGCTATCTGAAAATCATATGCTTCCTTCATCCAAACACCTCACCAGAATATGATTACTGTCTTTTTTTCTGAGCGCAATCAGCGTGTTTTTGACGTCATAAGCAACAGGATTGCCAAAGGGACTTGAAAAAACCGGCGTGATTTTACTTCCTTCTGTCATACCCATATCATATATGCGTTTCATCAGACTTTTCCGGCAATTTATTGCTTCGATAATTACGCTTTTTCCCATTGGAACTTTACTCAGCGGAATCAGCTCTTCCATAACTATCACCACGTTTTTTCTTCATTCTATGCGCTTGCAAACAGCGGGTGAATATGGTAAAATACAAAATAGCTTGCGAAAAAGGTGGGAGCTATGAAACAATTAAGCCATTTCAAAAGTGTTCTTTGCCTGTCACTGACAGCTGTTATCTGGGGCGTCGCGTTTGTTTTTCAGTCGATGGGCAACAATTATATGCAGCCATTTTCTTTCAACGCGGTTCGCAATTTGCTGGGATGCGCCGTGCTGATTCCGCTTGTGCTGCTGCGTTTGAATAAACCGGGTTTTCTGGGCGGAGAGAGCAAGCCTATTGATAAAAAACTTACCGTTATCGGCGGTATCTGTTGCGGCTTGGCGCTGACAGTTGCCGGCATGTTTCAGCAGTACGGCATGAAATATACCACCGTCGGCAAAGCTGGATTTATCACAACGCTGTATATCATCCTGACACCGATACTCGGATTGTTCCTGCGAAAAAAGTGTCCTGTAACGGTATGGATTGGCGCTGCCGGCGCGGTCATCGGCTTATATATGCTGTGTATCACAGAATCCTTATCGCTGTCTCTCGGTGATTTGCTGGTGTTCATCTGCGCGATATTTTTCGCTGTTCATATTCTGTTGGTCGATTATTTTTCACCGAAAACAGACGGTGTATTGCTGTCGTGTATTCAGTTTTTCGTCTGTGCGGTAATATGTGGTGTAATTTCGCTGATAATTGAGCATCCTACCTGGGAACAAATCACGCAGGGCGCTATCCCGATACTGTACACCGGCATCATGTCCAGCGGCGTTGCTTATACCTTACAGATTATTGGACAACGCAACTTCAACCCAACCATCGCAGCGCTGATTATGAGCCTGGAATCCGTTATTTCTGCAGTGGCTGGCTATTTTGCCTATAAAACAGGATTTCTGTCGCAAGACCAAAGCATGACGACAATACAGATAGTCGGTTGTGTGATTATGTTCCTGTCAGTTATCTTTGTGCAGCTTCCGTTCGACAAACTGCGCCGTCAAAAGCATTGACGGAAAATGAATTCTATGTTATACTTTAACAAAATATAGGCGTTGCGTTTTTCCGCTTTCCGGAATGTAATAGAGAATACGGTGAGAATCCGTAGCAACTGTCATTACTGTGTTTGGCTTTGCCATCAGTCAGATCGCTGCCGCTACGCCTTGGTTTTGCATTCTTGGACAAGAAGAAGCGCAGCCACTTTTTACCGCTTTTTTGAAGCGGTCATTTGTGTTGTGCTTTTCTGGATACAGAAAAGCATTTTTTTGCCTTTCTGAAAGATTTTTTGAGGAGGATTTTGCATGAAAAAATTCACTTGTAAAATGGTATCCGCTGTTCTGGCAGCGGCAATGACGGCTTCGGTACTGACAGTTTCACTTACGGCTGTTTCCGCTGAAACCGGCAAGGTAAAACTCGTTGTCAAAAACGATACCTACACCAAAGCGATGGGCGCCAAATGGGACGGCGTTCTCTTTGAAAAAGAGGTGGAAATCACTGAAAGCGGTGACGCGTTATCAACCGTTACAAAGGCGATTCAGGACGCAGGCTATGCGCTGACTGTCAACGATACACAGTGGGGCTCCTATATTGCCGCTGTCGAGGGAATTGCTGAGAATGATGCCGCGCAGTACAGCGGATGGATGGGCGTACAGAACGACTGGGTTGTCAATAATAACCTTGCTTTCATTTCTCTCAGAGACGGCGATGTATTTGAACTGACATACTCCGTTTCTGTCGGCGCGGATATCGGTGCTGACTGGAACAATCCGACGACAGCACTCAAAGCGCTGTCTATTGAAGGCGCAGGCATCAACGAAGATTTCAAATCTTCCAATACCGATTATACGATTACTGTAGGCGACGAAAACAAAAACATATTTGTAAAGCCGACTGCCGCTAACAAAAACTATCAGGTGCGCACCTACGTCAATGCGTACAAGCCTGAGGAATATGGTTACAGAAGCACGGATGAAATTGAAATCAAGGCAGGCGACACGCTCTATATCGGCGTAGGCAATGCTGCTTGGCCCGGTTCTTATCCGGAAGAAACCGTTTATCAGATTCACATTATGCAGAACGGCGCACAGCTTGGCGACGTGGATTTCAACGGCAAGGTAGATGTCGTAGACGCAACCTTGATTCAGAAGGCGAGCATTGCACTGATTGACTTCTCTGATACGCAGAATGCGCTCGCTGACTATAATCAGGACAACAGAGTTTCTGTACTCGATACCACCGCCATTCAGCGTTTGCTTGCCAAGTAATGAAAAGAA
Source organism: uncultured Clostridia bacterium (assembly GCA_947170465.1). Lineage (GTDB taxonomy): Bacteria > Bacillota > Clostridia > Oscillospirales > Acutalibacteraceae > Ruminococcoides. Next base: position 10,657 of record CAMVTS010000044.1, read on the forward strand.
GATTTACTTCTGGCATAATTGCGCTTGCGCTGATGTTGAGTTTCATTCCGGCAGAGGCGCTAAGTGAAAGCGTGAATGAGAAATTCCTTTCTACCGCAGCCTATTTACAGCAGCTACCAACGCCGAATGTCGGTTCAATCGGCGGCGAATGGATGATTATCGGCTTACAGCGCGCCGGGATGCTCTCTGATGAAATGGCGGAAGGTTACTATCAGAACGTTTTGAAAACCGTATCTGAAAATGGTTCTGCCAAACTACACCGAAGCAAATCTACCGAGAATGCGCGTGTGATACTCGCGCTGACCGCGATTGGAAAAGATGTTACCGATGTAGCCGGTTATAATCTTCTGGAACCGCTTGCTGACCTTAACTATATTAAAAAGCAGGGTGTCAACGGTCCTGTGTGGACGCTGATAGCGTTGGACAGCCTTGCGTATGATATTCCGCATATGCCTGACGTGAAGGTGCAGACCACCAGGGAATTATTGATTCAGACAATTCTCGATTCCCGGTCTCCCGGAGGCGGCTGGGATATCGCCGGAAAATACGCCGATCCGGATATGTCCGGCATGGCAATTCAATCACTGGCACCTTATTATCAGACGAATCTTGATGTAAAGGCGGCGGTTGATTCCGCTTTATTGGTGTTGTCAGAAAATCAGCAGTCTGACGGCAGCTTTAATTCCCTTAACGCCGGCTCTCCGGAAAGCAGTGCCCAGATGATAACGGCGCTGGCTGCGCTCCATATCCATCCGGAAACGGACAGCCGCTTTATTAAAAATGGCAATAGCGCTATCAGTCACCTCATGAAGTTTTCTGTACAGAACGGGTTTGCGCATACGGTAGTCGAAGCATATAATCAGATGTCCACTGAGCAGTCTTTTTACGCGCTGACAGCTCTCCGGCGTATGGAGGAAGGCAAAACATCTCTATATGATATGTGTGATATGCTGATGGAATATGACGTCAACTTGGATGGTAAGGTGAATATTATCGACGCGACGGCAGTCCAGCGCTATATTGCAGAGTTGGAGGAATTCTCTCTGCGTCAGCTCAAAGTCATTCATGCCGATTCCGGAAAAGCTGTTGATGTTACTTTTGTAACGAAATTGCAAAACTATATCGCCGAACAATAGGGTGTGTTATTCATGGTATCATTTTTCAAGAAAAACAAAATGGCAATTATTATCGCCGCGGCAGTTGTCGCGGCTTTGGTGATTACTTTTTTGATAGGAGGCAATGTCCGTCAGGCAAAGGAGCTGACAGAGACAACGGCGGCAACCACCGTCAGTAGTTCTGCTGAAGCAATAACAAATTCTTCTACCACTGCCGCCTCAACCACCTCAACTACCAAAGGTGATAAAAAAACTACTGTCGCCATAAACGCCACTACAACAGCGCCTGTCGCTGCGATACCCACACAGCAGGAAACAGAGAAAAGGGAAGAGCCCACCACAAAAGCAAAGGAAACGAAGCAGGATTCTTATAAAACGGATCCGATTCCATCCGGTAAGCCTGAACCGGTAGAGCCGCAGGAACAGACTACTCAGAATATCGAGCAAACCTGCACGCTGTCTATTTCATGCGCCACCATTTTAGACAATATGGATATGCTGGATGAAGATAAGATAGAACTTGTTCCGGCGGATGGATGGATTCTGAAACCGACAAAGGTGACTTTTCAAGAGGGCGAGTCCGTCTTTGACCTTCTTGTCAGAGAATGTAAAGAACGTAAAATTCACATGTCATACCGATTTACACCGGTTTATAATTCCGATTACATTGAAGGTATCGGCAATCTGTATGAGTTTGATTGCGGCGGTCAGTCCGGCTGGAACTACAGCGTCAACGGATGGTTTCCCAATTACGGCAGCTCACGTTATGTTATCAAAAACGGCGATATCATCGAATGGAAATATACATGCAACCTTGGGCTGGACACAGGAGCTGGCAATCAAAATGAATGACCGTTTTTCTGAATTTCATCCACTTGTCAACATGGTGTTTTACGCTGCAGTGATACTCTTTTCCATGTTTTTGATGAATCCCGTCTGTCTGGGGATTTCACTCTGCTGCTCGCTTGCAAATGCGGTTTTTCTCAACGGTAAGAAAACCCTGCGCTTTGGTTTTCGGATTGTTCTTCCCACTATTCTTCTGGTGTCGGTTATCAATCCCATCGTCAATCATCAGGGTGTAACGATTCTGGAATATCTGCCGTGGAATAATCCGCTGACCTTGGAATCCATTGTTTACGGAACGGCTTCCGCTGTTATGGTGAGCTCGGTTGTGTTCTGGTTTTCATCGGTCAATACCGTCATGACTGCCGATAAATTCATCTGTTTATTTGGCAGAGTCATTCCGTCCCTGAGTCTGGTGTTATCCATGGCACTGCGGTTTGTGCCGAAATTTCTGACGGAATTCCGGCAGATTCGCGCAGCTCAGAACCAGCTGATAAAAGCCGAACGCACCGGCTTTTTTGTTTCCGTAAGACGAGTTTTCCGGGAGCTTTCCACCATGTTATCCTACGCTTTGGAAAACTCGATAGAAACAGCGGATTCCATGAAAGCACGCGGCTATGGTCTGAAGGGCAGGACTGCCTATGCAAATTATCGTTTTTATAAACAGGATGCATTTTGCTTATCTGGCATGCTGTTGTTGATAATCCTGTTGCTGCTGTTATGTCTGACAGGCGCGGTTAAGTACCGTTATTTTCCTTCTTTGAAGGGAAATCTGTTTACAGTAAACGCTGTGTCGTTTTATATATTGTATAGTTTGTTAATGCTGTTTCCGCTGGCATTGAATATAGGGGAGAATTTACGTTGGAAAAGATTGAGGTCAAAAATCTAAGCTTTACCTATCCGGATTCAGGTACGCCTGCTCTTTATGACATCAGTTTTACCGTGGAGAACGGTGATTTTATCACGGTGTTCGGTGCATCCGGAAGCGGCAAAACAACGCTGCTCAGAATGTTGAAGCCGTCTCTCCAACCGCACGGGCAGACACAAGGAGAGACGGTTTTTTATGGCAACCATCTCCATCAGTTATCTCATCGGGAGGAAAGCGAAAAAATCGGCTTTGTACAGCAAAACCCCGATAACCAGCTTGTTACCGATAAAGTGTGGCACGAGCTCGCCTTTGGGTTGGAGAGTCTTGGATTATCTCAGAATGATATCCGCAGAAGAGTTGCAGAAACAGCAGCCTTCTTTGGCATTGAAGCCTATTTTGACCGCGATGTCGCCTCTTTATCCGGAGGTCAAAAGCAGCTTCTGAACCTTGCATCTGTTATGGCTATGCAGCCGGAGCTGCTGATACTCGATGAACCTACCAGTCAGCTTGACCCGATAGCGGCTTCGGAATTTCTATCCTGCGTGCACCGTATTAATCGTGAATTGGGCACAACAGTTATCATGACAGACCACCGTCCGGAGGATGTCTTTCCGCTCAGCGACAGGGTGCTCCTGTTAAGCCGGGGACGCGTACTTGCCTTTGATACACCTGGGCGCATTGTCACCAACATGGATATTCAGAATGACATGATTTCCATGTTGCCGACGCCATCCAGACTTTGGAAAATGCTTGACAATACAACCCCTTGCCCTCTTAATATCGCGCAGGGGAGAAACTGGTTAAAGAAATATACCGACGTTCACGAAATCCTTCCGATTTACCCGGAGATAATTCCGAATTGTGGAGAAAACGTCATTGACATGCGTGATATCTGGTTCCGCTACGAGAAGAATTCACCGAACGTGCTGAAAAACCTGAATCTTCATGCTCGGAAGGGAGAAATTGTCGCCATCATGGGCGGTAACGGTGCGGGCAAATCCACTCTGCTTTCTGTAATCCAACAACTCAATCAGGCGTATCGGGGGAAAATGACAATCAGCGGCAAATGTCTGCTGATGCCACAAAATCCGCAGTTTCTTCTCAATGGTAATACGCTTCGGCAATCGTTGCAGGAAATGGTTCAACATCATGAAAGTCAGCGATTTCAGGAAGTGATTGCCTTTTGTGAATTGGAGCATCTGCTGGACAGGCATCCGTTTGATTTGTCCGGAGGTGAAACACAGCGTGCAGCATTGGCAAAACTGTTGCTGGCTCAGCCGGATATTCTCTTGCTCGACGAGCCGACAAAGGGACTTGACAACGCTTTCAAAGAAAAGCTGGCACAACTGCTGCAATCTCTGGCGGCGTCCGGTATGACAATTGTATTGGTGAGTCATGACGTGGAGTTCTGCGCACGGTATCCACATCGATGCTTCATGCTGTTTCAAGGAGAGCTTGTTGCTGAAGGAACGCCCAGGGAATTCTTTCTTTCCAACAGCTTTTATATCACGGCTGCCCGAAGAATGGCAAAAGGCATTATCGAGGACGCTGTTACTTGTGACGACATCCTTTATTGCTGTACAGGTCAAAAGCAGGAACCTTCTCCGCTTCCGCCTTTTTCTCCGTCATTGCCGGAAAAACCTTCTGTTTTTTCTCAAAAAAAGAAAACACCCTTCTGGAAAAAGGTGTTGGGCATTCTGGGCGCAATCATGCTGACAGGCGGTATTGCGATAAATTTGGAATTGTTTTCACTTCCTGCTGTTCCGCTCTGGGGAAAAATTCTTTTGATAGCAGTTCCGGTAGTAATTCTGATGATTGCGTTTTCTGATATAAGCAGAAAAAAACTGGAACCGATTCCGCGAAACAAACTGAACAAGCGAACAATTTCCGCGGTTTTTATCATATTGCTGGCAATTCCGCTGACGATATTTATCGGAACAACCTATCTTTATGACCAGAAATATCTCTTTATTTCGCTTCTTGTATTGCTCGAATGTATGCTGCCGTTCTTTTTGATTTTTGAGGGAAGAAAGCCGCAAGCGCGGGAATTAGTGATAATTGCCGTGATGTGTGCCATCACGATTGCCGGTCGTTCGCTCTTTATCGCTTTTCCGCAAGTAAAGCCGGTACTGGCGCTTGTGATTATCTCCGGAATAGCGTTCGGAGCAGAATCAGGATTTCTGGTTGGCGCTGTGACCATGCTTGTGTCGAATATATATTTTGGGCAGGGAGCTTGGACGCCATGGCAGATGTTCGCTGCCGGACTCATTGGCTTTCTCGCCGGACTGATTATCCGCCAAGGTCTGCTCCGGAACAGCAGGGGAGGCATCTGCGTATTTGGCTTTATGACGACGATTTTTATCTATGGATTGATTATGAATTTTTCAGCGATTATACTCTCGCGTGTCCCTTTGACAACAGCCTCCATTCTCAGCTTCTATATTCAGGGACTGCCGATGGATATCATTCACGCTCTTTCCACGCTGCTATTCCTCTTTTTTGCCGCTGAACCCATGCTCCAAAAGCTGGAGAGAGTAAAGATGAAATACGGTCTTTTATCGTAGAAAGGAAGAAATATGAACCATCTTGGAACTCAAACACTGGAAACAGAGCGTCTGATACTCAGAAAAACCATCGAAAGTGACGCGGAACCTATGTTTTATAACTGGGCAAATGATGAAAACGTGACAAACTTCTTGACATGGAAGCCCTACGAAACCGTTGAACAGCTTCGCGGTACCTATCATGCGTATCAGCTTTCACAGAATGATAACCCTGAGTTTTATGCATGGAAAATTGTCCTGAAAGCCATTAATGAGCCTATCGGCGCAATAGATGTCATCGAAATCCGAGAAAACACCGAGGAAGCCTTTATCGGCTATTGCCTGGGAAATAAGTGGTGGCACCAGGGAATCATGACCGAAGCATTTCAGGCGGTTATCCGCTTCCTTTTTGAAGAAGTCGGCGTCAACCGGATTACAGCTCACCACGATGTTAACAATCCTCATTCCGGAGATGTGATGACAAAATGCGGTCTGCGGTATGAAGGTACCTTCCGGCAGGGTGGAAGAAACAACCAAGGACTGTGTGACCTTGCGCAATATGCTATTCTTAAAGAAGATTATCAAAAACAAACACGTCCGAATTGATCCGGACGTGTTTTTCAATATCCTAAATATGAAAGAAATGCCTCGCATCCTCTGACAATATCCGCATAGGTTCTGTCAAAGTTGCCGTAATACCATGGGTCGGCGATACTGCCGCCATCGTCAAACGAGAGCAGCAGGCGCAGCTTGTTTTCGGAATCGTTTCTGATAATGCGCATGGCATTGCGCAGGTTACTTTTATCCATACAGAGCAGGAAATCGTAACGGCCATAATCGCTCTTTTTCAGCTGAACAGCGCGTTTGCCGTCGCAGGCGATACCGTGCCTTGCAAGCTCCTGCTGTGCAGGCGGATAAACAGGATTGCCAATGTCTCCCCAGATTTCTTCTGTACTGGTTGCTGAAGAGGCAATCACAAACTGACTGTCAATCCCGCGACGGCGCACCATATCTTTTAAAATGAACTCCGCCATCGGACTGCGGCAGATGTTGCCGTGACAGATAAACATGACTCTTATCATTTTATGCCCCTTTTAGTAGGAAATAATCTCATAGCCGTCCTCTGTGACGAGAACCTGGATTTCCCATTGCGCAGAGGGGAGACCATCCTGCGTATAAATTGTCCAGCCGTTTTCTTCGTCAGTATAAATCTCCGGTCTGCCCATATTAATCATCGGCTCAATGGTGAAGATGAAACCGGGAACCATCAGCATTTCGGTGCCTCTTTTTGAGACATAGCTGACCCATGGCTCCTCATGGAATTCCAATCCAATTCCGTGACCACCAATGTTGCGGACAACAGAATAGCCCTTGCTCTGGACAAAATCATTCACAGCCTGTCCCATATCGCCTAAAAAGCCCCATGGCTTGACTTCCTTCAAGCCTTCCTGCAAAGCCTGCTTTGCGGCTTTAACCAGCGCACGTTTTTCAGGACTGACATCACCGATACAAAACATGCGTGAGGAATCAGAATAGTAGCCATTCAGATTGGTGGAAACATCAACGTTGATGATGTCGCCGTCCTTTAAGATAATATCCTCAGACGGAATACCGTGACACACCTCGTCATTGAGCGAGGTGCAGACGCTCTTTGGGAATCCTTCATAGTTAAGCGGTGCGGGAATACCACCCATTTTTGTAGTAACATCATATACCCAGCGGTCAATTTCCGCAGTGGAAATGCCGGCTCTGATATGCTCGGCAACATAGTCCAGAACCGCAATATTGATTTTGGCGCTCTCCTTGATTTTTTCAATCTGTTCTTTTGTCTTGATAATGCTGTGGTCAGGAACAATGTGACCTTGCGCTTCAATTTCCTCAATGCGCTCATCAAATTCTATGTGACATTTTTTATATTTCTTACCGCTGCCGCACCAGCAAGCATCATTTCTTCCGGGTTTTTTCATAGTATAGACTCCTTGTCAACAATTTAACGATTTTATTATATCACTTTCTTCATAGGACGACAAGAGTAATTTAATATTTGTTGCCAAGATTCCTTAAATGCGTTATAATAGAGGTGATAAAACCTCTGCTGTCTTGCATAAGCTAGGGCAGAGGTGGTATTTTGAATGTAAGAAGGTTTTTTCAAGTATTTTTGATTGTCTTTTTTATCTCGGTTTTTCTGGCGCTGATGATAACCTCCACAGCGCATATTTCTTTAAAAACTTCCGCTATGCCGTCCAGAACACTTCCGCATATTGTCATTGATGCAGGTCACGGCGGAGAAGATGGGGGAGCGGTCAACGGAGAGGTGCTGGAAAAAACCATCAATTTATCCATAGCGCAGGATACCTTTGATTTACTGCGTTTTCTTGGATTTGAAACTGAAATGACACGGACAGACGACAACGATTTGTCGACAGAGGGAGATAATATCAAGGAGCGTAAATACAACGACATGAAAAAGCGTCTGCAAATTTTCAACGCTTCTAAGAATAATGTTGTGATGAGCATTCATCAGAACCAGTTTTCTAATACATCTTCTCAGGGTACACAGGTTTTTTATTCACCGAATCACGAGAACAGCCTGCGTCTGGCAGATGCGATTAAATACTCTGTCACAGCGCAGCTGCAGCCGAAAAATGAACGGCAGAGCAAACCGGCAGGCAAGGAGATTTTTCTTTTGAAAAACGCGACGGTTCCGGCTGTTATTGTCGAATGCGGATTTATCTCCAATCCGGCAGAGCGTGAAAAGCTGATTCAAAATTCATACCAAAAAGAAATTTCCTTTGCGATTACAACGGGATTTCTGGATTATTGGAACACAAACTGACAGGAAGTGAAGAAATGGCAAAAATCAAAAGCGTCTATATTTGCTCAGAATGCGGCTATGAATCCCCGAAATGGGTGGGGAAATGCCCTTCCTGCGGCGAATGGAATACAATGAATGAAGAAATCAAGGACACAGCAAAAGCTGCGCCTGTGGCGAAAAAGCGGTCGTTTTCAAGCTATGCCGCGCCGGATACCATCCGTGAAATCTCCACAGAGGATGAGCACCGCTATGATACCGGCTGTCATGAGCTGAACCGCGTACTGGGCGGCGGTATTGTGAAGGGCAGTCTGATATTACTGGGTGGTGATCCGGGTATAGGTAAATCGACCGTATTAATGCAGATTTGTCAGTTTTTGGGCGACACGCTCAGGATTCTATATGTCTCCGGTGAGGAATCCAAGCGCCAGCTTAAGCTGCGCGCTCTCCGTCTGAAAGTAGACTCAGAGAATCTTTATGTCATGACGGAAACGGATGTGGAAATCATCTGTGAACATATTAGAAACATGAAGCCGGATTTGGTGATGATAGACTCTATTCAAACCATGAATCTGTCGGAGTTAAGCTCATCACCCGGCAGCGTCACACAGGTGAGAGAGTGTACAAACATGCTGATGCGCACTGCAAAATCGCTGGATATTCCGATGTTTGTGGTTGGTCACGTCAACAAGGAAGGCTCGATTGCCGGTCCGAAGGTACTTGAGCATATTGTCGATACCGTTCTGCATTTTGAGGGTGACAAGCAGATGGCGTGCCGGATTTTGCGCGCTGTCAAGAACCGCTATGGCTCTACCAATGAAATCGGCGTCTTTGAGATGACGGACAAGGGCTTGCAGGAGGTGGAAAATCCATCTGTCATGCTGCTGTCCGGCAGACCGAGCAATGTTTCCGGCACCTGTGTCACCTGTACAATGGAAGGCTCCCGTCCAATTCTGGCGGAAACGCAGGGCTTGGCAACGCAATCCGGCTACGGTAATCCCAGAAGAATGGCGACCGGCTATGATTATAACCGCTTGTCCATGATTCTGGCGGTATTGGAAAAACGTGCCGGCTATTTCTTTTCTAACAGCGACACCTATATCAATATCGTTGGCGGTCTGCGCGTGGATGAACCGGCAGTTGACCTGTCGATTGCGATGGCGCTTATTTCCAGTCTGAAGGATGAACCCGTCTATGAAAAAGCGGTTGTTTTCGGCGAAATCGGTTTGGCAGGTGAGATTCGTTCGGTGTCTCAGGCGCAGCTGCGGGTGAATGAGGCCGTCAGATTGGGCTTTGACCGAATAATCCTGCCATATCACAACCTTAAAGGTGTGCAATGTGACACAGCCAGATTAATCGGCGTCAAGAATATCCGTGAGGCGTTCGAGGCGCTCACAGAATGAAAACGCTTTACATGAGCGACCAATATCCTTGCTTTTGCCGTACGCTTATGCAGATGGGGTATAAAATAATTCCATCAAAGAATATTGAGGCTTTTCCGTTTCCTGAAAGAAAACATGCGGACATGCAGATGCTTAGAATCAATGATAGATTTTTTACGCTGAAGGATTGTATAAGGCAACCCGGAAAGGTCTATCCGGACAACGTGCTGCTGAATTGCTTATATCTGGGCGGTAAGCTGTATGGAAAAATAAACGCGATTGACCCGACTGTGCTGAATTATTGTGAACATCATCAAATCCCCGTTATTCCTGTCAACCAAGGGTATGCGCGCTGTTCAACACTCATTGTCAGCGAACACGCAGCAATTACAGCGGATAGTTCTATCGAAAAAGTGCTTGTAAAGAATGGGGTAGAGGTGCTGCGGATTTCTCCGGGTCATATTCTTCTGAAAGGCTACGACTATGGCTTTATCGGCGGTGCCGGTTTTGGCAATGCCGACTTCATCACCTTTTTCGGCAATATCAGCCGTCACCCGGATTACGAGAAAATCCTGCACTTTTGTGACAAGCATCACAGATTTATCCGGATGATATGCGAGGAACAACCATTGACAGATATCGGCGGCGTTGTGGAGGCAAACAATGAAACTGAGCTATATTGATGACGGAAAAGAATTTGATTTCGGCAAAACATCGGAGCAATACGCGCGGTACCGTGATATTTATCCCGATTCCATGTATGAAAAGCTGATTCAGTTTGGAATTGGGAAAGCCGGACAGAAAATTCTGGATTTAGGAAGCGGAACGGCGATTCTTCCAATGCGTTTATACCATACAAACGCTGCGTTTGTATCAACGGACATTTCAGAGAATCAGGTTGCTGTCGGCAAAAGACTGTCAGCATCAAAAGGTATGAATATCGAATTTAAAGTCTGTTCCGCTGAGAACACCGGCTTTCCGAAGAATACCTTCGACGTTGTTACAGCCGTACAGTGTTTTCAGTATTTTGACGCGGCGAAGGCGACAAATGAAATCAGAAGAATTCTGAAACCGAACGGTGTTTTCTGTAAAATATTTATGGACTGGCTGCCAAAGCAAGACAAGAAAATTGCCGAAATGGAACAACTGGTGTTAAAATACAATCCAAAATGGAACGGAAGCGACTTTGAAAAATACCGTTATCATTATCCGAATTGGGCAGAAGGCAACTTTGATATCGAAACGATTCATTCCTATAACACAACCTTGACCTTTACGAAGGAATCCTGGATTGAACGCGTCAAAACCTGCCGCGGAGTAGGAGCAAGCCTTCCGAAAGAGCAAATCGACGCCTTTGAAAAGGAATACCGTACCCTTTTGTCAGAGGAAATATTACACCTCAGACACCAGATTCATATCGAAATCTACCGGGTAACGAAATAAAAAGAGGAGACGCACAGTCTCCTCAATCTTTTTTATTGACATGAGCCAGCGGATTCTGATCCGCGGCTTTTTTCATTTGTTCTGAACTGAGATGGGT
>CAMVTS010000045.1 GCA_947170465.1 uncultured Clostridia bacterium
GTCAACGCGCCGCAGAAATACGACGAAACCATCATCAGCTTTTTGCGCGAGCTGATACTAATACCTAATAAAAAGTAGACAATCTTTGCGGTCTATTTTCCGCAATACTGCGTTGTCGTCCTTGCAAGGCGCCTCCGTTGTATGGGTGCGGTGCCCAAAATCAAAGATTTTGACCGCACCTCAAGCCTTGCCGCGTCCTTCGCCTTGTCTTGCGAAAAATATCCTCGCAAAATATAAGTCTACTTTCTATCAGGAATTAGTATGAACGCATAATTTTTTTGAAATGACACACAATAAGGAGTGACAGCCATGAAACGCTCAACGCCCAAACGGGTAGTCAGGAGGCTTGTTTCCGTGCTCCTTATTGTGTTCTTTTCGTTTTGTACCCTTTCCGTCGTCGGCTCCGTGGTTGCCTTCCGGGTGATTTACCGCCGGACGGATAACCTCAACAGCGTGGTCACGCTGCGTTACAGCTGCATTGACAGCCGCCGCTATCCGCGGCAGGAGGTCAGCTTTCTTTCCGGAGAAAACCGCCTGCGCGGCTATCTCTACGGCAAGGGCGGCAAGGGCGTGATTGTCATTGCGCCCGGCATTTCGTCCGATTCGGAGGCACATTTGCCGGAGATTATGAAGTTCCTCGACAGCGGCTACGAGGCGCTCACCTACGATATGACCGGCGTGTGCCGCAGTGAGGGAGAGAGCCGCGTCGGCTTGCAGCAGGCAAAGCGCGATTTGCTCGCGGCGGTGGATTTTGTCCGGCAGGAGCACCTGCCCATTTACCTCTACGGTCACAGCCTCGGCGCTTATGCCGTCGCGGCGGCGCTCGATGAAACCGAGGTCACGGCGGCAATCTGTCTCTCCGGCTTTGACTCGCCGGTCAGCATGATGCACGGGAGCGCCAGGGACTATGTGGGAATCCTCGCGGATGTGGAATATCCGTTTTTATATTTTCAGAACGTCCTGACCTTCGGCGGCGACGCGGACGACAGGGCGGTGGAGAGCATCAACGCCGTCAGCACGCCGGTGCTGCTCTGTCACGGCACAGAGGATAAGATTATTCCTTACGCGCGCAGCCTGAACGCCCAATCGGACAGGCTGACCAACCCGAACGCCGTCTGTGAGAAAATCGACGCGGAATACCGCAGCGGTCACAACTACTTGTGGCTCAGCGCCGACGCGGCAAGGTACATGGCGCAAAAGCAGGTGGAGCTCGACGATTTGCGGAAAGCCTGCGGCGGCGAGCTGCCGCAGAAGGTGCTCGACGATTTTTACCGCGATTTTGACGCGGAAAAAGCCGCCCAGACGGACGGCTCGTTTATGGACAGCGTTTTGCGGTTTTATCAGGAGGCAAGCAGCTGACGGATTTGCATAAGAATCTTCTTCTCACGCCGGCTGACCTGTACCTGCGTCATGTTTAATAATTTCGCGGTTTCCGTCTGCGTTTTACTCTGGAAGTAGCGCAGGCGGATTATTTCTTGGTCGTTTTCCGGGAGCGCTTGCAGCGCTTGCCGCAGACTCAGCCGCTCCGTGATTTCGTATTGAATATCCGGTGCCGGCACGTCAATTTGCGGCGTGCCTTCCTCGTCTGTTCCGGCGGTCAGGGAGAGCACCGGCTGGGTGCTTCCCAGCGCTTCGGCAAGCTGCTCCGGGCTGACCTCCAGCATTTGCGCCAGCTCACGCAGGCTTGGCTCTCTGCCGTGACGGTGCCGGTATTCCTCGCTTGTCCGCTTGGCTCTCTGCGCCAGCTCACGCAGGCTCCGGCTGACATGCACCGCGCCGCCGTCGCGGAATAAACGCTTGATTTCGCCTAGAATCACCGGAACGGCGTAGGTGGAGAATTGTAAACCGCGCGTGCTGTCAAAGCCGCACAGCGCCTTGCTCAGACCCAGACAGCCGGCGGCGTACAGCTCCTCATATTCCACACCCTTGCCCGAAAAGCGCTTGCAGCAGGCGTGCACCAGCCCGAGGTGCTTTTGCGCAAGGGCGTTTTTGTCCTCAGACATCCGCTATCCGCTTTTCCAGCGTGACGGTGGTGCCCTTGCCGGGCGTGGAAGCAACGCGCACTTTGTCGCAGAAGCTCTGCATGACCGCAAAGCCCAGTCCGGCGCGTTCCTCGTCGGCAGCGGTCGTGAACAGCGGCTCCATGGCTTGCTTGACGTCGGCGATACCCACGCCCTTGTCGCGGATTTTGAGTATCACGCGCCTGTCCTCCGTGATTTTGCCGCTCAGGTAAATCGTGCCGGATTTCCGCCGGTAGCCGTGCACCACGCAGTTTGTCACCGCCTCGGACACAGCGGTTTTGAGGTCGCTCAGCTCGCTGACCGTCGGGTCAAGCACCGCGATAAACGCTGATACCGCCGCTCTTGCAAAGGCTTCATTGCAGCTTTTGGAAGGGAAGCGCAGCGCCATTTCGTTGATGGTTTTCATCTCAGCACCCCCAGTCCTTCCAGTCCGGACATGGCGAATATCCGGTAAATCCGCTCCGGAATCCGCACGACGCGCAGGCTGCCGCCGAGCAGCTTCATCATGCGGTAGCGCCCCATCACCAGTCCTACGCCGGACGAATCCATAAATCCCACGCCGGCAAAATCCAGGCAGAGTATCCGCGGCTTGACCGTCTGTACCGACGCGTCGAGCTGCCGCCGCATATTTACCGCCGCGTCGTGGTCGATTTCTCCCTCCAGATAGGCGGTCAGCACGCCGTCCTCAAACGTTGTTTTCATTCTACATGACTTCCTTTCAAAAAATGCCCTGTACTAATCATAATCAGTACAGGGCAAAAATCTTGTCGAATGTTATTACAGGATTAAATTTTATTCAGAATATACGGTCTGATTTCTCCGGCGAGGTAAAGCGAACCGCAAATCAGCACGGCGGCGTGCTGTTGTTTCGCCAGCGCGAAGGCTTCGTCAAAGCCCTTTTCGGCGCTGTCAAAGGCTTGCACCTCCGGACAGTGGTGCCGGAATTTTTCCGCCAGCGCAGCAGATGAAACCGCGCGAGGATTGTTGACCGGAACGGTATGCACGCGCGTGAAAACGCCGTCCAGCAAAGTAATCGCGCTGTCAATATCCTTGTCGGCGAGCATACCCATCACGCAGATAACCGGCGTGTCCGCCAAAAACGCGTCAATCGCGCCCTTGAGCGCCTCAATGCCGTTGGGATTGTGCGCGCCGTCGAGCAGGACAACCGGATTAACGCAGAGCGTTTCCAGTCTTGCCGGATTGACGGCTTTTGCAAAGCCTTCGGCAATCGCATCGTCGCTGACGGGGAGCAAATCACCGTCGTTGAGCCATTCCAGCGCCGCCAATGCGGTTTTGGCGTTCTCTACCTGGTGCGCGCCGGACAATGGCAGGAAAAAATCTCTGCCGTGATAGCAAAGCCGGCTGCCGCTGAGCTTTTGCTCACTGACTGTCAGTCCGATTTCGCTGCTTTTGCGCAGCGGCACGCCGAGCGCTTCACAGGTGCACTCAATCACCTGCATGGCGCGCTCGTCCTGCGCCGAAGTGACCGCGCGTGAACCGCGTTTGATAATGCCGCATTTCTGTCCGGCAATCGCTTCCAGCGTGTCGCCGAGAATCGCGGTGTGGTCGAGCCCGATGGTCGTAATCACGCTGCACAGCGGCGGCTGAATCACGTTGGTGCAGTCCAGAAGACCGCCCATACCGGTTTCCAGCACCACCACGTCGCAGTTTTCTTTGGCGTGAATGAAGAATTCCAGCGCGTTGACGTACTCAAACTCCGTGATGATAATGTCCTCAGCGCGGAGCTGTTCAATCAGCGGAAAGGTTTCCTCCACGGCTTCTGTCAGCGCTTTTTCGGAAATCATTTGGTTGTCAATCTGAATCCGCTCCCGGAAATCCGTGATATACGGCGAGATGAACAGTCCGGTTTTGTATCCTTCCGCCGCCAGCGCCGCCGAAAGCATGGCGCAGACAGAGCCTTTGCCGTTCGTTCCGGCAACGTGAATGTAGCGCAGCTTGTCCTGCGGATTGTCCAGACGGCGCAGCAGCTCGCGCATGCGGTCAAGTCCCGGACGTGACCCAAAGGTCAGCAGTGAATGGATTTTTTGAAGTGCCTCCGCGTAGGTCATGCCATCAGCTCCTTGTAGATTTCATTTTTCTTGAAGCCGGTCATCGCCGCCGCCTGCTTGGCGGCTTCTGTGGCGCGCTCGCCGCCTTCGACAAGCTGTCTTGCGAGTGCCACGGCAGCTTCAAGGGTGTATTCTTCCGTTTCTTCCGCACGCTTGCCCTCCAGAACAAGGACAATTTCGCCCTTGATACTGCCGTCGGCGTAGCGTTCGGCGGCTTCGGTGGTGGTTGTGCGGATGACTTCCTCGTGAATCTTGGTGATTTCGCGGACAATCGACAGCCTGCGTTCGCCAAACGCCGCGTACAAATCGCGGAGCGTCGAAGGAAGCTTGTGCGGCGCTTCGTAGAATATCATGGTGCGGCGCTCGTTCTGCAAGCTCTGCAAATGCTCGCCGCGGCTCTTTTTGTTCACGCTGAGAAAGCCCTCAAAGCAGAAGCGTCCGGTTTCCAGACCGGAGACTGCCAGCGCCGCAATCACCGCGCTGGGTCCCGGCACCACCACGGTCTTGATGCCGCGCTCCCCGCACAGCTTAATCAAATCCTCGCCGGGGTCGGAGATACACGGCATGCCCGCGTCGGTGACAATCGCGCAAGTCTCGCCGGCTTCAATCCGGTTGCATATCATTTCGCCGCGTTCGCGCTTGTTGTGCTCATAGTAGCTCACCAGGGGCTTTTTGATGCCGAGGTGGTTGAGCAGCTTGAGCGTGACGCGCGTATCCTCGGCGGCGATAAAATCCACCTCGCTGAGTGTTTGCGCCGCTCTGGGAGAGAGGTCGGAGAGGTTGCCAATCGGCGTTCCCGTTACATATAAAATTCCAGCCATGTATTCACCCTCTATCGGTAGTTTTCCTTGTAGTCGCCGTAGATCGCCATCATCTCCTCGGAATAATTGCCCTGCGCGTCCTCGATAAACAGCGTCGGCAGCACGTCGAGAAAGCCGCTTTTGCCGCCGCGTCTGCCTTCCAGCAGGAACAGCTTCGGCGCTTTGGAAGGGCGCTGCTGCACCAGACGCAGGCGCTTTGGCTCGATGTCAAACCGGCGCATGCTCTCCATCACGTCGGCGAGCCGCTCAGGGCGCTGGCAGATACAAAACTTGCCGCCGAACTGGAGCAGTCTGGAAGCCGCTTCACAGATATCGTCCAGCGTGCACTCCGTCTCATGACGGGCAACCGTCAGCGCGTTCTCCAAATTCTGAATACCGGAGCCGCCGCGCTTGTACGGCGGATTGCAGGCAACTACGTCAAACGCGCCGAAGGGAAGTCTGCCCTTCAAATCCTTGAGGTCAGCGTTAATAATTGTCAAATGTTGTTCTAAGCCGTTAAGTTTGACACTCTTGTCAGCCAGCCCGCAGGCGTCGTTTTGAATTTCAACCGCAGTGATATCAAGATTTGGATTCTCCCTGAGCCACAGCAGCGGAATAGTACCGCAGCCGGTGCCGAGGTCGGCGCATTTCCTTTTCCCGACCGGCAGAGAGAAGTTGGCAAGCAGAATCGTGTCAGTAGAAAAGTGGTAGCTGTCGGTGACATAAAGCTGCATGCCGCGTCCGAGCGGTTCCAGATGAAGATTGGTCATAAGGCGCTCCTGTTGTATAAATTGACAAAAGAAAAGGTTAGGATAGCCGAACCTAATCTGTGTTTTTGCACAAAGAAAAGTGCGGCAAGGACACAAAATCCTTGCCGCACCGGTTGTTACAAGACTTTAGCCAGCCGATAATCAGCCCTGCTGGGGAGCGCCTACGGGGCATGCCTCAGCGCAGGAACCGCAGTCAACGCAAGCGTCAGCGTCGATTACGTACTTGCCGTCGCCCTCGGAAATAGCGGAACAGGGGCACTCGTCTGCGCAAGCACCACACATGATGCATTCATCGTTAATTACATAAGCCATGGTTCAAGCCTCCTTGAATTGATATCAATTTCATTATAACACTGATTTTTCAAAATTCAAGTGGTTTGGCAAAATTTTATGTTTTGAACAATTATTTGTCATTGTGATTGGATAATCATTTTAAGTTAGCAACAGCTTCAACAAATCGGACTACTCCAATCCGTTCAGTTTTTCCAATTCTTTTTTATCCAACTTGATGTAGCCGTCTTTAATCAGCTTGCACTGGCGCACCTTGAAGGTCTTGGGACCGACGTCCGCAGGGGCGTTGTCGAGCTTGACCTTGAGGGTTCTGGCAATGAGGTTGTTCTCGACCACCAGTCCCCTGCCCTCGGGCGTGTTGACAATCGCGCCGACCTTGGGGGTGTGGCGAATCAAATCGGTGTAGGCTTCCTGCTCGTATTTCAGGCAGCACATCAGTCTGCCGCAGGTACCGGAAATCTTGGTGGGAGAGAGAGAAAGCCCCTGTTCCTTTGCCATTTTGATAGAAACCGGCTGGAACTCGCCCATAAAGCAGCTGCAGCAGAACGGTCGTCCGCAGATTCCCAGACCGCCGAGCATTTTGGCTTCGTCTCTCACGCCAATCTGGCGCAGCTCAATGCGCGTGCGGAACACCGAGGCGAGGTCTTTGACCAGCGCGCGGAAATCCACTCTGCCGTCGGCGGTGAAATAAAAGATAATCTTATTGTTGTCAAAGGTGTATTCCACGTTGACGAGCTTCATTTCCAGCTTGTGCTTTGCGATTTTTTCCTCACAGATTTTGTACGCGGTTTTTTCTTTTTCGCGGTTTTCCTCAACGCGCCTGATGTCGTCGGGCGTAGCGATTCTCACCAGCGGCTTGAGCGGATGGTTCAGCTCGTCGTCGCTAATCTCTTTGTTTGCCATCGCAACTTCCCCGCATTCCAGTCCGCGCGCGGTTTCGACAATCACCTTGTCGCCGATGCGCAGCTTGTTGTTCAGGGGGTCAAAGTAGTATACCTTGCCGACCTCCTTGAATCTGACGCCTATTACCTCTGCCATAGTATCCTCCTGAATTCTCCGCACAGCCATGTTGTGAGGAGGTTGATATTGATGTTTTGCTTAATCATATCCTCGGCTTTGCCGCACAGTTCCAGCATGGCGAGCAGTTTCGCTCTGGTGAGCTTGGAGGCGAGCTTTCGTCCGAGTTCCTTGTTCTGCAGCGCGTCGCCGCCGGATAAGAGCGCCAGCGCGTCACGCAGCAGAAACCGCAGGGCAGCGAGAATTTCTCCCTGCTTTTCTTTATCATTCAGCGCTGAGAGCGCTTTCAAAAGTTCATATTCATGTTGGGCGACAATGCCGCCGGCAATGGCTTCCGCCGATTGCACGGCTTCCCCGCTGAGTGTTCCGTCGCCTGAGAGCCGCACAACGGCGCAGCGTGAGCGTATCGTTGTCAATAACGCCTTGGCGCTGCGGCACAGCAGGAAAAAGTAAATCCGCTGCGGCGGTTCCTCCAACAGCTTGAGAAAGGCGTTCTGCGAAATCTCCGGAAACCGCGTGTCTGCTTCCTCAAAAATATATACCTTCGCGTCGGCGTCGTTCGGACGAATCTGAGCGTCCTTCGCGAGCGCGCGTATCTGGTCGATTTTATAGGTTTTTGTTTTGCCGCTCTTGTCGGGCTCCACGTTCTGAATATCCGCGTGGGTGTGGCGCAGGGCGTTTTGGCACTGACGGCACACGCCGCAGGGCTTGTCCTGTTCCTGACAGACGGCATAGGCGGAGAGCAGCGCTGCTGCTTCTCCGGCTTTTTGTATGTCTTTGCTTTCGATGATGACGGCGTGCGGCAGTCTGCCGGAGGCGGTCAGGGCTTCCAGCGTCGCCCGTGCCTCGCCGTCAAAGTGAAATCCGCAGAAATTCACGTTAAACCTCTCTGTCGAGACGGACGATATTGGTGACGATATCGCCCTTGTCGGTGATGTCAATATAAGCGTAGGTCGCGCCGTAGCCGTGGCAGGAGCCGGGATTGAGAATATAGAGCCCGTCGTCGTATTCCGCCATCGCCTGATGGGTGTGACCGAAGCAGACAATATCCGCCTTTTCCTCTCTGGCGGCGCAGACGAGGTTGTAAATGCTGAACTTCGCCTGATACAGATGACCGTGGGTGACAAAAATCCGCTTGCCGGCAACCTCGATTGTCTGCGTCGGCGGCAGTGCCGCACCCCAGTCGCAGTTGCCGCGCACCGGCACAATCGGGATATCCCTGACGGTTTTCTGTAAGTCTTCAACCTCTGCTCTGCCGTCGCCGCAGTGAATAATCATCTCGGCGTTCGGCTGCTGCTGTAAGGCGCGCATCAGGGAGCGCGCGTCGCCGTGGGTATCGGAAAGAACAAGAATACGCATAAATTTCTCCGTTCTATTTAGCAACCTCACGCATAGAATGGAGTGAGGTGGTTGTATGTCTGATAAGATGAATGAGCTGCTCTCCCGGCTCTCACAAAAGCTCGGCATGAGCAAGGAGCAGATTGCCGGAGCCGCTGAAAAGGGAGATGTTGACAGCTTGCTGCAAAATACGGACTGCGATACGTCGCAGGTCAAGGAGATTCTCAGCGACCCTGAAAAGACGAAGCAGGTGCTGAACAGTCCGCAGGCGCAGGCGCTGATGAAGCTATTGAACAAGGACAAATAACCGGAAGGAAGATTGCCTATGTCCGAAATGCAGGACGCGATTAACCAGATACTCAGCAATCCCGAGGCGATGAAGCAGGTGCAGAGCCTTGGCGAGCAGCTGGGACTGAGCAAGCCGCAGCCAAAGCCGGAGCCGAAGCCCGAGGGACTCGGCGCATTGACGCAGCTGGCGCCGCTGATGAGCAGCTTCTCGGCGGATGATGAGGTCAGCCGTCTGTTTGAAGCGCTCCGCCCGTTTTTAGGGGAAGAAAAGCGCCGCCGTCTTGACCAGGCGGCACGGCTGATGCGGCTCATCAAGGTGATACCGCTGATAAAAGACAGCGGCTTGTTATTCTGAATGGAGGTGCCGTATGCCCGGTTTTGAAGAGGAAGCGTTCGCGAGAGCGCAGCAATTGCACCACGCGCGCCCAAAGAGCAATCCGGCGGAGCCCCGCGTACCTGCCGGGCATACGGAGCCGCCAAAGCCAAAGCCCGAGCCAAAGCCCGAGCCAAAGCCCGAGCCGCCCAAGCCGAAGCCCGGGAAGCCCAAAGACGGAATCCTGGAGGTGTTCTTCAAGGACAAGGAGCGCAGTATCATCATGACGCTGCTCCTGCTGCTGATGGACGAACAGACCGACCCGGGATTGCTGCTGGCGCTGGTGTATTTGTTGGGGTGATGAAGCGTTTCCTATCTCACCTGACCGCTGCCCTTGATGATGAACTTCATGCTGGTCAGCTCGTTGAGACCCATGGGACCTCTGGCGTGGAGCTTCTGGGTGGAAATGCCGATTTCAGCGCCCAGACCGAACTCGCCGCCGTCGGTGAAGCGTGTGGAGGCGTTCACATAAACCGCCGCGGAATCCACGCAGGCGGTGAACTTTTCCGCAGCCGCGTAGTCGGCGGTGATAATGCTCTCACTGTGACCGGTGCTGTAGGTCGCAATATGGTCAAGCGCCGCGTCGAGGTCGTCAACGACCTTCACGGCGAGGATATAGTCGAGAAATTCCTTGGCGTAGTCGTCCTCGGTTGCCGGAATCACGCAGTCGCCCAGAATGGCGGCGGTGGCTGCGCAGCCTCGGATTTCCACATTTTTTTCGTCGAGCGCCGCCTTGATGACGGGCAGCGCCTTTTCGGCGATATCGCGATGGACAAGCACCGTCTCAATCGCGTTGCAGACGGACGGACGCGAGGTCTTGGCGTTGAAGATAATCTTAGCCGCCATTTCGACGTCAGCGCTCTTGTCCACATAGACGTGGCAGTTGCCCACGCCGGTTTCGATGACCGGCACCTTGGCGTTTTCGACCACGCTCTTAATCAGTCCTGCGCCGCCGCGCGGAATCAGGACGTCGAGGTATTCGGTGAGCTGCATCAGCTCGGTCGCGCTCTGTCTGGTGGTGTCGGTGACGAGCGCTAAGCAGTCCTCCGGACAGCCGACCGCCGCAATCGCCTTGCGCATGAGCGCCATTATCGCGGTGTTGGAGTGAATCGCTTCCTTGCCGCCGCGCAGAATGACGGCGCTGCCTGCCTTCAGGCAAAGCGCCGCCGCGTCGGAGGTGACGTTGGGACGCGCTTCGTAAATAATGCCAATCACGCCCATCGGGACGGTGACTTTTTCAATCTTCAAGCCGTTTTTCAGGGTTCTGCCGTCGAGCACCCTGCCAATCGGGTCGGGCAGCGCCGCAACCTGCTCCACACCCTGCGCCATGCCCTCAATGCGGGCTTCGTCCAGTTTCAGACGGTCAAGCAGGGAGTCGGTCAGTCCGGCTGCCTTGCCGTTTTCGAGGTCAACCGCGTTCGCCGCGATAATGTCGGCGGCGTTTTCTCTCAGTGCCTTGGCGATGGCAAGCAATGCCTCGTCCTTTTTTGCGCCTGCGTTCATCAAAAACCGCGCTGCCTTTTTTGCCGCAGCGCCCATTTGCTCAAGCTGGGTCATTTTCATTCTCCTTTTGGCGTGCTCGCCAGAAATTTCGTGCCGGGACAATGTCCCTCAAAGCTCAGATAGAGGTTAGCCGGGTCGGATCCGTTAATCACATGGGTTTCAATGCCGCGCTTGGTGGCGTAATTCGCCGCCTGCAGCTTGGTAATCATGCCGCCGGTGCCGCGGTTGGAGCCGGAGCCTGCCGCCATTTCCAGCACCTCGGAATCGATATAATCCACCACGTCGATTTTCTTCGCGTCCGGATTGACGCGCGGATTGTCGTCATAGAGTCCGTCGATATCGGTGAGAATCACCAGCCTGTCGGCGTTGACAACGCCGGCAACAATCGCGGAAAGCATATCGTTGTCGCCGAAGTTGTGACCGTAAATCTCGTCAATGGCGACGGTGTCGTTTTCATTGATGATGGGGATAATGTCCATCTCCAACAGCTCCTCAATCGTGTTGAGGATATTTTCACGCTTGTGCGCCGATTCCACCGCGTCGGCGGTCAGCAGAATCTGCGCGATATTGTGGTTGTATTCGCCGAATAGCTTGTCGTACATAAACATCAGCTCGCACTGACCAATCGCGGCGAGCGCCTGTTTCTTACGGGTATCCTCCGGACGGCGTGACAGTCCGGTTTTGCCCATGCCGACACCGACGGCGCCGCTGGATACCAGCAGGATATCCTCGCCGCTGTTGTGCAAATCACAGAGGGTTTTGCACAGCGCTTCCACGCGCCGGTAATTCATTTTTCCGTTCTCATAGGTCAGGGTGGAGGTACCCACCTTGACGACGGTTCTGGTTCTGCTCATAAACACACCTGATTCCGCATAAAATTCCACCCTATATTCTACCACATACCGGACAAAACATCAAGAAAAAAATCCTTTCCGCGCAGGAAAGGATTTTTGCTGTTCAATAAAACACAGTCAGCATCACAAACGCGAAGACGTTGGCGAGAATTGCCATCGCCACGATATGGCGGTAGCGCTGTTCGTAGAGCAGACCGATAAATTCGCGGACAAAGGCGTTCGGGTAGAAATACAGCTTGGTTCTCGCGGAGAGTCCCTGCGCCTTCATGCCGATTTTCTTTGCGAGGGTGTAGCCGCGGAAAACATGGTAATTCGTGGTGGAAAAGGCGATATTCACGTCCCTGCCGCCGCTGTGCGCCTGAATCACCCGGTGAGAGAACGCCATATTCTGGTAGGTGTTGACGCTTTTGTCCTCCATGACAATCCGCTCCTCCGGAACACCGTAGGAGAGCAGATAGCGCTTCATACATTCCGCCTCGGAAACCACCTCGTCGCTTCCCTGACCGCCGGAGGGCACAAAGCAGGCGTGCCTGCCGGTGGCGGCGAACTGATTCTGCTCAAACTCCAGCGCGCGGTCAATGCGGCCTTTGAGAATCGGCGTGGGCGTGCCGTCCTTGCGGATCGCGCAGCCGAGGATGATCAGATAATCGCGGTCATAGGGCACCTTGTGCTTCGTCGCCAGTATCGCGCAGATGATGGTGGACAGCAGCATGCATTCAAAATAGCTGAACACGACAAACAAGCCGGTAGAGACGATGCTCTGAATTTGGAA
Organism: uncultured Clostridia bacterium; assembly: GCA_947170465.1. Taxonomy (GTDB): domain Bacteria; phylum Bacillota; class Clostridia; order Oscillospirales; family Acutalibacteraceae; genus Ruminococcoides. The sequence continues at coordinate 12,097 of CAMVTS010000045.1, forward strand.
CACGAGCCATTCCTCGCTGCCTCCCTCGCCGGCGAAGTCGCTTGAGAAGGAGTTCAGCGCGAAAAAGCCGCCGACAACCGCGATACCGAGGATAATGCCCAGCAGGTTCACCGGCCGCAGCCCCTCCTTGAAAACCAGCACGATATTGCTGATGCTCACGGCGATTGAGAGCACCAGAAGCACCGGAAACGTCAGGCTTGCGAACATCGAACCGAGAAACGCCATATTGAGGCGCAATCCGTAGAAGGTGCTCATGGTGGAAAAGCCGTAGAGGAAGAGCTCGGAAATCCAGATAATCAGGGAGATTGCCAGAAAGATAATCACGCCGCCGAGGGCGACCGTTGAGTAGGAATACTGCGCCTTGCGCAGCTGCTCGATGAAGGAGAACAGGAAAAATCCCAACGTCAGCGAGAAAAGCAGCAGCATGGTGGGGTAGAGAATCCACTCGCCGGTAAAGGACTCCCCCTGCGTGTCGTAGACAAAGTGGAAGAGCGGCGAAACAACCAGGTTCGCTTCGCTTTCATACTTGGTCGATTCGTCCAGCGTGTAGCGGATATGTAATCTCGTATTGCCGGGCTTGACCGCCTCCGTTTTGACGACCACGTAATAGAAATCGTTATCAACCTCAACGTCCGTGCTCACAATCCGGACGACCCCGGGGTCGTCAACCGTGATTTCACATTTGGACATATCCGGCGGATCTGTACCAATCAATTCCCGAACGGTAAAGGTGCTGCCGGTCGCCAGAATATACGCCAGGCTGCCCAGCAGAATGGCGGCAATCAGGCTGAACAGAATAATGTAGCGTTTTGGAAAGCCTTTTTTTGTTTTCATGACGTCACCTTGTAATCATTGCTTTAGTCTCATTATAACATTCCGACCGGTAATATGCAATGTGTTCGGCAAAAAAAATCACCCGGAACAGCGTGTTCCGGGCGAAAATGCTTATCCCTGCAAGCCGAAGGAAATCGACAGGGCGTTGTCAACCGCGTCCATCGACTGCGCGTCAACAGTGCCCATCTTTTCCTTGAGACGGCGCTTGTCAATCGTGCGCACCTGTTCGAGCAGCACAATGCTGTCCTTTGACAGCCCCGATGTATGGGCATGCAGCGGTATGTGCGTCGGCAGCTTGGCTTTGGACTGCTGGCTGGTGATGGCGGCGGCGATAACGGTCGGGCTGAACCGGTTGCCCACGTTGTTCTGGACAATCAGCACCGGACGGATGCCGCCCTGCTCCGAGCCGACCACCGGGCTCAAATCGGCATAGTAAATGTCTCCGCGACGGATATTCAAGGCTTTCACGCTCCAAAATTTTTTGGTACTTCCGTACCTTCTACTGCTATTTTTGCCCGTTGTCCCGGGCGTTATTCAGCTATTACCATAATATTTTGCCGCGTGAGTTATGTGCCATTATAACGCCTTCCCGTCAGAAAACCGCACGCGCAGGTTTTTTTCGGGACATTCCAGCGCCGTCGGCAAGCCGTTTTCGTCTGTCGTGATACGGACGTCGCCGCAGGCGGCGCTGAGGTTCAGCTCCCGTTCAGGCGCGGCGTTGTCGAGTGCGTCAAGCGCGCTTTTGAGCAAAGCGGGAAAGCTGTCATCCGGCAGATACGCTTCATCAGCGGTGCAGAGCAGCTGATTTCTCCCCAGCTGCAATTCGTTGTTCTGATAGGAAACGCGCAGTCCGTCAAGGGTTTCCGGCTTGCTCAGCGTGACGGACAGGATTCCCTGACGGCTGTGGCTGAGACTGCCTTCTATCGTCATGCCGTGATACGCGGCGGAAAAATCCGCCGAAAAATCCGTCGCCGGCGGCGCTTCCGCTTCACAGCCACACAGCAGAAAAAGGGCGCAAAAAAAGACACATAATGTACGTGAGAGCTCTCTCATAGTGACCTCCGTTTTTGTACATTATATGTCCGTCAGCTTTTAATATGTCACGCCGCAGCGCAGAAACGCCGCCGGAATGGTTTCGATGATGTCGCTGGGAAGCAGCGAGACCTTGCCGAGCCTTTGCGCCGCAATATCGCCGGCGAGTCCGTGCAGGTACACCGCCGAAGCCGCCGCTTCAAACAGCGGCGCGCCCTGAGCGACCAGCGAGCCCGTCATGCCGGCGAGCACGTCGCCGCTGCCGCCGGTTGCCATGCCGCTGTTGCCGGTGGGATTGACGAGCATCCTGCCGTCCGGCGAAGCAATCACGGTTCCGGCGCCCTTGAGCACCGTCACCACGCCGTTTTCCTGTGCGAAGGAAGCCGCGTAGTTCTCGCGGTCAGCGTTCACCGCGTAGGTCGAAACGCCGGCAAGCCGCGCAAATTCCGCCGGATGGGGTGTGATAACCACCGGCGCCCTGGCGTTTCTCAGCAGAGAAACATTGCCGACAAGCACATTCAGCGCGTCCGCGTCGAGCACCATTGGCTGCTCACAATTTTCCAAAAAAGAAAAAACGATTTTTCTCACGTCCTCGCTCTGCCCGAGTCCGCAGCCGAGCAAAACCGCGCTGCAGCCCTTCGCCTGCTCCAGCAGATAGGGGAGGTTCACCGCGCTGATACCGCCCTTTTCGGTTTCGCACAGCGGCAGGTACACGCTCTCCCAGATTGCCGTCGCCGCAATCGGATAAATGCTCTGCGGCAACGCGGACTTTTGCAGTCCCACGCCTGTCCGCAGGGCTGCCTTGGCGGCGAGCATGGCTGCGCCAGCCATGCCGTAGCTGCCGCAGATACTCAGCAGACTGCCCATTGTGCCCTTGTGCGCGTCGTCGGGACGCTGGGGAATGGTCTCTCTTACCAGGCTGATTTTCGTGTATTTCATCATCTTGAACGGTTATAGAATACCTTGAGCACCACGTCCCTGTCCATGCGCGGCCTCATGCCGTTGAGAATCTGCTCGTTGGGTGAGAACACCAGCAGGCATTTGCCGAACGCGGGCGTACTGAAAATGACGTAGTAGTTTTCGTCCTTCGCGTCAACGTCTCTCGGCGCGATAAAGGTCTTATGCACGCGGAGATTCTCAATCTCCTTTTCGTCCTTGGTCATGTCGGTGATTTCATTAATCTTGACCTGACACACCAGCTTTCTCTTGCGCAGAGAGATGATTTTATAGATGTCCAAATCGTTGCCGGCGACGGAGTATTCGTATTCCACCTTCAGTTGCTGAAAGGTGTACCACACGCCGTAAATGCCGAACAAAAAGACAAACAGTCCCACAATCATAAAATACTGAACGCCGGTGACAAGCGCGATACCCGCAAAAATAAAGGGAATCAGCACCTCAATCGTCACGGCGATGATTTTGATAACCAGGTGCTTCGGCTTGTTGACGCGCTTGACAACCTGTTCGTTAAAGCCTTCCATCACAAAAGCTCCTTTTCGTTAAAATTACTAATATATCTTATCATAATTCATCAAAATTTGCAAGGGAAAAGTGATTATGAAACACGTCAATCTAATTTCGATATATTTTGTAACATAAACGAAAAAATGTAATCGGATAGTAGGGGCGACCATTGGTCGCCCGCAAATAGGACAACAACGTTTTCCGCTTTTAAATCGGGTTGACAGGATAACGTGGCACGGCGGGCGTGCAATGCACGCCCCTACTTCCGGAATATGACAAAATGATTAACAAATTAGATTGACGTGGATTATGAAATCGGCAGGGGAAAACGCGGATTTCATGTGCATAGAAAAAAGGCTCGGCAATTGCCAAGCCTTCATCTCTTACGCAAACCGGACGGGCTCCTTATCCTTGCGCAACTGCCAGATTCCCAGGCGAATCAGCGCGTAGACAAACAGCAAAATACTGATCCACTGCGAGGTGGACAGTCCGAACAGGAAGCCGCGGATTTCATCGCCGCGCAGAAATTCCAGAATGAACCGCACCACCGGATATACCAGCATGTAGACATAAATCAGCTTGTCCTTCATCAGCGCCTTGCGGAACAGCGTGAGAATCAAAATGAAAATCAGCAGATTGCAGGCTGCCTCCACCAGCTGTACCGGAAAGCGGTTGACGTCGTTGACGCCAGGATTGATGGTATTGCCGTGAACGGTAAAGCCAAAATGCGACTCAATGCCGTAGCAGCAGCCGCCGAGAAAGCAGCCGATTCTGCCGAACACATGGAACAGCGGCACGAGCACCGCGTAAAGGTCAAAGAGGTTGCCGGCGTTGAGGCTTTTGTTGAAGTGACAGTAAATCGGGATCGTGATAAGACCGCCGATAAAGCCGCCGTAGAACACCATGCCGCCGATGCAGTAGAGAATGATATTCCAGAATTTTTCAAACCACAGACTGCCGATATTCTGGAACGCCTTAATCAGCAAATCAAGGTGGGTGAGCGCGTAAACGATATGCGCGCCGAGGAAAATTCCGGCGCCGAGAATCAGCATGGTCAGCACAAAGTCAAACACGTCAATGCCGAAGCGCTTTTTGGCGAGCCATGCACCGAGAAAGCCGCATGCCAGTCCGCCGAGCACGACCATGATGCCGTAGGTGCCGAATTCTCTGCCAAACAATTCAAAGGAAGGAAACATATATACCCCCAAGGTCTCCTATACAAAAATACAGCCAGCCAAGGGCTGACTGTATTTGCTGTAACAGTTTTGCTTTTGTTAGTTGATGCCGGAAGCAATGCTGTTAGCAACACTGCTAAAAGCGCTCTGGAATTCGGGAGAATCCGCTACGCCCTTTACTGCGCAAACGCAAATGGTGCAAGCGAACAGACCGATTACAGACATAACCAGACCGACGATGGAGAGAACCAGACCAACGGTAGGAATAGGAGAGGTCTGACCGGCAGCCGCAAAGCTCTTCTTGCTCTTTACTGCGAGTATGATACCAACGATACCGGCAATAACCGCAGCAATGTTGACCATGTAGAAATACGCGCAAACAATCGCCACAGCGCCGAGAACGATGGAGATAATACCCATTGTTTTATTACCCTGTTGTTGCATTGTTATATCCTCCTAAGATATTAATAGTTTAGCGCATTAAAATCCGCTATCTTGATTATAGGATAATTTGTATAAGATGTCAAGCACAACTTTGATTTTTGTATAAGCTATACAGATTTGTGCCTCTTGTTTTGGGCAGAAAAAGAAATGTGCCTAAGCGTTGATTTTATCAGTCCATGCAACTGATGAATATGCAAGCGCAAGCGTTTAAGAATATAAATGCATTTCCGCAGAGTCAAGACCGGATTATGACAAGATTCTATTGACATGAAAAAGCGGAAGTGCTATTATATTTTGTGAAGAAAATTCACAGTCGGAGTAGAGCCTATGTATGAGCTGACTGAAACGCCCTCAGAGGAAGGGTATTTATACGGCGTTGCCTGGAAGGACGACTGCCACACCCTCTGTTATAACGCCATAACCGATAAGAAAGACGAGCTGCAGGAGCTCGTCTTGTTGTGTAACCAACTCCGGCTCGACAAGTGCCAGCTGGAGGATGTGATTGATGATTTTCTCACAGATAATCGGGTGTAGTGCCGAAAAGCGGGGAGATATGCTGCGGTTATGCGTTGCTTGACAGCAAATCTTATTCCGCGCATATTTTTTGGATCTCTGTCGCGTCGGTGATATCGATCTTTCCGTCCTTGTTGATATCTGCCGCCTGATACCTCAGACTGCTCGGTTCAAAAAGACCGCTTACTATTTTTTGTACCAACGTCGCATCGGAAATACTGACAATCGTATCGCCGTCAACATCACCGGATATACCGTCTATTAAGTTATCATCCCACGCCGTTGCCAAGACCAAATATGATTTAACTGATTTTGCCAGTTCAAACAGCAATTCATCTGTAAATCTGCTTCCCTTTGCCGCTTCTGAGATCGAGGTCAGTCTGTGGTTTTGGTATAAATCAATAATCCCGTCTGCAGAATCAAAACAATACGCAAAGGTCAGGTTGCTGTCCGAGGAGTCTACATATTGTGTTTTGGGCTTCGCTTTCAACTCGTCCTCGAATCGCGTGCTGTCATAATGGTTGATCAGCAGCGCTCCGTTGGACAGCTTTCCGTAATACTGTATTTTGATGTCATTGATGTCGGTGTCCGGATATAAAAGTGAAACCTGTTTCAGAATATCTTCACGGTATTCTTCCGGCAGGGTTTCTTCGACCTTGGGAGCATAATGAAGCAAACCACTATCGACTAACTGAGCGAGTTTCTCATTATCGTACTCCGTGTAGGTTGAATAGGCGCCGACAGCCGGCACCCAAAGGGAAGCAAAGACCATCAGAATAGCGGCGAATACTACTAACGATTTTTTAATCATAAACGACCTCCTTAAGGTTTAGAGTAATAACTCTATTCAGCGCGATAACCGCTCTGAATAGCGTATCAAAAAAGCACATCCGTCAACAACATGAAGCTCAATGATTCTCTGTTATTTCATTGTAACACAAGTGATTATTGCTTTCAATAGATTTTCAGTTTTTGCTTAATTGGGAAAGGCGAAATCTGCGCTCTCGCTCGCCTTCGAATCCTCCTTCTCCCGTTTGATTTAAAAAAGAAAAACAAGGAATGCCACATGGTATTCCTTGTTTTGGTGGGAGAAGGTGGATTCGAACCACCGAAGCATGACGCAACAGATTTACAGTCTGCCCCCTTTGGCCACTCGGGAATTCTCCCATATCTGGAGCTGGTGGACGGACTTGAACCCCCGACCTGCTGATTACAAATCAGCTGCTCTACCAACTGAGCTACACCAGCATTCGTTGTATTCGTGTTCGCCCGAGTGCTTATATACTATATCACACTATCCCCGTTTTGTCAACAGTTTTTTTCTAAAAAAATCGCCTTGCCGCATGAATCAGCCGCCCGTTGCGCATACTATTCTCAGAAATTTATGGAGGGATGAAAATGAGCACAACTGCGGCAATATCCAATCAGACAATGGTGAAAACCGGCGGCAAGCGCTTCTACAAACGGCTCACCCTGCTTTACGTGCTGAATCTGGCGGACTGGCTGTGTACGGAAGCCCTGCTCGCGAGCGGCAGATTTGTGGAAGCCAACCCGGTTATGCGGCCGGTGATGGGACAATTCCCAATGACGCTGCTGATAAAGGTGGCGCTGCCGCTGTTTCTGGTGCTTCTGTGCGCCCTGATTTACCGGCTCGCCGGAGAAATCGAGTCAAAATTCGCCAACGCCATGCTCCTGATTGGACTTGTGGCGTATTCGCTCGTCAATCTCTGGCATATTTTCAATTTCGTCTTGCTCTTTTCGTCGTTTTAGGCTACAATAGGAGGGAAAAAAGAGAAGGGAAGTGTTCATTTGCCTGCGTTATCCGTAAGAAATCTCGGCGTGACCTTTGTCGAGCGCACGCTGTTTTCGGACGTCAGCTTCGACGTGGAACGCCATGACAAAATGGGCTTTATCGGCGCGAACGGCGTTGGCAAAACCACGCTGTTCCGCGTGCTGAACGGAGAACTGGAGCCGACCGAGGGCGTCGTCGCCTTTGAAAAATCCACCGCCGTCGGCTATATGGAGCAGCACGCCTGCAACAATCCGCGCGTGGATATTTATCATGAGCTGCTCTCCGTGTTCGACTATCTCCATGAGATGGAATCGGAAATCGCGCGTCTGACAGCGGCAATCGACGGCAAAAACGGCGACCTCAACGTGCTTGTCGAGCGCCAGACGCAGCTGATGGAGGAATATGAGGCGCAGGGCGGCCTGACCTACAAGAGCCGCACCCGTGCGGCGCTGTTGGGACTGGGCTTTTCCGAGGGCGATTTCACCATGTCCGTCGGCAGTCTCAGCGGCGGTCAGCGCTCCAAGCTGAGCCTCGCAAAGCTCCTGCTCTCGCGCAGCAATTTATTGCTCCTCGACGAGCCGACCAACCACCTCGATATCCAGTCCGTCAACTGGCTGGAGGACTTTCTGCGCGACTTCAAGGGCGCGATGATTATCATCAGCCACGACCGCTACTTCCTCGACAACGTGACCAATAAGACGATTGAACTGGAACACGGCAAGGTGATGTGCTACAAGGGCGCGTATTCGGCGTTTATCCGTAAAAAGGAAGCGCACAACGAGGCGCTGAAAAATAAATACGAAAATGATATAAAGGAAATCCGCCGCATCGAGGGCATTGTCGAACAGCAGAAGCGCTGGGGACGCGAGCGCAACTTCATCACGGCGGCAAGCCGTCAGAAGGAAGCCGACCGCATCAAGGCGCAGCTTGTCACGCCGGAGAGCGAGCTGGAAACCATGCGCATGCGCTTTGAGCCGAAATTCGAGAGCGGCAACGATGTCCTGATGTGCCGCGGACTTGCCAAATCCTTTGGTGAGAAGCACCTGTTTTCCAATGTGAACATACATATCCGCAAGGGTGAGCGCGTCTTTATCCTGGGCGCGAACGGCTGCGGCAAGACCACGCTGTTCCGGATTCTCAACGGCAAAATTCCGCAGGACAGCGGCGAATTTGAGCTGGGCGTGAACGTGATGACCGGCTATTTCGACCAGATGCAGCAGAATCTTGACCTGAACAAAACCGCGATTGACGAGGTGTGGGACAGATTCCCGAACATGACGCAGACGGAGGTGCGTTCCTCACTGGCGGCGTTTCTGTTCAAGGGGGAAGAGGTGTTCAAGCCGCTTTCCAAGATGAGCGGCGGCGAGAGAGCAAGGGTATCGCTGCTGAAATTGATGCTGCAGGGCAGCAACTTCCTCCTGCTTGACGAGCCGACCAACCACCTTGACGCGGCTTCACGCGAGGAGCTGGAAAAAACGCTGACCGACTACACCGGCACCATGCTGATTATCAGTCACGACCGCTATTTCATCAATAAGCTTGCCGACCGCGTACTGGTGCTCACGCCCGACGGCGTGAAGGAGTACCTCGGCAATTACGATTATTATCTGGAACGCACGCGCGACGAACAGCAGAACAGTGTTCAGACCGTTGCCGCCGAGAAAAAGGAAAAGCCCAAGAACGAGTATTTCCTCAATAAGCAGCGCCAGAGCGAGGAACGCAAGCGCCAGACCAGACTGAAAAAAGCCGAAGCCGAAATTGAACGTCTCGACGGCGAAATCGAGCGCGTTCAGGCGCTTCTGGGCAGCGAGGCGGTCATTTCCGACTACGAAAGGCTGCTGGAGCTGACCAACGAGCTGGAACAGCTGCAGGCGGAGCAGGAGCAGCAGTACGAAATTTGGGAAGAATTGTCAGACTGATTGACGTTTTCAAAAAAATAGTGTATAATAGAATTTAGTGACAAGCGCGGAACCATCTCCGCGCCCATATCCGCCCGTGGCGCAGCTGGATAACGCAACGGATTCCGATTCCGGAGAGCGGGGGTTCAAATCCCTTCGGGCGGACCATGACAAAGGGGTACCCAACGGGTACCCCTTTGTCATGGTCCGCTTAGTATCCGAAGGGATTTGAAGCGAGCGTTAAGAAAACAGTCCGGGGGACTGTTTTTAGACCTGCAAACAAAAGTCAAGTAGTAAAGCTAAAAAATGCTTA
>CAMVTS010000046.1 GCA_947170465.1 uncultured Clostridia bacterium
TCTCTTCATGCGCACAATTTTATTTTTTCTTCACCGCAACAACGGAAATGCCAACGCCAACGCCAACCATCAACAGTGCCGCCAAAGCAATGAGCGAAACCATGGTTGTATCAGTGTTGCCCGTTTTCGGCGACTTGGTGGAATCGTCCACCTTAGCAGTAGCCGTAGCAATCTCTGTAGTTCCTGTTTTTGCAAACAGAGGCGTAATGACTACATCACTGCCGACAGTAAGATCAAGCTCGCCGTTCTGACCCTGACCGGTGACAATATAATCACCCTGAATATCCCAGTGGTCAAAATAATAGCCGCTGTTGGGGGCAGGGACAATATGTACACCCTGCTTGCCGTCAACCACGTCAGTGGTAAAGGAGTAATTTGCTCCGCCGCCCTCGGTGGGAACGATAACAATGTTAAAATTCGAATGTCCCTTTGGGCTGAACAACGTTGTGAAAACTTCCTCAGCTGCCAACGAACCCTCTTCCTCCGCAAATGCCGGAACGGTTGAGAACGCAGCCAGCAAAACGGCCGCAAGAATCACAATTAATTTTTTCATTGGGATTACCCCCTCAATTTAATGGGTTGGATTACTTTTTCTTGGCAACAACAGTAGCTGCGCCAACACCTGCCGCAACGGTCAAAACAGCGGCAAGCGCAATCATGACTACCATGGTCGTATCTGTGTTGCCAGTCTTGGGAGAAGTAGTATTATTATCAATTTTGGCAGTAGCGGACGGAACAATTGTCTCGCCGGGAGTATCGCCGGGCTTGCTGTAGTAAGGCGTGCAGACGATGTCACCGGAGATGACAATATCCATAGCGCCGGTAGCGGAGTCAAGATTGGTAACAGTATAGCTGCCCTGAATATCCCATCTGGCAAAACTGAAGCCTTCATTGGGGTTTGCTTCAAGATGCACTCCCTGCTTGCCATCTACTATCTCGGTAGTAAACGCGTATGAAGCTGTTCCGCCTTCGGTCGGAATAATAGTTATAGTATAGTTCAGTCCGCCGGAAGGACTGGGTACTTTGGTAGCTTCTTCCGCAAAAGCCGGGAATACGGAAAGTGCGAGTACAAGAAGCACCGCCATTACTACAATTACTTTTTTCATTGTTAAGAACCTCCTTGATATGAATACAAATTCATTAGATGGTATTATTATATCATAAACCCACGCAAAAGTAAATAGCAAAAGAAAAATTTTTTCGTAAATATTTGATGATTATTTATCCGTTTTCAGAAATTTCCTTGTTGGTTTCGACTATTTTTGTCGGTTCACTCTTTATCAGGACGCCCTGAACCAGATATCGCCCGTCGCCGCTGTCCTGACAGGTGCTCAGCACAACAAACTTTGAGTTCAAATCAAGCTTGGTGGACTGTCTGACATTGGCATACAAATCCTGCGGCCGCTTTGCCGCATTCAGCCACTCCTGAAAAACCCTGTCATCCTTGAAATCGAAGGAATTCATAATATGCCTGTCGTCATAGTCGAATGCCGTGACGATCTCGTAAGTCAGCTGATAACCTTGGGTATAAATATAAAAGTAAGGATGGGAATTGAAAAAATCAGTGTCGCGGAACCGGTGAAGTGTGGCAAACATCGAGCCGTTGAGCATATTGTGACCGTAGAGCACCGTCACCCTGTCTCTCCAGTCCCTGGTATTGCAGGATTGCGAATAGATGGTCCCCGGAAAGCTGTAGTCCTTGTAGATATCGTGATCCAGGTAGAAGTTATCGTCCTCCTCGCTCTGAACGACAGGGTAGTCGATATTGGTATCCGGAACGGAAAGCCACGCGTATATTTCGGAGTTGACTGACATCATCCGCTGAAAATCAGCCGGACTCTCTATTCTGGGCGCTTCCATTGACGGATCGGTGTTTTTTTGTTCATCAGAAGGAACCGTTTGCAGCGCATGGTAATTCTCATAAGAACGCATGATATTGATATTTTTGAATACCAGATAGCCGACGGCGCCCAGACAAATGAGCAAAAAGAAAACGATAATGGGAATAATAATTTTTTTGTCAACTTTTTTCAAACAGAAAAGCCTCCTTCAAAACCTGCGGGATAAAGAAAAAGCCTCTTGAACAAGAGGCTTTTTAACCGTTCAGCTAAATTACTTTCCGGACTTTCCGGACTTTACAAACACCAATGTAGCGGCGCCTGCAGCAGCCAGAGAAAGCGCAATCACAGCATATGCCGCTGTGTCTGAAGAACCGGTCTTGGGAGAAGAACCGCTGGTGTCCTTGTTGACAGGAGAGGCAGGCGGATTGGGGTCGGGAACGACAGTCGCAACCGGACTCTGATAGCCTTCTTCCGAAGCTGCAAAAGCGGGAACCGCAGAGAATGCCATAATTAATGCAGCAAAAAGAACTGCAATGACTTTTTTCATTTTCAAAATCCTCCTTAATGATAGAATTATCAGCTAAAAGCATTATAACACAAAGGTTTTCATTTGTAAATAGATTTTTTCAAAATTTCTTTTCTTTACATAATGAGAAAAATACGCTCTATCCCTTGCAACTTTCTCTCTAAATCGTTATAATAATACAAAACGAAACTGAAAGGGTGTTGAAGAATGAATATTGCTCAGCTTCAGCAAGATATTATGAAAATAAAAAAGGAAAAGGACGTCTGTATTCTGGCGCACAGCTACCAGGCGCGCGAAATCTGCGAGATTGCCGATTTTACCGGCGACAGCTACAAGCTGAGCGTGGACGCCTCCAGAGTGGAACAGAAAAATATCCTGATGTGCGGCGTGCGCTTTATGGCGGAGACTTGCAAGCTGCTCTCTCCGGACAAGCGCGTGATTCTGGCACAGCCGCTTGCCGGCTGCGCAATGGCTGACCAGATGGACAAGGCGCTGATTTCCGCTGTCAAGGAGAGATATCCCGACTATGCGGTGGTCGCCTATATCAACACGACCGCCGACCTCAAAACAATATGCGACGTCTGCGTCACAAGCTCCTCGGCGGTACAGATTGTCAACCGCATGGAAGAGAAGAATATCCTCTTTATTCCTGACTGCAACCTGGGCAGCTTTGTTGCGAAGCAGTGCCCGGACAAAAACATCAAGCTGCTCAACGGCGGCTGTCCGATTCACGCGGCTGTCAATGCCGAGGAAGCAAGGCTCGCCAAACAGCTCTACCCCGGCGCGGAGCTGCTCGTGCATCCCGAATGTGTTCCCGAGGTCTGCGCTGAGGCGGACTACATCGGCTCGACCTCCGGCATTATGAATTACGCTGTAAAGTCCTGCAAAAAGGAATTCATCATCGGCACGGAAATCAGCATTGCGGAGCATTTGCAGTATATGTGTCCGGACAAAGTGTTCCATCCTCTCTCCCTCAAGCTCATCTGCTCCAACATGAAGGCAACCACATTGGTGGACGTTTACAACTGCCTGACGGGCAACGGCGGCGAGGATATTGAGCTGGACGGCGATACCCTGCGCGATGCGAAAAAGTGCATTGACGAAATGATAAGACTGGGTGAATGAGCTTGAAGAAAGCATTGATTGCAATGAGCGGCGGCGTGGACAGCTCCGTTGCCGCCTATCTGACAAAGCAGCTCGGCTGCGACTGCACCGGCATCACGCTCAAGCTGTTTGACAACGACGATATTGCCGCCAAGGAAAAGGCGTGCTGTTCACTGGATGATATTGAGGACGCGAGAAGCGTCTGCAGGATGCTTAATATTCCCTACTACGTCTACAATTTCAAGGACAGCTTCCGCGAAAACGTCATCAACCGGTTTATTCACGCCTACGAAACCGGCGCAACGCCGAATCCGTGTATTGACTGCAACCGCTATATTAAATTTGAAAAGCTCATGCGGCGTGCGGAGGAGCTGGATTTTGACAAGGTGATTACCGGTCATTACGCCAAGGTGGAATATGACGACAAAAGCGGACGCTATCTGCTGAAAAAGGCGGCTGATTCTTCCAAAGACCAGAGCTATGTGCTCTATTCCCTGACGCAGAAGCAGCTGTCGCGGATTTTCCTGCCGCTCGGCGAGATGACAAAGGACGAGGTACGTGCGCTTGCCGACAAGCTGGGCTTGATTAACGCCCGCAAGCACGACAGCCAGGATATTTGCTTTGTGCCGGACGGCAACTACGCCCGGTTTATCGAGCAGTACACCGGAAAGACCTATCCGCACGGCGTATTTGTTGACGGAGAAGGCAAGGTGCTCGGAGAACACAAGGGCATTATCCGCTATACGATTGGGCAGCGGAAAGGACTCGGACTGGCACTGCCGCATCCGATGTACGTCAAAGCAAAAGACCTTGATGAAAACAAGGTGATTCTCTGTGACAGCGAAGGGCTGTTTTCAAGCGAGCTGACGGCGACGGATATCAACCTGATTGCCGTGGAGCGCATCACGGAGCCTATGCGCGTCAGGGCGCGCGTCCGCTACAATCAAAGCGAACAGCCGGCAACCGTCACGCAGACGGACGACAATACGATTCACGTCGTCTTTGACGAGCCTCAGCGCGCGATTTGCAAAGGTCAGGCGGTAGTGCTCTACGACGGCGACGTGGTTGTCGGCGGCGGAACAATTATATAAGGTAAAGACCGGCGGCTGCCGGTCTTTTGTTTTTCAAAGGGCGGCGCCGCACAGGAGAACGCGCCGATGAAAAACAGGCGACTGACTGCAAGAGCCAAATCGCCTGTAATTCAAAACTGTGGGGGATTCCACAAGCATTGACTATAATGCAACTGTGTGAAAACTTTAACAAAGTTTTTAGAAAGCTTGGACTAAAACGCCCAAGCAGCGTTTTAATCCGAGCATAGCCAATTTTCAATTTGACCCTGCAAGCCTTCAGCAGTGCTGATAGTTGATTCATCACAACCCAAAAATTCCGTCAGGTTTGTCGGATGTACCTCAAGGGACTTCTGAAAAGCAATATAGGCAGCGACATCCTCGGTGAATTTGCGGATATCACCCGGTCTGCGCTGTCCGGACAGGATGCGTGAAATATATGACGGGTCATAATTGAGCTTTCTGCCGAGTTCGTTATTGCTGATTTCAAAGGTTTTCAAAAGCTGCTTGAGGTTTTGAATGTAAGTTTCATAAGAAACAGCCAGTCCGTTTCCAATGGAATCGCATAGGGTTTCCAGAATTTCCTCCTCGGTCATGGGATATTCGCTTTCTGACAACAGCCGGGATAATCCAGCTGCCAGCGAACGAACCTGGACGCTGTCAACACCGGGGACACGGTAGCCCTTGCGGTACCGGCTGATGGTTCCTTCAGACAATCCGGAAGCCACCGCAAGTTCCTTGCTCGAACACTTTGCCTGCAGAATGTAGTCATTTAACTGATTCTGGAAAGTCATAACAAGTCTCCATTCTGTATATGATAGCATTCTGTATGTTAAGCAAATTATATCACAAAATTTCGCTCTTTTGTGACACATTTCCGATTTGTCAATGACATTTTGGTTGGAAAATTGACACTTTTGTCATACAGAACCCCATCAGTATATGTATTATTGTACAAAAATGGGACTATGTTGCTCTTGAATTTTTAGAATCCTTTTTATGTCAAAAATGTATAATTGACGTGCAATTATATATTTTTATTCAAATTTGTCGTTTTTGCTGAAAATGTTGCTCACCGCTGATTTCAGCCGACTGCCTGCGCAATCATGCCGACAGTCGCCTCAATATCGGCGTTTCCGGGAATTACAGGAACGATGATGTCGGCGTACTTTTCGTACAACGGACGGCGCTGACGGTAAACGTCCTGCAGCGTTTCGTCCGGATGAAAGACAATGCCGCGCGTGGTGATGTTCGTCACGCGGCGCTCGATTTCAGCAAAGGGCACGTCGATAAAAACCACCTTGCCCAGCGCCCTGAGATGCTTCATTGCCTTGTCGCTGAGCACCATGGAGCCGCCGGTGGCGACAATGGTATATTCACAGGAAAGCTCGCTGCCGACGGCTTCCTCCAGCACCAGAAAGCGCTCGATGCCGTCGCCGTTGAGGATAGCCTGAAGGGGCTTGCCTGCCTTGCGGCTGATTATCAAATCGGTATCGACAAAGGAATAACCCAGCGTCTTGGCAAGAAGTACGCCAAGCGTGCTCTTGCCGGAGCCGGGCATGCCGACCAGAATAATATTGCTCATAAATTATAAAATACGGATATTCAGCGAATCGGTGCCGGAGGTCGGGATAGTCTTGTTGGAGGACAGCACAACCACGGTGTCGCCCTTGTGTACCAGACCGGTGCTCAGCGCCTTTTCCATTGCCTGCTCCGTGATGTCGTCAGAGGTAAGCATTTCATCGCCCAGCAGCGCCGTAATGCCCCAGTTGAGACAGAGCTTGCGGCAAACCAGCTCGGAGGTAACGACCGCGATAACGGGAACATCCGGACGGAAGTGTACCATGGCGCGCGCAACCCTGCCGGTAGCGCTCTCGACGATAATCGCCTTGGCGCCTACCTCACGGGCAATCGCCTTGGCGGCACGGCAAATACTGCCGCGGAATACGTTCGGATCCTGTACGGAGTGGGCTTCAACATATTGCTTCAGCGCTTCAAACTCGCCGTTGTTCTCCGCTTCGGTGCAAATCGCGTCAAGCGCGCGCACGCTTTCAAGCGGATATTTGCCGGCTGCGGACTCGCCGGACAGCATGACCGCGCTGGTACCGTCATAAACCGCGTTGGCAACGTCGCTGATTTCCGCTCTGGTAGGACGCGGATTGGTAGTCATGCTTTCGAGCATCTGTGTCGCGGTGATGACGTACTTGCCCTTGGCAACGCATTTACGGATGAGCTTTTTCTGGATTTCGGGCAGCTTGATGAAGGGAATCTCCACGCCCATATCGCCGCGCGCGACCATAATGCCGTCGGCGTAATCCATGATGGCGTCCATGTCGTCCACGCCGCCCTGGTTCTCAATCTTGGCGATGATTTCGACGTGCTCGTAGCCGATACTGTCGATAAAGTCGCGCAGGGTGCGGACGTCCTCATGATTGCGGACAAATGACGCAGCAACGACGTTGGCGCCCTGTGCCAGACCAAATTCAAGGTCACGGCGGTCGGTGGCGCTGACGTAGGGCATGCTGATGTAGTAGCCGGGAATGTTGATGCTCTTGCGGTTTTTGAGCACGCCGCCCTTGTTGACAATGCAGACGATACGGTCGGGATAGACCTCGCGTACAATCAGCGAAATCAGACCGTCGTCGAGCAGCAGCTCTCTGCCGATTGCCGCCATTCCCTCGCGGAAGAAGATATCGACCAGCTTGGGATAAGAGATGGCGACGCCGGAGAAATCACCCTCCTCATACTGCTTATAGAGCGTGAACTCTGTGCCTTCCTTCAGCACGGCGCTGCCATTGGAAAAGGTGGTGACGCGCACTTCGGGGCCCTTGGTGTCAAGCAGGATAGCGACGTTTTTGCCGCTTTCCTTGATGGCGCTGCGGATGTTGGCAAACACAACCTCCAAATCATCATAATTGCCGTGAGACATGTTGATACGCGCAACGTTCATACCCGCGTCAATCATTTTGAGCAGCATTTCCTTGGAATTGCAAGACGGACCAATGGTGCAGACAATTTTTGTTTTTCTCATATATTCAGTCCCCTTTCGGACATATATTCAAATTGTATTATACACCATTTCCTGCTCATTTTCAATAACTTTACGGATTTTCTCCGCTAAAATTCTGGCTAAATAGTTAAAGGAGGTTCCGGCGGCTGTGAGGGCTTTCCTTTTCAGAATGGTAAATATTTGATACAAACAAGGAATCAAAGTCCTGACTTCACCGAAAATGATTGTTTATTTTTATTTTGTCACGCAGTAATCACACAAATCAGTTTTTTGTTTCAATTTTTTTGGGAATTTCAGAAAAGGGTTTCTTTTTTGTTTTTTCTCTGCTATAATATCAATGAAAAATTGAACTCGTATTCTATAAAGGATGTGTCAGTCAAAATGAAAAACAAATTTTCCCGTATTTCCCTTGTCACTGTGCTCGCCGCTGCTGTCGCAACCGTCGGTCTGATGGCAGGCTGCGGCTCAGGCGAAAGCAGCTCTGAGGCTGAAACCAAGGTTGTCACCGAAACCCAGATTGTTACCCAGATTGTCAACGGCGTCATCACCGACGAAAACGGCAATCCGATTAAGGACGCTCAGGGCAACACGGTAACGGCTCCCGCCGCTTCATCGGATACCGATAAGTCCGGCAAGAACGAAAAGAGCGAAAATCAGGCTTCCGGCGCGCAGAGCTCCGCTGCTCAGAGCTCCGCGAATCAGTCGTCAGCCAATCAGTCCTCTGCCAATCAATCCTCCAAGTCGGACTCCGGCAAGCAGAGCAGCAACAGCTCAGGCTCCTCCGACAAGAGCAGCAGTAAATCAAGTGAAACACCTGCCAAGTCCGGCGGCGATTTGAAAATCGGCAATCAGTCCTTCAACGTTGGAGACACCGTGACCTGCACCTATAACCTCACCTGCCCGAAGGATTTCATCAACTTCCAGGCAACGCTGAATTATGACAGCAGCAAGCTCAAGGCGACCAACGCCAAAATGCAGGGTGAAGCCGCAGGCGGTGCCGTTGTCAACTACAAGCTCGACGGCAAGGTCAAGTTCAACGGCATCAAGCTCGGCGGCTACGATTACGCCGACGGCGGCGCGTTTATGACCGTCACCTATGAGGTCGTCGGTAAAGGCACTGTCAGTCCGAGCATCACGTGGGAGGTCGTCACTGACACGGAAATGAATCCTATGGTCAATAACGGCAATCTGGATTCCTCCTTCAAGATTACCGACAAATACGAATAAGTACCGGAAAAGCCGCCCAAACGGGCGGCTTTGTTATTGCGTCAAATCACGGACGACCTCGGAAGCAATCAGCAGACCGGCGACAGGCGGCACAAAGGCAGTAGAGCCGGGTACGCTGCGGCGGCTGCCGGGCGCTTCCTCAGCGGATTCCGAGGGCTTTCGCGGAAGCTCTCTGGAATAGACGACCTTTAATTTTTTGATACCGCGCTTGCGGCATTCCAGGCGCATAACGCGCGCCAGCGGACAAACGGAGGTCTTGTGGATATCCGCAATCTCCAGCAGCTCAGGGTGCAGCTTGTTGCCGGTGCCCATGGAGCTGATGACCGGCACGCCTGCCTTCTGCGCGTTGAGCGCTATCGCCAGCTTGCCGCTGACGGTGTCAATCGCGTCAACCACATAGTCGTATTGGCTGAAATCAAAAAGCCGCTCCGTCTCGGGAAGATAAAAGACGTTGTGTACCGTCACCCGACAACCGGGGTTGATGTCGTGAATTCTTTCCGCCATCACCTCGGTCTTGTACCTGCCGACGGTGCTGTGCAGGGCGATAATCTGACGGTTGAGGTTCGTCAGGCTGACAGTGTCGTTGTCGGTTAAATCCAGTGCGCCAACGCCTGAACGTGCCAGGGCTTCAATCACATAGCCGCCGACGCCGCCGACGCCGAATACCGCGACGCGCGCGTTTTTCAGTTGTTCCATTGCCGAAGCGCCGAGAAGCATTTCAGTGCGTGAAAAGGGATTCAGCATATTTCTTACTCCATTGCAAAGCTGTTGAGCTGTTCATAGTCGGGAATCACAAAGCCGCTCTGACCGGTTTTTTCAATCAACCCTTCCCCTATCAGCTTGCGGATATTGCGGCTGACGGTTTCGGGACGCAGGCTGACGCTGCCGGCAATATCGTCAAGGCGCAGGTAAATGACCGGCTCGTTGGAGCGCTTGCCGCGGTAGAGGAAGAACGCCGCCAAACGCTTGACCGGCTCGCTGATAGAGAGAATCCGGCTGCGCTCGTTGGCGTCATGCAGCTTGCTGCTGAGCATATGAATGACCTGCAGCGCCACGGCAGGATTGCTGACGGCGGATTCAATGTCGCTGCGGCGGATATAGCAACAGCAAACGTCCGTCAGGCAGACAGCGGAATAGGGATAGCGGTGATTGCCGGCAAACACGCCCTCCCATATCGTTTCATTGTCGGAGAAAATGCCGATGATATTCTCTCTGCCCTCTGCGTCGTAGGAGCTGAGCTTGACCTGCCCCTCGCGGATAATGACGATGGAGCGCACCTCGTCTCCTTCGTGAAACAGGAAATCGCCGCGTTTAAGCTCCCGGCTGGTGGAATGAGAAAGGATTTCCATCTGATTCTCGTCGGGCATACCGTAGAGAAAGGCGATATCGCGGATACACCTGTCCTCACATTCCTCGCAGGGATGGGGCTTGACGCATCTGGGATTGAATTTCATAGAATCACCTCCGAAGCTGGTTCTATTATACGCATTTTTTGAAAAAAAGTAAAGGCGCATCTTCGCTCTGTCAGAAAAAAGGTAGGGTTCGGTCTTGACCGAACCGAGGTGAAACGGGAAAGGTTTTGTTCCCAACCTGCGGTTTGGTCAAGACCAAACCCTACAAAATATCGTTCAATGATTCAGTGATTACAGTACCTTGTGCTCGGTTCTGGAAATGACGTCGAGCTGCTGTTCGCGCGTCAGGTCGATAAACTTGACCGCATAGCCGGAAACACGGATGGTGAAGTTCGCGTATTCGGGCTTTTCGGGATGCTCCATGCAGTCGCGGAGCTTATCTACGCCGAACACGTTGACGTTGAGGTGATGCGCGCCCTGGTCAAAGTAGCCGTCGAGGATATGCCAGAGGTTGTCACGGCGTTCCTCGTCAGAATGTCCGAGCGCGTCAGGACTGATGGTCTGGGTATTGGAGATACCGTCGAGCGCAAACTCATAGGGCAGCTTTGCCACAGAGTTAAGCGAAGCGAGCAAGCCGTTTTTCTCAGCGCCGTAGGCAGGATTCGCGCCGGGCGCAAAGGGAGCGCCGGCTTTTCTGCCGTCGGGAGTCGCGCCGGTCGCCTTGCCGTAGACGACGTTCGAGGTGATGGTCAGAATCGAGGTGGTCGGCTCGGAATGACGGTAAGTGTGGTGCTCTCTGACCTTCTTCATGAACGCCTTGAGCAGCCAGATGGCAATGCTGTCGGCGCGTTCATCGTCGTTGCCGTAACGCGGAAAATCGCCTTCGATTTCGTAATCGACAATCAAGCCTTCCTCGTCGCGGATAGCCTTGACCTTGGCGTACTTAATCGCGCAAAGGGAATCGACAACATGGGAGAAGCCGGCGATACCGGTGGCGAAGGTACGTCTGGTATAGGTGTCAATGAGCGCCATTTCGGCAGCCTCATAGTAGTATTTGTCGTGCATGTAATGAATCAGGTTGAGGGTGTTGACATACAGCTCGACCAGCCAGCTCATCATGGCGTTAAACTTGTGCATGACCTCGTCGTAGTCGAGATACTCGGAGGTGACGGGCTGGATTTCGGGACCAACCTGCTCGCGCGTATTGAGGTCAACGCCGCCGTTGAGGGCGTAAACCAGGCACTTGGCAAGATTGGCGCGCGCACCGAAGAACTGAATCTCCTTTCCGGTCTGGGTTGCGGAAACGCAGCAGCAAATGCTGTAGTCGTCACCCCAGACAGGGCGCATCACGCAGTCGTTCTCGTACTGAATGGAGGACGTGCTGACGGAGATTTTCGCCGCGTATTTCTTGAAGTTCTCGGGCAGTCTGGAAGACCAGAGCACCGTGAGGTTCGGTTCGGGAGCCGGTCCCATGTTTTCGAGGGTATGGAGGAAACGGAAGTCGTTCTTGGTGACCATGTGTCTGCCGTCCATGCCGATACCTGCCATTTCAAGCGTTACCCATACCGGGTCGCCGGAGAAGAGCTCGTTGTAGGAGGGAATACGCGCGAACTTGACCATGCGGAATTTGAGCACCAGATGGTCAATCAGCTCCTGCGCCTGTTCCTCGGTCAGCGTGCCTTCATCAAGGTCGCGCTGAATATAAATATCGAGGAAGGTGGAAATTCTGCCGACGCTCATTGCCGCGCCGTTCTGGGTTTTGATGGCGGCGAGATAGCCGAAATAGAGCCACTGCACCGCTTCCTTGGCGTTGGTTGCCGGAAGGGAAATATCATAGCCGTAGATTTCCGCCATCTTCTTCATGCCGCGGAGAGCGCGGATTTGCTCGGCAATTTCCTCTCTGAGACGGATGTGCTCCTCACTCATGTTTCTGCCGCCGCAGTAGAGCAAGTCCTTCTCCTTCATTTTAATCAGGTAATCCAGACCGTAGAGCGCCACACGGCGGTAGTCACCGACGATTCTGCCTCTGCCGTAGGTGTCGGGCAGACCGGTGATGATGTGACTGTGACGCGCCTTCCTCATTTCGGGAGAGTAAGCGTCAAAGACAGCCTGGTTGTGGGTTTTGTGATAGTCGGTGAACACCTTGACAAGCGCCGGATTGACCTCGTAGCCGTAGGTCGCCGCCGCCTGCTGCGCCATCTTGATGCCGCCGTAGGGCATAAACGCTCTTTTGAGCGGCTTGTCCGTCTGCAAACCGACGACCTGTTCGAGGTCTTTCATGCTCTCGTCGATGTAACCGGGACCGTAGCTCGTCAGCGAGGATACAATCTCGGTTTCACATTCGAGCACGCCGCCTCTGGCGCGTTCCTCCTTCTGCAGCTCCTGCAGTCTGCCCCAGAGCTTGTTGGTCGCCTCGGTGGGCGCTGCCAGAAAGCTCTCGTCACCGTCATACATGGTGTAGTTGCTTTGGATAAATTCGCGGACGTTGACGTCCTCTTTCCATTTTCTGCCGGTAAAGCCTCTCCACGCGTCTTTCATTCCTTGTTCTTCCTTTCCCTGTGTATGTGCTTTTATTGGTTGCCGTTTAAGATGTCATAAGCGTTCTGTACACGCTGCGCAGCCGGCGGCTGTGTATCCCTGAGCGGATAGTCCATACCCAGCTCCTGCCATTTGTACGCGCCTAAGCTGTGATAGGGCAAAACCTCGATTTTCTGCACGTTACCGAGCGTTTCGATAAACGCGCGCATTCTTCTGAGCGCGTCGTCGTCATCTGTCAGATTCGGCACCAGTACGTGGCGAATCCAGACCGGCTTTCCGATACCGGACAGGTAACGCAGCATGTCGAGAATATTTTCGTTGCCGTGCCGTGTGAGCAGACGGTGCCGGTCGCTGTCGATGTGCTTGATATCGACCAGAAAGAGGTCGGTCAGCGCGCACAGCCGTTCAAATTTCGAAAAAAAAGGCTCCTGCCGTGTAAACGGCTGTCCTGCCGTATCAATGCAGGTGTTGATACCGCGCTGCTTCGCCTTTTCAAACAGCTCCAGCAGGAAGTCAATCTGCAGCAGCGGTTCGCCGCCGCTGACGGTAATGCCGCCTTCCTTGCCCCAGTAAGAGCGGTAGCGCTCAGCCTTATCGATCAGCTCGCCGGCTGTCATGCTGAGGGCGCCGTCGGTGTGCCAGGTATCGGGATTGTGACAGTACTGACAGCGCATCGCGCAGCCCTTGGTGAATATCAGGAAACGCACGCCGGGTCCGTCTACGGAGCCGAAGCTCTCGGTCGAGTGAATCAAGCCGTTCATGTACCGTCTCTCCCCTCTGTTTTCCTGTTATCAGTATAACAATCCGGCGGATTTTCAACATTGATTTAAATCAATTTTTTACCCTCAAAAGAAGAATCGGCAAGTTATTGAAAACCATGCGAAAATACGCTATAATATAGGTGACTTTCACCACAGGAGGCACTATGCGTTACAATCTTCACACCCACACCTGCCGGTGCCATCACGCCACCGGTGAGGACAGAGAATACGTCGAAGCAGCCATTCAGGCAGGTATCAAAATTCTCGGCTTTGCCGACCACTGTCCGCAGTTTTTTCCGGACACCGACTACTACAGCCACTTCCGCATGCGTCCGGAAGCAGCGGAGGAATACGTCGCCAATCTGAGAAAGCTGCAAAAGGAATACGAAAAGGATATCCGGATTTTTGTCGGCTTTGAGACGGAGTACTATCCCAAAACCTATCCCAAAATGATTGACTTTTTCTCACAGCTGGGTCTTGATTACATTATCATGGGACAGCATTTTATCGGCAACGAATACGACGACCTCACTATGTATTCCAGCGTTGAGCGCGAGAGCAAGGGACTTTTGAAGCGCTATATTTTTCAGGTGCTCGAAGGACTTGAAACCGGCGTGTTCACCTATATCGCCCATCCGGATATCTTCAATTACAAGGGCGACGGCGAATTTTACCGCGAACAGATGGGCGGCTTCCTGCGCGAGCTGAAACGGCTGGATATTCCGGTGGAATACAACCTGCTGGGCATGAAAAACGGCAGGAATTATCCGAATCCGCTGTTCTGGGAGCTGGTAGCCGAAACCGGCAACCGCACTGTTATCGGCTACGACGCGCATCAGCCGGAGGCGCTGCTGGACGAAGGCAATTATCAGCGCTGTCTGGACAGGCTCAGAGCGCTGGGTATCACGCCGATAGACTATGATGAAATCGTGCTGAAACAACCCAAGCCTTGATATTCCGATAAGATTATGCTATAATGGGATTCACTTTTCAAGAATTGTGGTGTTTTATGAAAATGAATAAAATATTATTGGCATTACTGCTGGCAGTGATGACGGGGCTTTCGCTGTGCGCCTGCGATTCCTATTCCTACGTCAGCGCGACACAGGAAGAAACAACGGAACCGCCGTCCACCAAGCCGGCTTATGAGACCGGCGTTTACACGACCGTCGCCAAGGAGGAAACCTTCGACTACACCGACAAAGCCGGCAACGTCTACAAGACAACCTACCAGATTCCGCGCATTAACCTTGTCGGCGCGGACGCGGATATGATTAACAAGGAAATCACCGAGAAGTTTTACAAGGATTTTGTCGCGGCGGAAACTGAACAGGCGAACCGTTCCAGTCTGACCTGTGATTCGCTGGACTATGAGCGCTTTATCAACGGCAACGTACTCAGCGTGGTCATTAAGCGCGTGTATTTCTCACACGCCGTGGACTACACCGTCTACAGCTTCAATACCAGCACCTGCACCCTGCTGGACAGTAAGGGCGTGGTGACGGCTATCGGCAAGAGCTATCCTGAGGTCAAGGAAAAGATTCGCACCGAGCTTGAGAAGGACTACATGAACAAATACAATACCGCCAATCCGCCGCAGAATTACAAGGAGAACTACGAAAAAACCCTCTCCGATGACAACATGGAGAAGGCGAAAATCTATATCAACGAAAAGGGCAACATCACCGCCGTCTGCAAGGAATACGCCAGCGTCGGCAACGGCGAATTTGCCGTGGTAATTACCTTAGACTGATTTCAAGCAAAACCCCGACACAGCGCCGTAAGGCATTGTGTCGGGGTTTTTGTTAGCCATTATACTATTCTTAAATAAAATCCTTAAACAGCTGTTGCGTAAAATTCCGCATAACTGCGTTGTCGTCCTCGGAATCCGTCTCCGTTGTATGGGTGCGGTGCCCAAAATCAAAGATTTTGACCGCACCTCAAGGATTCCTGCGTCCTCCGCCTTGTTCTGCGAAATTTTCCGCTAACTTCTGTTTTTAAGTCTTTTAATTAAGAATAGTATTAAATTTCAAATCATACCAGAGCAGGAAGGCGTAGACAGCGTAGAGGCGGTTCCAGAGGAACTCCTCGCCGCCGAGATAGCGCGTCCACCAGTCGCGCAGCTCGTCCTGATTGAAGAACATCTGTGAGCTTTCGCCGAAGAGCTTGTCGGCAACCGGCTGATGATAAGCCGGGTCGGCAAGCCATTTGCGGACGGGCACCGGGAATCCGACCTTTTTGCGGAAGGCAACCTCGTCAGGCAGCTTGCCGGAAGCCGCCTTGCGGAAGGCGTATTTGTTCTGGTCGTGGGAGAACTTATGCTCCGCCGGAATCCGGCTTGCGACGTTAAACAGGCGCAAATCAGAGAAGGGCGTATGCAGCTCTACGCCGTTGGCGGTGGAGGTGCGGTCGGTATTGAGGTAAATATCGCCCTCCAGCCAGAGAGAAATATCAATTGTCAGCTTTCTGGACAAATCGTCCTGACCTTCGGTGGCGTTCCAGAAGGGCATGACCGGATCGGCGGCGTGGACATTCTCGTCAAAGTCCTTCATCAGCGCGCGCAGGACGTCCTCGGACATAATGTGAGAGCAAGTAAGATACACCCAGTCGGACGGCAGCTGACGGCTGTGGGCGTTATAGCCACCGAAAAATTCATCAATTCCCTCGCCGGAATAAACGACCTTGGCGTGCTCCGCGACAGCGGCGCAGCCCAGTGAGAAGGCAACGGCGGAAGCGTCGCCGAGCGGCTGACCCATCTTGTCAACGGTCTCGGGAATCCGCGCAAAAAATTCTTCGGGCGCAATCTGCTTTGAGCGGAAGCCCTTGCCCAGAACGGCGGCGGTATCACGCGCCAGCGTAGACTCGTCAAAGCCGGATTCGGCATAGCCGACGGTATTGGCATACTGCGCATCGCTGGCTGCCAAGAGATAGGAGGAATCCACGCCGCCGGACAGGAAGGATTCCTTATAGGGCAAGGCGGTATCGGCGCGTTCCTCGGAAAGGATTTCATCAACAACTTCGGCGATTTCCTTCGCCCATTCGTCGTCGGTCTTGCTGTGGTCGGGCGTGAAGGTCGGCTGCCAGTAGCGCGTAACGGTGACGTCCTTGCCGTCCCATACCGCGTAGTGACCGGGACAGAGCTTGTAAACGCCCTCGTAGAAGGTTTCGCCGCCGATGGGATAACCGTAGAACAGGTATTGCTGGAGCATGCGCTTGTTCAGGCGCTTTTCCACACGGGAATCGGCGGCGATTTCGTTGATGTCACCGGAGCAAAGCACCTCGCCGCCGGCGACGGTGTAGAACATCTGCTTCTGACCGACCTGGTCGCGGACGACATAGAGCTTTTGCTGCGCTTCGTCAAACAGCGCAAAGGCAAACGCGCCGTAGAGGTGCGCCATCATCTCCATGCCCCACTGCGCGTAGGCAGCCTTGAGAATCGCCTCCTCGCGTTCCTCGCGGCTGAGGTCCAGCGCCAGCGAAAGCGCCTCGCAGAGCGCTCTCCAGTTGCGTATATAACCGCTGTACCAGCGGATTTGCAGGTTGTCCGTTGTCATATCCATATTCCCCCTAGATTGTTTTTCAACGAAAATTATACCATTTCAGGCGGTACGTGTCAAATTGAAATCAGCAAATCATCAAAAAAGCAGGGCTCGGTGTTGACCGGGCCCTGCCGTTTGAAATACGAAACCATTTTGATTACTGATTGACCTCGGATTCGGGAACGAGCCGTCTGCCGCAGTCGTTGCAGAACATGGTCTCCGCGTCAAAGATTCTGAAACCGCAGCTGGTGCAAACCTTCTGAATCGGCTCCTTCTTCTCTTCCTTCGCCTTGACCTCTTCCTCGTTCTCGTCGCCCTCCAGACGTCTGCCGCATTCGTCGCAGAACATCTTGGTCATGTCCTCGGTCTCAAAGCCGCAGCTGGGGCATCTCTTGACCTTGGGCGCTTCCTCCTCAATCATGGGCTTGCCGCAGTTAGTGCAGAAGCGGATACCCTCGCGAACCGCCTTGTTGCAGTGCTTGCACAGCACCATGCCGGGCATCAGCTTGACAGGCATTTTGGCGCCGCAGTTATTGCAGAACAGCGCGTCGTCGTCAACCTGGTCGCCACATTCGGGACAGAAGTTGTAGCCGAGGAGCTCGCCGATTTTTCTCTTGCTCTCGCCGATGGTCTTTTTGGAGGCGGCTACGCCGGAAACCAGCGCGCCGATTTCGCCGTCGGTCTTTTTTGGATGGAGCTTGCAGTAAAGCTCGCCGATTTTGGTGTATTCACCGGTAATTCTTTCCTTTTCGGTGCGGATAGTTTCCATCAAATCCTTGATTTCCGCCGCGTGAGGGGTTTTGGAAGCCAAGCCGTTTTCCATAACCTGCTTGACTACTTCGTCAATATGTGCCATTGTATCAATCCTCCTGAGTGTTATTGACTATTTGTCACAACTTTTATTATACATCAATCTGTTGTAATTGTCAATGCACTGTCGGATTTTTCTTGTTCATTATTACCCGATTCTGTCACTTCAGGCGGATTTTCACCGTATTTTTCCATAATGCGCTGCTTTTCCTCCTCGATGATTTCGCCAAAGCCCTTTTCGTCGAGCTCGTAGGTTTCGTCCGCGACGGCGGAATCATCGGCAAAGGCGTCGAAAATCTGCTGCTTCTGTTCGAGCAGCTTCATGATTTTTTCATCGGCGGTATTCTCGCATAATAAGCGGTACACCAGCACGCTGCGCGACTGTCCCATGCGGTAGGCGCGCGAAATCGCCTGGTTCTCGACAGAGGGCTTGAACTGCGGCTCACAGAGCACCACCACGCTCGCGGACTGAATATTCAGACCGGTGCCGCCCGACTGAATCTGCGCGGCAAGCACGGTGCCGGCAGGCGCTTTGTCGAACTCGTCTATCATCTCCTGACGGCGCTGCGGCGGTATGGAACCGTTAATCGGTCCGATACACTTGTCGGCAAACATGCTGCAGACCTTGCCGATGGTGTCGAGGAAGAAGGAAAAGACGATGATTTTGCGCTCCTCCTGCTCCGCTTCCGTCACGATTTCCTTCAGGCGGCAAGCCTTGACGGAATCGTCGGGGTTGGGCATTTCCCATGACACGCGGCGCACCTGCGCGTAGTTGCCGCTGAGGACGGCGTTTTCGTAAGCATGCTCCTCCTGTGAGGACATGCGGCACCATTCCTCGCTCTGCACCAGCTCCGGCAGCTCCTTGAGCACGTCGGCGCGCTTGCGGCGGTAGTAGACCGGCGCGACGGTTTCGCGGAACTGCGGCGCTGACGACATAAACGCCATACCCTGCAGCTCGTTTGCGAGGTTCAGGCGCAGCACCCTGACCAGCTCGAGCATTTCGTCCACTTTATTTTCAAGCGCCGTGCCGGTCATAAAGAGCAGGCGCTCGGCGTGTTCGCTGATGGCGCGGACGCTCTTGGTGCGGTTGGCTTCCGGATTTTTGATATAGTGCGCTTCGTCCACGGTGAGCATGCCGAAGCGGAAATTATCTTCCATTTCAAGGTGGGCGGTTGTTTCAAAGGTCGTCACCGCCACGCCGCCTTTCTCCTGCCACTGCGCAAAGGAAGCCGCTCTGTCCGCGCCGTGGATTTTGGTGACAGCGAGGTCGCTGTGCTTCTCAATTTCACGGCACCAGTTGGAAATCACGCTCGCCGGACAGACAACCATGAAGTGCGTCTGTCCCTCGTTGCGCAGTGAAACCATGGACGCGATTGCCTGGACGGTTTTTCCCAGTCCCATCTCGTCGCCCAGCAGGACGCGCTTCTGGTGGAGAATGTACTTCACGCCCCACAGCTGGTAAGGTCTCAGGGTGCAGCGCAAGCCGTCGGTAAGCACCTCCTGCGCCGCGATTTCGAGCGCCAGCTCCTCCGGCAAGCCGTAAACGCTGTCGTCATCTCCCAGCACGCCGGGTGCCAATTCGTCAAGGATGTTGCTGTAGGCAATCGGGTCGCTCTGGAAGTCCGCCCATGCCGCCTGCGGCGAGACGGCTGTCTGACCGCGCAAAAGCTGTTCGACATTGGCGACCGCCCGTGAATAATCGCTCTGCAGCAGCGAGTTGAGATACTGATAGGACTGTGCGACCGCGCTCTTTTCGTCCGGCGTGTAGGTCAGCCACAATACGCCGCTGCCGACATTGCCGAGCGTGTTGACGGCGGCTTCAAGCTCCTTGCCGTGCTGCTCCTGCAAGGACTGCGTCTGCTTAATCGCTCCGGACTTGCGGCGGTAGTCGTATACCGCGCAGACAAGCGCCGTGGAGTCCGGATTCTTATCGTCGGCACTCAGGCGGACATGCGCGCCCTTGCGGCTTCGGTTGAGGTACAGCTTGGCGATTTGCTTGATTTTTTCCGCGCCCTCGGCGCTGATACCGTTGACGGCGGTTAATTGCCGCGGCGTGGCGCGGTAGATATCCGCCATAGTCTGATAGCCGCTGTCGCGCAGCGTCTTGACGCGGATGCCGTCCTTCTCGCGGTTCAGCTCGTCCACCGGCACGCCTTCGAGGATTTTGACGGCCTCTCTCTCCTGCACTTTTGCGGCGCTTGACCGGACGGCTTCGCGGCTGTTCTCCACCGCCTGCCGCGCGTTGGCAAGGCGGTTTTGAAGGGTTTGCGCCTGCTGGAGCAGCGTGTTGAATTCACGCAGAAGTACATCGCCGCCCATGAGCTTTTTCAGCGTTTTGCGGACGGACTGGCGGTCGGCTGTCAGCTGCGCAAGCGCCTGTTCGGCAGTAACGGCGTTCAGCGCCGCCGCTTCATTGCCGAGGCGCTCCACGTCCTGCGGATAGGTGGTGTTGAGCAGACCGGCGAGGTACTGATACGCTTCCTCAGCGCGGCTTTTCTTTTGTGAGGAAGCAAACAGCCAGCGCAGTCCGCTGCCGCCGGTCTGCGCGTCACGGATTTCGTTGTCAAGCCGCGGCTGCATGCCGCGCAGAATGCGGTTGGCTTCTGCTGACAGCCTGTCAAGCGCAGCATAACCGCTCAGCTGTACCGCAAAGCGCTGCAGCTCATTGTTTATAGACGGACTGCCGGAACGGATCTCCGAGATAACCGCGTTGCCGAACGCGCCGACAGATTGCAGCCGGCTGAGCTGACGGCGCAGCTCCGGCTCGGACTGCTTGCTGCGGCTGACGATAGTATTCAGAATGTTCAAGAGCCTGCGGTGCTCATTGATGACGGTTTTGGTGTCGCCGGAAGAAAAGTTCCTTGCCATGGTGCTCTCTCCTGTCTGTCTTTATGATGTGTGCGCCTGCTGTCCGCGTGCGATTGCCTCGCGTTCGGCGCTCAGCTCGCGGTATAACCGGCAGGCGGTAAATTGCAGATTGGTCTCGGTTTTCACCGCTTTCAGGGCTACCGGACACTTTTGACGGCGCAGCTGCGCGAGAAGAATATCCAGCATACCGCTGCTGATATCCGCGAAATAAAGCATTTCTTCTTCAAAGACAGCGTCCGGATTTGAGGGTTCGTCCTCAGTCAGACCGAGTATACAGCCAAGTGTCTTGCCAAAATCCTCCGGCGCAACCTCACGGTAGCTGAGATACAGCTTGCGGCACAGATTCTTGATGGCGATTGATTTTTTGGCTGCGATATTGAACAGCAAAACCTCTCCCATACGTTCCTCCTTATTTGCTCTTGTCGTCCGGCACAATGCGGTAGCCGAGCTTGAGTATCAGCCTGACGGTTTCCATGGCGGTGCTGCGGTCATATTCCTTTTCGGATTCGGGAAGGTCGTCATAGGGCACCAGACAGGGCGTCTGCTTCAATGCGTCGTCTCGCTGTCCGCCATATGTCCAGCCCTCACGGATTCTGCCCTGCGCCCATACCTCATGGACGTTCTCCGCCAGCTGCTCGCACAGCACGGTTAATTCTTCGGAAACCTGAATATCACTGGTGTCGATAGGGTTTGGTTGATACATAATCTTTTCCTTTCGTTATCGGTTTGTCCCCTGTAGTTCTTCTTTTTTATCGTTCAGGAAGTGAATAGCTGATAAAAATTTGCGGTTTCATATTTGTGCTTTCCTTTGCTGGTAGTCTTCTTTATTATAGAATAATCCCCTGCGAAAATCAAGCGTTTGGACAAGAAAATGA
>CAMVTS010000047.1 GCA_947170465.1 uncultured Clostridia bacterium
GTAACGTTTTTGCCGTTTGAATGTTGACTTTTTCAACGGAGTGTTGTAAAATAAAACATATGAGTTTATTTTGTACAATAATAAGCAGAAATGTTGGTGCTTGTCGCATAAATGGGACAGACTGCTTTTACGCAGAACTTAATGACGGTTACAGGAGAAGCTGAATGCATAAGACGAAGTTGATAATAGCGATGACGCTGTTTGTTTTTGCAATATGCCTGTCGGGCTGCGGTAAAGATAAAGCATCGGACGCTTCTTCTTCGCAAAGCCAAACACAGCAGACAGCTTCTGCGGCGAAGGAATCATTCTCCACAACCGCTGCTTCTGACCGGAGCAGCAACAGCAAAGGCTCCGGAGCTGGTGAATCTTCAGTAAGTCAGCCGGATTCCGGCGGAAGCAGGGAAAGTCATATGACATCCGGCAGTCAGACCGGTGATAATTCTGCTTCGGCGCAGAACCATTCCAATGAAGCCGGTTCCAAAGAGAGCGAAAAAACGGAAGCGGAGAGCCGTACTAGCCGGAATGAAAGCCGCTCAACCGCCAAAGCCGATGAAACTCACCCGACTGACGCGGTACCGACAACGCCGGAAGTCAGAGATAACGCGGAGGTGAATTTCAATGACCTTTAGGTTACGTGAAATGATATCGGTTTTGGCTATCGTTTTGCTACTGATACTTGTGGGAAGCTTAACCTCGTTTGCGGACAATATGAGCAATAGTGTCGCAGAGGAAACGATTCTCGGAGATGCAAACGCGGACGGTTCGGTCACTATCAGTGATGTAACCTGTATTCAAAGAAAGCTTGCCGAGCTTCCGGTTGACAGCAGTTATGCCGCACTTGCCGCAGATGTCAACGGAAATAACGAGATTGATATTGCGGACGCCACTTTGATTCAGATGTGGCTGGTAGAGGCGGAAACCTCATATCCGATAGGCGAGCCAATTGATTTGCCTGTTGAGACTACCTGCGAACCGACGACTGAAGCTCCTACAGCGTCACCGACGGACGACGAAGGCTGGGGACACTATATTTTTCAACCCTAATGTGCCTATACCATAAGGAGGATGTTAGATGAAGCCTGAATATCAGCGTGAAAACTTAAAAATCACGGAGTTTGATACAGAGGATGTCATTGCTACATCCGGAATCGTTCCGATAGAAGACCCCACCTCGCCGGAAGCACATCTCTCTGAACGTGAAAACGCCTATGGTTCCTTCGATAGCTTCGATAGCGCGCCGGGTTCATGGTTTTAATATTATCAAAAACGGACGGACAAGTTGTTCCGTCCTTCTTTTGATAAGGCTGATTTAACCGGAGGGAAACGATGCAGATACTGAAAAAACTGATTATCTATCTGGCAGGCTTATTATTCGCGGTGTATGCCGCGTACAATGTGTTTATTATTGTCAGAGACAGCGGCAGGGGATTACCGCTGGAGGGCATCATTATCAGCGCGGTTGTGGCACTGATGTTTGTCATACTCAGCGCTTTCGCGTGGTTATCCGAGGTAAAGATTCGCCTGTCGACGAACACTTTAGGGTTATCCGAAGTAAAGAATATCCGTGTTCTCATCATAAGGGATTACGCATTTATTTTTGCGCTGCTCGTGATTTTCGGGTTAAAGCTGCGGATGGCAGGACAGGTGATCGCTTATTTTAATATACATTACCTGCAAACGGGGTTTTATGTTGCTTCGTATGTGATGACGCAGATTGCCTTGTTAATTCTGATAATCTATTACGCGTTTATCCTCAACCGGGCTCCGTTTTTCCCGCGGGCGGCAGTGATTTTTCCTTTAGTTGCGCTGATTTTATTTCTGCTCAGTTTGATGGTGGAAATTCTTCTGTTCCTTGTGTTCCGTGTCAACCTGGAGGCAAATCCGCTGCGGACAATGATTATGCGGCCGGTTTTTTACCTTGCGTTTATCTGTTTATCCGGATACTTCCTGTTCCCGCCACCCTTAATGCAGGAAACAGAAAACTAGAAACGAAACGCTCTGCGCATGCAGAGCGTTTTTTGACCTCAAAAGCGATGAGACTTGCCTTATAGGATTGAATTATTTTCACAATTGATGTATACTATATCTTAATTGGAGCCATCAATTACTTCGGGGAGTGAAGGCAAGCTATGAAATTGAATGAAAATTATATCGTTCATCAGGTAAGAGGAGAAGTCATGCTGATTCCGACCGCAGGAGCGTCCTTTCACGGACTTGGCGAAGGGAACGGAACGGTTGGCACTATCCTGAACTGTCTGACAGAGGATACAACTGAAGAAAAGATAGTCGAAGCGCTTGCCGCCCGATTTTCCGGAAGCCGGGAGGATATGACGGAGGATGTTCACGCAGTCATCGCGAAGCTCAGCGCTATTGGAGCAATAGATGAATAAGGAATCGCGGTCATATCCCGAAACCGCGCGGATATTGATTTATCTCCTCGCGTGCGCGATCAACGAAAAAGAATGTGAGATTAAGCCGGATCAGGTTGATTTTGATGCCCTTTACGCGCTCGCTCAAAAACACGCCGTATGCTCTGCTGTTGCGTTCGCGTTGGAAAGCGCCGGAATCGAAGAACGGCGCTTTACGCAGGCAAAGCTGAAAGCCAAACGAAAGCTGGGACTGTTTGATATTGAGCGTGAGAAGATTTTTAAAAAACTGACCGAAGCCGGGATTTGGTATTTACCGCTGAAAGGGATTGTGATAAAGGAATTCTATCCCGTGTTTGGTATGCGTGAAATGTCCGACAACGATATTCTCTGTGACAAATCGAAGATGGCTGAGGTCAGAGAGATAATGGAAACACTTGGATATAGCTGTGAAAGCTACGGTGTGCGCAACCACGATGCCTATCAAAAACTGCCTGTGATTGAAATTGAAATGCATCACAGTCTTTTCTGGGCAAAGGACAATCCTGAATTTGACTGTTATTATGCAAATGTTTTTGACAGGCTGGTGCACAAAGACGGCTGTGAGTATGCCTTCACTGACGAGGATTTTTATATCTATATGCTGGCGCATACCTATAAGCATTTTTCCAATAACGGAACCGGTCTGCGTCCGCTGATGGATATTTATCTGTATCTGCAAGCGCATCCGAGCCTTGACTTTGAAACAATCGGGAAGGAGCTTGAAAAGCTGCGCCTGACAAAATTTGAGCAGCTCAGCCGTCAGCTTGTCACAAAGCTGTTTGGCTTTCAGCCGCTCAGCGAAGAGGACAGGGAGCTTCTGTCGCTTTTCGTGGATTCCTCGATATACGGCTCTGTGAGACAGGGAGAATATAACAGACTGACGCGGATGCTTGACGGCAGTGACGCACGCAGCGCGAAGATGAAATATCTTTTCGACCGTTTCTTCATGAATGGAGAAGCCCTCGAAAACAACTATCCGTTTTTCGCTGCCCACAAACGGCTGCTGCCGGCTCTGTATATTTTTCGTCTGTTCAGGGGGCTGTTCACCCATCCCAAGAAGATAGCGCACGAAATAAAAAACGTCGTAAGATATACCTCTCCGAAAAACAGGATTTGATACTAATACCTAATAAAAAGTAGACAATCTTTGCGGTCTATTTTTCGCAAAATATAAGTCTACTTTCTATCAGGAATTAGTATGACAATGAATCCGATTTCTCTATAAACCGCAGCCGCTATGGTTCGTCAGAAACCACAGCGGCTGCTTTTTTAATGGTTACTTGTTTTTCTTCTTCTGAAAACACGCCTTGTCAAAAGACGGGTTAAATGCATAGAAATTCTTTTCGCTGAGGCTGTCGGTCAGCAGACGCAGACTTTCGCCGAAGCGCTGATAATGCACAACCTCGCGCGCCCTCAGAAAGCGGATAGCGTCCTTCACGTCGTAGTCATCACAGAACCGCAGAATGTTGTCATACGTCGTGCGCGCCTTTTGCTCCCATAAGGCTATCAATGCACTACATAGAATACACGCTCATTGTTTTTACAAATTCCAATGAATGTTGATGATACGGTGGTTTTTACTGCCACCGACTTCTATGTAGTCAATCAATGTGTTGACCGTCAGGCTGTCCAATTCTTGTATATCCTTGAATTGCCTTATAACATCAAACTGATTGTCTGTGCTGTCAATTTGTGCGGTGATATAATCTAACTCCTTTTGATAGTCTGCTATATCCTGCTCTAAGGCTTGTTTGTTCGTTTTGCAATCCTCGGACAACATCAAAAAGTCCTCTTTTGAGATAACTTCATCGAGCTTGTCAAGATAGAGATTTTTAAACCGTTTGTTCAGTTTTTCTATTGACTGTTCTGCGGTTTTTATCCTCGATTTTAGCGTTTCTATCTTTTCCTCATATCCGTTTTCGATATTCAGATTTTCGGATATATACGCTTCATCGACATACTGCTGATACAATAGCCGAATTTGTTTGAGGACTTCCCTTTGCAACACCTTTTCGGAAACGAATGTACCCGAACACCTATCACTTGCAAAGTAATGTGTACTGCAACGGTAATACCGTTCGTGATGTGTATAGTAGATACGCATGGAGCTACCGCAGTTTAAACATTTGACCTTTCCGGCAAAAATGTTCGGTTCACCCATATTACAGGCTTTCGGCTTGCTTGCCCTCAACAGCTGTACTTTATCCCATGTACATTGGTCGATAATTGGCTCATGTGTACCCTCGACGATATCCCATTCATCTTTTGGCTTTTTCCGTTTTTTTGTTGACTTATAGGATATGTTTTCCGACATTCCTTGAACGACACAGCCGCGATACACTAAGTTAGACAGCATTCTCCCAATAGAATAGGTGTGCCAAATATCGGAACATTCCTTGTGCGCGTTTTGGAACGGCTGACCGTGCTGTTGCTTATAGGTCGCAGGATTTGGTATTCCTTGTTCATTGAGCTTTCGAGCGATTGGCGTAATGCCGTAGCCCTGCAAATACAAATCAAAGATATATCTGACGACCTCGGCAGCTTCTTCATCAACAATCAAATGATTCTTGTTTTCGGGATCTTTAATATAGCCATATGGAGCAAATGCCCCAACCCACAAGCCTTGTTTGCGTTTGGAAGCTAACGTAGCCTTGACGTTCTCGGACAAGTCCTCTAAATACCATTGATCTACAAGCGAGGTGATTTGACGTTGCTTGCGGTTGTATTTATTGGTGGAATCCGCGTTATCGACAACGCCGACAAAGCGAATACCCCAAATCGGGAATAAACCGTTGACGTACTTTTCTACAAGCTCCATATCGCGTGCAAATCTTGATTGCGTTTTACAAAGTACCATATTGAACTTCCGGCTTTCCGCGTCTTGTATCATACGGTTGAACGCAGGACGTTCACGGTCTGAACCGCTGTAATCTTCATCATTATAGATGTTGTAAATCTCTATTTGATTATCCTTGCAATAGTTAATCAGCATATTTTGCTGATTGATGATACTTTCCGAATCATCTTCCTTTCGTATTTTATCTCTGTCCTCCCTCGAAAGGCGAACATATAAAGCCGCTTTCAAAGGAGAAAGGTTGTTATTCTGTTGTAACATATAAACCGTTCCCTTTCCTAAGAAAGCGTGTAATCTATATGCTATATAAACCACTGTTATTATAACATATAGATTACTTTACTTCAATGCTTTACTTGCTTTTCAGCTGTATTATCTGTATAAGAGCTTCATTCACTTTCTGCTTGATTTGTTGCTGATTCTCTGACTGGAATTGATTGTTTACCTGTACCATTCAATCACACCTTGCTATATCATCTAATTCAGGCTTAACTTCATCTTCATAGAAGTCATTGAAACTTCTATAATTATCTTTATATTCTTTACCGTTATTTTTCAAAAACTCTATGCAATCCCTGTTAGGGTTATATTCATTTTTCATATAATTTATTACCGATTTAATACTTTCGTTAAGTCCGTTTTTACCCCAAAAAGTTAATATCTTGTATAATGCTGTAATAACACCTGATGATTTTAATAAATATAGGAAACTCTTTGATAATTCTGTGTTTTTTGTATTAACGCTCTTAAATAATTTAATAGATTTGTCGTTCTACATATCAATAATTTTCTGCATAAAAGGAGTAGGTACATATTCATTGTTTTCAACTGTAACAAAATAAAACTTCTGAATAAAAAAGCCTAAAATAGGGGAGCGAAAGCTCCCTTAATCTGTATTCCCACCGTCCCACCCTGTTACATAATGAAAGCCGACGGTACACCTTTTGATGTACTGTCGGCTTTAAATGTGCCTATGCTGTTGTTATGCTAATCGAAAGCTGTTCAAAATCGAAATGACTTCCTGCTGTTCTTGTTCCGTAAAATCACCGTTGGTATCTCTGCCGATGAACGATACAAAGGCGTTATACCAAAATGCGAATTCGCCCTCATAATGTCCCGAAAGCTCCGTCTTTGTTCCGACCTCGGATTTTGGAATGACAGCATACTCCGTTTCGCCGTCAATATCTCTGTAATCGGAATCGCCGTTAGTGATATACATTACGCCTGTTTGATGTAGCTTTGCAACCATAAATTCGCCGAGATCTGAATGATCTGTACCCTGTACGGTTGACGGAACGAATTGTGAGCCGTCAGCTTCCGTCACTTCAACTCTGCCGAAAACAGAAGCTCCATAACTGAAATTGAAGTCCTTTCCGTAAAAATAGGTCGAGAATGTTACCTCTGCGCCCTCGCTGTTGGTAAGCGTTACAATCTCTCTGTCGGAAGTAACATCCTCTTGCGTTACCGTCCAATTATCGGGATAATCAAATATAAACTTTGGATATGTAACCGCATTTACCGCCTGAAATCGTGTGGTATATGAGTTGTTTAGAACAATGGATTTTTCTTCCACGGCGGGAGCTTCGGTTACATATTCCACAGTAGGTGTTTGCGTTTCTTCCTCAGTTGGCGTTTCTGTAATCTCTTCCGTTTGCTTTTGCCGTGTTTCGGTGTTCTCTGTCATTTCTGTAGGTGCAGACGAATTTTGACCACAAGAAGCGGTACATATTGAGATTATCAATAAACACATAGCTATCATTACTTTTACGATTCTATTCATATTTTGCGACCCTTTCTGTTAGCATTCTGAACTCTTTGTAATATTCAATTCTTTTATCGCTGTTGTGGTTGCCTCGTTTTTCTTGCAATTCAATGACAGGTAATAGTTTTTTGCGCAACGATACAAGAAAAGCCGTACCGGCTCTTTCGGCTGTTTTAGCATCATATATCCCTGTATTCACTCCGAGTGAAAAATGCTCCAGCCGCGCTAAATATCCAAGCAATTCATAATACTTACTATTTGTTTCATCATCAATACTGCCATTATCCACTTTCTTACAGATATTTGTTATCTCAGAATAGGTAATAAGATTGAGCTTGTCAAACACTTGCTCTTGAAGCAGATTGAAAGAATCAAGGGTGTCTTGTTTTTTATCTCGTTGAATACCAAGCAAATAAATAGCAATAGAAACGATAACGGATATCAGCGAGATAATCATAGCGGCTAAAGAAATGTATAATTCCATGTTCATAATACTCTGCTTTTCAATTCTTCGACCATTCGCTTGCCGCGCTTTTCGATCAAACTACTGCATACTTCAAAGAAGGCTTTAACGTCATTTGCAGTATCAGGTTTGAAACGGATAGGCTCGATTTTCTGATCGTCAACAAAGTCATCCAGATAGTTTTTAGCGATGAACTCCGACCAACTGCCAAACCATGAAAGCCACTTTTCACAAAGTAAAACCGCTTTGTCGTTGGCATTTGATTTGTGTAGCAGTTCCGCAATCACGGTATTATCATGGGTGTCATACCATTTTTTAATTTTTGTGAGCGTAACATCCCAATAATCGTCTGCACCGAAATTTGACCTTGATGTATTGAACATAGGCGGCACAGGGATCATATTACCCACCGTATGATATAATCTCGCAAAAGATTCAAGCCCATTGATCTTGCTTGCCCTAGACATAAAATCATTAGTACAGAACAAAAGCTCTATCTGATATGCAAGGCTGACCTTTTTGCCTTTGAAATACTTCTTGCGATCTTCCTCGGTTTCAATCAGCTCAAATGCTAGGTTCAAAGAATGTTGCAGTGAAGTCATGGTATCGCCGTGCTGACCGTCAATTGTACTGTTCTCACAGTCGTTGATTGCTTCTGACCATAGTAGCCTATAAACATCTTTAGCTAAATCACAACTGTCACAGTCGATAATTGATTTACTGATTTCTTCATTCAGTTCACGATAACGCACAGCCCCCTCGTAGACCGATTGTTTATCCACATTACCCGATTTATACATATAGAAACGCTCAATGGGATTCTCTGTACCGAGATAATTCTGATTATCTGTTTCCATATCCAACGAATATAATTCGGGATTTTTTTCATTCTGCAAAAAAGTTTTTACGTTACTGTACATTTTTATCCTCCTGTTTAATATACTTTGTATTTAATGCGTTTATCTTCTCGATAACCGCGCTTCTGACGTTTTCCGGTTCTAATACCTCAACTCTGTCGCTGTATTGCAACGCCCAATTCACCATTGCATATGGACTGCACATCACCTCGACAATATCATAATCGGGATTCTCTTTATCTGTTCCGGTAAACTTGAATGTGTTGCCGAACCAATCGTGTAAAAATGTGTAGTCAGCCCGCTTTGCTTTTCCGCTGTCGTTTTCTTCTTTCGGACTGAGGATTCTCAGTCTTATTCTTTCGGGATTGTCAAACGACATATTCAAATGCGCATAATGAAAATCCTCGCTCCACGTTTGCGGTAAATGTTCGACCTCAGATTTCGGCAAAGAGGGAATACCCTTGATACCGAGCTTATCTTTTTTGTTAGGTATCTCGATATCGGACATCAAATCTATTCGCCATATAGACATATTATTTGACTGCGAGCCGCCCCATTCCATACAGGCAATCAGGTAATATCTGCCGCCGTTCGCAACGATATAATAAGGGCTGACGGTATCTTTGTTCCGATGAACAGGGACGAGTTTGTTATTTTTGTCATAACCGTTAAATATAAAGCTGATTCTGACATTATCATCAATAGCCTGCTGAATCGTCAATAGATTTTCCTTTAAAACCTCTCTGCTGATACTCTCGGGCTCGCGAACTCTGCAAATATGTTTTGCGCTGTTTCTGTAAAACTTAGTTGTCAGGTTACTTTCAATTTTATCAATGATACAATCCGCTGTTGCGGTATCGACGGTTTTTGAAAATAAAACTGCTTCAATCAGGCTGTTGATTTCTTCATAAGAAAATGTGTGATTATAGTACAATCCTCTGATTCTCATAGTGGCAGAATCGGAATCATCAATTTCATCATCAAAATCATCGTCACCGTAATACCGCTTGAAATCGTCAAAGATGATTTTCCAGTTTTCTTCGGGCTTCACGGCGTATTCATCAAAATTCAACGCTTCCGCAAGTTTCACTATCGTATCGTTATATGTTTCTTTATCTCCTACATACGGCGATATTTCGGGATTCTTTCTCAGCGAAGCCTGAGTAATAGTATGTTCCTTGTCGGAATTGCGCCGTAAATAATCAAGGATTCTGTAAGCTCTTTCGATTTTTGAATATCTTTCTGACATACATAGACCTCCTGCGATTGTATGTACATATCATATCATATAAACACTCGGGTTTTTCCGCCCAACATACGTGTAAAAGTTTTTATGAAAAATAAAAAAATAGTTTTTGGTCGGAAAAAACCGCCTAAACGATTGCTATAATACATATTGTCAGATGACAAAACGCACTTTGAAAATTGAAAAGGAGAACAAAAATGGGAAGACGAGAATTAAGAATCAAACCTCAGCCCGAAAAACAAATAACGAATAAAGAAAAGGAGATCGAAAGTATGAAAACAAAGATGATGTATGAAATGACTATTAACAACATTTTGAATCCCTTACTTGAAATTGTCTATGAGTATAAGGCGAGCAACGCCTACAATTATGTACCCGGAACAAGCGAGGATGCAAAAGCAGGATGGGATTACTACGGCAACAAATTCAAAGCTATTTTCAAAGCACTCAACGCCAATATCTTTCTCAACAAAGAGCAGTACAATTGCATATACGCTATCGTCGAGGGGCTGTTTTCATTCACCAGAAAATTCGAGTATGCCAACGGATTGCCTGATTTCTTCTTTGACTTGAACGAAAACCTAAGCTATTACCAGTTAGCTTTCACTGTCCCGAAAGATCAAAGGGAATTGTTCAGAGAAAAGGTGAACGGTATGCCCACCGACGAGGAAATGTCAGTCGCGGATAACTACCATTTACGCAAAAGAAAAAGAAGTAATGATTTGAATTTAAAATATGACGAGGAAGATTTCTTTGTGGAAGAGCTTGCATACGCAGTAAGACGAGCTTTCCAATCCGTGTTTGATTTATGATAATGGTGCTATATAAAACAAAATGCGCAGCTCCAAAAGAGCTGCGCAAAAAACGTCACGGCTCGTTTGTTGCTACACAAAACTTTCATTACATCTCATGCATATGAAAACAGAGCCAGCGTTTTACGAAGAAAAACACTCGCACAAGATGTAATTATATTTCGTTTTGTGTAGCACTTTTATTCTACCACAACGCATAATTATTTTCTATACGATTTTTGTTTTAAAGCAAGAAAAACAGTTTTCTAAATTAAAGTAAGAAATAACGGCACAGGGAATCAATCTCTGTGCCGTTTAATTTATGTTTATATAGCATCACGTAGTGCTTTCATAACCCCTGCTCAGCCGCCATATTCTCGTGCAAATCGGTGATGGGGTCGCCTTTGCTCTGGAGATATGCCGCGGTAAACGGCGTACCGCCTGCTGACTGCGGATAGATACCGGTCGTGTGGTCGACGAAGTAATCCTCAAACCCGGCAGCCTTAACCTGTTCTTCTGTCAGATTCTTTGTCAGCTGATACACAATCGCGCCAATCATCTCCAGATGATTCAGCTCCTCCGTACCTATATCCGTCAGCGTACCCTTCAATTCCGGCATCGGCATAGTAAACCGCTGACTCAAGTATCTCAGAGATGCTCCCAATTCGCCGTCGGGACCACCATACTGTGTGATAATTATCTTTGCCAGCTT
Organism: uncultured Clostridia bacterium; assembly: GCA_947170465.1. Lineage (GTDB taxonomy): Bacteria > Bacillota > Clostridia > Oscillospirales > Acutalibacteraceae > Ruminococcoides. The sequence continues at coordinate 11,094 of CAMVTS010000047.1, forward strand.
TGGGTTTGTTGTTTTGATATTGACGGGATATTGCAGCTTTTTTTCATAGACAAACATCAGCAATCCTCCTCGCTTTCCCAGGGCCAGGGTCCTTTAATCCAGTTCCATGTGTTGGAGTCGTCCCCGTTTTTGGTGAGAGGACCGTATTTTTGTTCGTATTCCTCAATCAGCGGCTTCGCCAGATTGCGGTATTTTCTCATTTTTTCCACGCTTTCGGTGTCGCCGGGGTGCGTATCAAGGAAAAGCTGGGTATCCAGCGCGGCGAATTGAGCGGTAGAAATCTTTTTGAGCAGCATTTCTCGTTTCGTCATGATTTTTCACCGCATTTCGAGCCGAAGAAGGGCTTGTCAAGCGCAGGATACATTGTTCCGGCTACAAGTCCCTGGTCAGGGGAATACTGCTTGTGGTTATCCGGCTGAAACGGAACATATGCCATCGCATAGGCAGTATTTTCCGGTAGTTTCGTCAAGCCGTACTGTTCATTGATTAAATCGTTCAGCTTCAATTTCAAGCTCCTTTCAATGTTCAGACCTTGCATTGTCATTCTATGTCAATTCAAGCTCATTGTGCTTTACAAAACAGCAAATACCTTATATAATAAAGAAAAAGGAGCTGAACAACATGACTGAACTTGAATATGTCAAAAGAATGCTGACCGCCGGAGACTATCGTTTTCTGCTGTGCAAGGGTGAAATTGTCTATACCGGAGAAGGAAACACCACACCGGAGCTGCTGGAAACCGTGAAGCTGCAGGAGGACTGGAAGGAAGGCTATTGTGCTGCCTCGGAATTTGGCAAGGCGGACGCGCTGCTCAGCGTGTTGCTTGGCTTGTCCGGCGTATACGCGCAGCTGATGACCAAATCAGCCCTGCGCGTTCTTGAAAAGCACGGTATTGCTTATGAATACCGGTCGCTCACGCCGCATTTGCTCAATGAAGGCAAGACCGGGCTTGTCCCGACCGAACAGGCAGTCCGTGATATTGACGATCCGCAGGAAGCACTCAGGGTGCTGACAGCGTAAAGCCCGGCAGATAATAGCGAAGCGCCTGTTCTGCGGAATAGCCTTGTTCGCACAGATAATTTACGCCGCACAAACTCACGCCTGCGCAAGCCGCCTTTCCGTCCGCCTGCGTATTCAGGCAGTCCCATGGAGACGCGACAGGGGTGAGATAAGAAAATTCTGCGTTGGACACCGTCATGCCGTTTGAAATCGGAGCAAAGGGAATGGGGCGTATTTTTCCGTTTTCAGAGAGATATAATTTTTTTTCGGAATTATAAACGCTCTTTAATCGCTTAAATAATTCCTTATCAGAATTAAACACATCTTTCTGTGAATAGCCTGCCCTTAAATTAGTCTGGGCGATAATCAGTGCTGCGCGCAGCATTTCATCGCAGCAATCATCCGGACAAAGACCGGCGGCAACCTGCAAGACCGCCTGTGGACTGTCCGCGGTAGCGTCAGTGGAAGGTGAGGGAAAACCCTTCGAGAAGCCGGCGACCATCACGGGCAGAGCTGCCATAGCGAGCAGCAGGGCGGAAAAAGCGGGAATTAATTTTTTCATAAACCTGTCACAACCTTGTTATATGCAAAATCCCGGTGAAAGAATTGAAATATTTCTTGACAACAGCGCTGGTTTGCCGTACAATAATATATGTACGTATAAAAAGCAAAATGACATTTCAAATCGCAAAATAAGAACGGAGAAACATAATATGAAGGTAAAATATTCCATCATTCCCTTTATCCCCGCAGCCTTAGCGATGATTATCCTCAGAGTGATGAGTGTGTTCGGAGCTGATGAAAGCGGCAAAGTGTTCGGAATGGACAAGATGACGGTATCCTATACTGTAATCGGAATCGCGCTGTGCCTGTTTGTAGTCTGTATCGTCATCAATATTTTCGACCGGAAAACCGCGCCGGTCTATCCGGTCAAGCGCAATCCCGTTGCCGGCATCCTCTCCATTTTGTCGGGAGCGGCGGTCATCGCCTCGTCGGTAGGCACGTTCATGAGCACTACAACAGATACAGAGTATTACATTATGACGCTGATATGCGCGATATTCTCAGTACCTGCGGGTATTGCGTTTATGCTGATGTCGAGGGTCCATTTCCTTGGAAAATCCATCGTATCGGGTGTATCCATGTTGTTTGTATTTCCGGCGTTGTGGGGCTGTTCCGAGCTGGTATACCAGTTCCTTGACTCCACCAAGGTATCCATTTCTGCAAGTGACATGACCTCAATGTTCTGCTTTATTTTCATCACGCTTTACTATTTCTCCCATTCCATGGTGATTTCACGCATCAAGGGCAGAAATCCGGTCAAGGGCTGCTTCATTTACGGTTTGCCTGCGGTTGCGCTCGTGCTTTCTCACGGATGCTATACACTCTTTACCGGAATGAAGGAGAGAGCGAGTTTTACTGTGATACTCAACGCTGTTATGATGTTTGCGCTCGGTTTGTATGCGCTTTGCTTTATTATCGAGTTGTTCGCTAACACCTTATCCAAGGATGAGCTTGAAATCATCGACGGACTTCCCGCCGAAGCGCAGATGCAGGCGGAAGAGGGACAGTATATTGCTACCAATGATTATGATGATTTGGTTGTAGCAGGCGACGTTGACACTGATGAAACCGAAAGCACTGATACCAGATCTTCCGAGTACTATCAGAGTGCGCAGGGACTGGATGATTTCATCATCGGCTATCAGCCCCCGCAGGATGATGAGCCCGTGCCGTACCTTACGAAGGACGAAATGCAGCGTCCTAAGGAAGAATCCTTCATCACCGGTACACAGCGTCCTGAGATGCCTGCGGAGAAACCGGCAGAAGAGCTTCAACCCCCTGTTGTGCAGGTTGTTGATCAGGGAACTGAGACTGAGAAGCCTGTTATAAAGCCGCTCACGGAGCGCAAAGAGCCTGAACAGCCGAATCTCAGTGATGTCGAAAAGCTGTTGGACGAGCTCAACAGCAAGAAATAAAAATCATCTTGACTTTCCGGTCAATTGGTGATATGATATTTTTACAATTGAAGCGAAGATGAGGACACGGGATTTCCCATTCCGCTGACAGAGAGTGCGGCAAACGCTGAAAGCCGCATACCCGGAACGAAATCTTACCGCCTCGGAGCACTGCGCAGGAAATGGCGCGGCGTTAACCGCGAAAAGGTTGCAACGAGAACGCTCAGGCGTTGAAGTTGGGTGGAACCACGACTGACATCGTCCCAATATTCCGTAAGGAGTATTGGGATTTTTGTTTTGAAAAGAAAAGGAGAATGAGAAATGCTTCAAATTGAACTCAAAGGCGGCGTAGTCAAAGAATTTGAACCCGGCATTACGCCTGCTGAAATCGCGAAATCCATTGGTATGGGCTTGTACAAGTCCGTCTGCGCGGCAACCGTTAACGGTCAGGTCTGTGACCTGCGCACCCCTATCACAGAAAACAGCAAGGTGGAGCTTCTCACCTTTGACGATGAGGAAGGCAAGCATGCGTTCTGGCATTCCGCGTCACACGTACTGGCGCAGGCGGTCAAGAAACTCTATCCGAACGCCAAGTGCGCAATCGGACCTGCGATTGACAGCGGTTTTTATTATGATTTCGACGTTGAAAAGCCCTTCTCCGCAGAGGATTTGGAGAAGATTAAGGCAGAGATGAAGAAGATTGTCAAGGAAGGGCATGCGATTGAGCGCTTTGAGCTTTCTCCCGGGGAAGCAATCGCCAAGCTGCAGGCAATGGATGAGCCTTATAAGGTAGAGCTTGCCTCCGAGCACAGCGACAAGGGCGAGAATATCAGCTTCTATCAGCAGGGAGAGTTTGTTGACCTCTGCGCAGGTCCTCACCTCATGAGCGTTGCGCCGATTAAGGCGATTGCGCTGACCAACTGCACCGGTGCCTATTGGCGCGGTGACGCGACCAAGGCACAGCTTTGCCGTGTGTATGGTGTAGCGTTCCCGAAGGCTTCCATGCTTGAGGAACACCTCGCACAGCTCGAAGAAGCCAGAAAGCGTGACCACAACAAGCTGGGCAGAGAGATGGGCTTCTTTACCACCGTCGACTATATCGGTCAGGGACTTCCGATTTTGCTTCCCAAGGGCGCAAGAGTCATTCAGCTCTTACAGCGCTTTGTCGAGGACGAGGAACAGAAGCGCGGCTGGCTGCTCACCAAAACGCCCTTCATGGCAAAGAGCGACCTCTACAAAATCAGCGGCCACTGGGATCACTACAAGGACGGTATGTTCATTCTCGGCGACCCCGACAACGATGATGATGTCTACGCGCTCCGCCCGATGACCTGTCCTTTCCAGTACCAGGCATACCTCAATGAGCAGCGTTCCTACCGCGATCTGCCGCTGCGCTACAACGAGACCTCCACGCTTTTCCGCAACGAGGCAAGCGGCGAAATGCACGGTTTGATTCGTGTCCGTCAGTTCACCATTTCCGAAGGTCATCTGATGTGTACGCCGGAACAGCTTGAAGAGGAGTTCAAGCGCTGCGTTGAGCTGGCAACCTTCATGCTCAAAACCGTCGGTCTGTATGAGGATGTATCCTACCGCTTCTCCCAGTGGGATCCTAACGACCGCGCGAAGTATATCGGTACCGAGGAGGATTGGAACCGTGTTCAGGATATGATGGGCAGAATCCTTGACCATCTCGGCATTGATTATAAGATAGGTATCGGCGAAGCGGCGTTCTATGGTCCCAAGCTCGATATCCAGATTAAGAACGTGTTCGGTAAGGAAGACACGCTCATCACCATCCAGATTGACCCGATGATTGCTGAGAAATTCGGTATGGAATACGTTGACCGCGACGGCGTGAAAAAGAATCCCTACATCATTCATCGTACCTCCATCGGCTGCTATGAGAGAACACTGGCGCTGTTGATTGAGAAGTACGCCGGCGCGTTTCCGCTGTGGCTGGCGCCCACCCAGGTCAAGGTGCTGGCGGTTGCCGACAGACATCTTGATTACGCTTACGAAATTAAGAAGCAGCTCGACGAAGCCGGACTGCGTGTGGAGGTTGACTCAAGAAGCGAGAAAATCGGCTACAAAATCCGTGAAGCGCAGCTGGAGAAGGTTCCATACATGATTATTGTCGGCGACAAGGATATCGAAGCCGGTACCATCTCCGTCCGCCACAGAAAAGAAGGCGACCTCGGCGCCATGCAGGTAGCGGATTTCCTGAAGATTGCGCAGGAAGAAATCGACACAAAGGCAATTAAATAAAAAATAAATCGCAAAAACCCAAAAAAGACTTGCAATTTTCAGAAAGATGTAGTATAATCTATCTGTTAATTGTGTAAAGAAGTAGGTGATAAGCATGAAAGAAAATATCCATCCTAAGTATGAGCAGACCACAATCACTTGTGCTTGCGGCAACGTTATTGAGACAGGTTCAACCAGAAAGGATATCCGTGTTGAAATTTGCTCAAAGTGCCATCCTTTCTACACAGGTAAGCAGAAGCTTGTAGATACAGGCGGACGTGTTGACAGATTCAAGAAGCGTTTCAACATCACGAAATAATCATCGAATCACAAAGGCGGCACAGCAGTGTCGCCTTGTTTTCGCTTTATTGGAGAAGCAGATGAACAGGGATTACAAAACGGTATCACAGCAGTCACAGGATGAATTTACAGAAAAACGCTCGCGCTTTATCGGCTATGTCAAGCCGGTCAAAACGGAGGAGGAGGCGACCGCCTTCATCAGCAAAATCCGTTCAAAGCACTGGGACGCGCGTCACAATGTCTACGCCTATTCGCTCAGAGAGGGCAATATCAAGCGCTACAGCGACGACGGCGAGCCTTCCGGAACCGCAGGCATGCCGGTGCTGGACGTGATTGTCAAGAACGACCTTTACGACGTGTGTGTGGTTGTCACACGCTATTTCGGCGGTATCCTGCTCGGTACCGGCGGCTTGGTGCGCGCCTATTCTCAGGGCAGCAAAATTGCCCTTCAAGCCGGTCATCCGGTGCTTATGCAGTCCTGCCTACTCTGCGAGGTGCGTTGTACCTATAACCAGTACGGCAAGGTCAGCTCTCTGCTGCTGGAAAACGGCGGTACGGCGGACGATACTGTTTATGAATCCGACGTGACGCTTCGTTTTCATATTCCGCCGCAGGATTTACCGGGACTCAACAAAAAGCTCGCGGACGCGACCGCAGGCTCCGTACAGGCAGCATCCAACGGCGAGGACTATTTCCCGACAGAATTGCCGCAGCTTTCCTGAAAATTTTTTCAGAAAAAAAGAGGGATAACCGCAAAAGCTGCGTAGTTTATTAGTGCTATTTAAAAAAGGAGGGAGTTTTGTGGCATTTCCTGAGGGATTTATTCAGGAGCTGAAGGCGAGAAATGACATCACCGAGATTATCTCGTCTTATGTCAGCCTGAAACGGCGCGGCAGAAACATGGTCGGTCTCTGTCCGTTTCACGGCGAAAAAACGCCTTCCTTCAATATTTACACCGAAACCGACTCCTTCTACTGCTTTGGCTGCGGCGCGGCTGGAGACGTAATTTCCTTCGTTATGAAAATCGAGAACCTCGATTATGTCGAAGCCGTGCGTTATCTGGCGCAGCGCGCCGGTATGGAAATGCCGGATGACAACTACGACAACAGCATGAGCAACCTGCGCCGTCAGATTTATGAAGCCAACCGTGAGGCGGCGCGCTTTTTCTACAAAACGCTCATGTCGCCGCAGGGAAAGCCGGGGCTGGACTATCTGCATGGCAGAATGTTGTCGGATAAGACCATCCGACATTTTGGTTTAGGTTTTGCGCCGGACAGCTGGACGGCGCTGAGCGACCATCTCCGTCAGAAGGGTTTTTCGGAGAATGTTCTGACCACAGCCAACCTTTCCGTCAAAAGGCGCAGCGGCAGCGGCGTAATAGACCGCTTTCGCAACCGCGTGATGTTCCCGATTATTGATTTGCGCGGCAACGTGATTGCCTTCGGCGGCAGAATTATGACGAATGAAAAACCGAAATACCTCAATTCCTCCGATACACCGGTTTTCAAAAAGAGTGAGAATCTTTTTTCACTTAACAATGCGAAAAATTCCGGCAGCCGCGCGTTGCTGTTATGCGAGGGCTACATGGATGTTATTTCCGTCAACCAGGCAGGCTTTCAGTTTGCCGTCGCATCTTTGGGAACCGCTTTGACAAGCGAGCAGGCGGTGCTGATGAAGCGCTACGCCGAGGAAGTAATTATCTGCTACGACGCGGACGAAGCCGGACAAAAGGCGACGGCGCGCGCCATTCCGATATTGCGCAACGCCGGTTTAGGCGTGCGTGTGCTCTCCATTCCCAACGGTAAGGATCCCGATGAATTTCTCAAAGCCAAGGGAGCCGACGGTCCCGAAGCCTTCCGTGCCTTGCTGGAAAAGAGCGGCAACGACGTGGAATACCGTCTGCAAAAGCTGCGTTCACAGTACAACCTGAGTTTGCCGGAGGGCAGGGTGAGTTTTCTGGAAGCGGCAGCCCGGCTGATAGCGGAAATCGACAGCCCTATCGAGCGTGACGTTTACACCTCTCGGCTCAGCAAGGAATTTGAGATTGACAAAAACGCGCTGCTCACGCAGATTAACAACCTGAACGCGCGCGCCAGACGTGACCACCGTCGCAAGGAAATGCGGCAGATGCAGTCTGATTTAAGCGGCATGACAGCGCGCACGGACGCAGAACGCGGTGTGACTCAGCGCGCGACGGCCGCCGAGGAAGGGCTGGTCGTGTACCTGATTAACCATCCGGACTCTCTGAGTGACATTCAGCGGCAGCTCACTCCGGAACAGTTTACCAATCCGCTGATAAAGCGGTTTTACGATTATTTTTCACAGCGTATCGCAGACGGCTTAGAGCCGCTGAATAATATTACCGCGGATTTCACCACAGATGAACAGGCGCGGATTTACCGCATGCTTCACAAGCACACCGCCGTAGCGCAGACACCCCGGTCTTTAAGGGAATACATAGGCGTGATTACGAGCGAGAGCTGCAAGCCGGAGGATAAGAGCGCCATGTCTGATGATGATATCAACCATTATTTTGCAAGAATGAGGCAGGATAAGAAATAGGTAAGAGAAAGGAAGTATACTTATGGCTCAACAGGAAAAGAAGTCACTGGTCAAAGAGCTGATTGATCTCGGAAAGCAAAAGGGCTCGCTAACGAACCAGGACATTCTCGACGCGTTAGGCGAAGGCGATTTTGACCCCGAAAAGCTGGAAAAGCTCTATGAGGCGCTGGAGGCACAGGGAATCGAAATCATCGAGGATATGGGCGAAATCAAAATTGACGATATTGAGCTCAGCTACGAGGAGAGCAAGGAGGACGACCACTCACAGCCGTCGGAATCCGGACTGACCGTAGATGACCCCGTCAAAGTATACCTCAAGGAAATCGGCAGGGTGCCGCTTCTCAGCTCCGATGAGGAGAGAGACCTCGCTATCCGCATTTCAGAGGGCGACGTCGCTGCCAAGCAGCGCCTGAGCGAAGCCAACCTCCGACTGGTTGTCAGCATTGCCAAGCGCTATCTCGGCAGAGGCATGCAGTTCCTCGATTTGATTCAGGAGGGCAACCTCGGACTGATAAAGGCGGTTGAAAAATTCGACCACACCAAAGGCTTCAAGTTTTCCACCTATGCGACTTGGTGGATTCGTCAGGCTATCACCAGAGCGATTGCCGACCAGGCGCGTACTATCCGTATTCCGGTACATATGGTAGAGACCATCAACAAGGTCAAGAAGGTGCAGAGCCAGCTGCTTCACCAGAACGGTCATGAGCCGACTCCCGACGAAATCGCGGAGGAAATCGAAATGCCCGTCGACAAGGTACGGGAGATTATGCGCGTCGCGCAGGAGCCTGTATCGCTGGAAACGCCTATCGGTGAGGAGGAGGACAGCCACCTTGGTGACTTCATCCCCGACAATGACGCGCCCGCTCCGGCTGACGCGGCTTCCCATACCATGCTCCGTGAGCAGCTTGCGGATGTGCTGTCTACCCTGACGCCCAGGGAGGAAAAGGTGCTCCGTCTCCGTTTTGGTTTGGAGGATGGCAGAAGCCGCACGCTCGAAGAAGTCGGCAAGGAGTTCAATGTCACCCGTGAGCGTATCCGCCAGATTGAGGCGAAGGCACTGCGCAAGCTCCGTCATCCCTCACGCAGCAGAAAGCTCAAGGATTATCTTGATTATTAATCGTTATGTACGAGTTTGAAGAAATCGCGCAAATGCTGGATGAAATCGCTGATTCCATGCCCTACGAGCTCTACCGCGAGCTCAACGGCGGCATTTCTCTGCTTCCGCAGGCAAAGATTCATCCGCAGGCGCTGCGCAATGATTTGTATATCCTCGGCGAATATATCCGTAATTCGCTTGGAAACGCCATTGTGTTTTACTACGGCTCCATCAACCACATCTACGGGCACCTCGGCAGGGACGGCATGTACCGCCAGCTGACCCGTATTCTCCACCATGAGGTGCGCCATCACAATGAGTATCTCGCCGGTACGGACGATTTGGGAATCTGGGACGACGAACAGATTCTGGATTATCTCAAACGCAACGGCGTAAAACCGGATAAACATTGAAAAAAGCCGTGACCTTTTCGGGTCACGGCTTTCGCTGTCTATAACATCCATTAAAGTTTCGGGCAAGGTTCTGCCGGTCAAAAAGAATGGTCAGCAGCAGACCGAGCGCTATCATCACTGCCGGCTCCCCAAGTGCCGCCAGACCGCACTGAATCAAAATCAATCGAAATCGGCGTAGTCGTTATACAAGAAATCCGCCCAGTAGTATTGACTCATATATTCGTTCTGATAGGCATTGACAGCGCCTGCGTCCAGCTCCTGAAAGCGGTAGTAATCGCAGTCCAGCGCCG
>CAMVTS010000048.1 GCA_947170465.1 uncultured Clostridia bacterium
CTTTTATTATGCTCAGATGCCAAAGCCGGGGTTGTGCGGGCATGTGTAGCTGAAATTATATTTGTTGAGATATCCGTCGTTGAGATAGTCTCCGTAGAAGAACATCTCCGCCTCGTCGATACGGCGCGTCAGCAGTCCCCAATAACACTCTCCGGCAGCATGGTGCCACTGAAGGAAATGCTGGAGGAACTGGGATTTGTTGACATTGTTGAGGTCACGTGTGCCGCCATTTTTGTCGCTGGTGGCATAAGAGGAATAAATATAGCCCTCTGTTCCGTCCGACAGCCTGACCTTATACCAGCTGCTGTTATACAGCTTTGCATCAATGAAGGTGAACTTTGTATTGATGTCCAGCGTTTTGACAACCGCAAAGCCGGTACCTGCTCCCTGACGAAGATTAACGCTGTCCTCGTTGACAAAACCGGTATCGCCTGCGTTGACGCTGACGGTGGAGCCGGTTCCGGTGTTCAACAGAATAGAACTGAGATCGTCGTCGTTGGTAATCGCGTATGAACCGCAGTTGTACGCAAAGCAGACAAGCGCGTCAAACTGATTCTGGTTGAACTTTACACCGTTGGAAACAAGAAAGCTGTTGGTTCTGGTGGTGTAGCCGCCGGAATTGACGGTCTGGCACAGATACGCGTACGCCTCGTCGCGGGTGAGGTTATTGTAGAAATGCTCGTTGGTGGTAATAACCTTGCCGAAACCAATCGTCGGGTCGTCGGTGATGTAATCGGCGGTCAGCTCAGGCAGGAAGCCCTCAAACTCGGAAATCAAGTCGATAACGCCGTCGCTGGCGCGTCTCTCGCCCGTTACCGTGGTGGTGGTATCGGTGGAATTGGTGACAAAAACCTCTCCCTCACCGTTGCCCGGTGTTCCGAGGTAAACATCATTGATGATGAACTTGGAATACGCTTTGAACGTCCAGCGACCGGATTCATTGAGCTTCTGGGTGCCCTTCCAGATAATTCTGCCGTTTTCTGTCTTTTCCTTGGTGGCGTTGACCTTGTAGCTGGTGCTGCCGTTGGTCACGTCAAAATACAAATCGGTGCGGTCGGTGTCGGTAATCGCCTTGAAGGTCACATTGGAGCCCTTCGGCGCGGAATTGGGCGTTGCGTAAACAAATCGAACGTTGTCCCTGCCGATAATATGAATCGTACAGGTTGCCGCGCCGTAAGAGGTGTAGGCGCTGATGGTAACATAGCCCTGGTTCAGCGCTTCAACGACGCCGTCGTCTACCGTCGCGAGGTTCGGGTTTGAGGACTTCCAGCTCACGCCGGAGGTCAGTGATTTCAACAATACCGACTTGCGGTTGCGCATAGAATCAATGCTGGTTGCCGAAATATTGACTGCGCTGCCGGATTTGACGGTGATGTTGCAGGACGCAGATGAACTGCCGGCGGTAACGGTGATTTTTGCGGAACCCGCACTCTTGGCGGTGACAATACCGTTTGCGTCAACCGTGGCGACAGAGTTATTGGAGCTCGCCCATGTATAGCCGGAGCCGCCGGTGGCGTTCAGCGCATAGGTGTTGCCGGTATAAATTGTTTCGTTTGACTGAACGAGCTTGACCGCGCCGGTTGAAGGCGTGGGGTCTGGATTAGTATTGCCGGATTGTGCCGGATTAATCTTGATGTAGGTTTTAATCACCCATCCGGTCGTGCCATCGGTGAGCTTGACATTGTACCAGTCGCCGGCAGGCTTCTCGCTGACAAGCGTGAAGGTGGTATTCTGTCGCATGCAGACAATAACCGCGTTGCCGGTGCCTGCTCCCTTGCGCAGATTGACATAATCATCCGTCACGTAACCGGTAGAGGGTTTATCGCTCGGCGTCGGGTCGGGTGTATCGGGCGACGACTGATTGAGGGTGACATAATCCTTGTACACCCATCCGGTCGTGCCGTCGGACAGCTTGACATTGTACCAGTTGTTGGTCGGCGTCTCGCTGATCAAGGTAAAGGTGGTCTTTTCACGCATGCAGATAATAACTGCGTTGCCGGTGCCTGCTCCCTTGCGCAGGTTGACGTAATCGGTATTGATATAGCCGGTGGATGCGTTTCCGCCAGGCTGAGGGTCAGGGGTTCCTGAGGATTTGTTGATAGTGATGTAATCCTGAATCACCCAGCCGGTCGTGCCGTCAGATAACTTGACGTTGTACCAGTTGTTGGTCGGCGTTTCGCTGAGCAGAGTGAAGGTTGTCTTTTCACGCATGCACACAATCACCGCGTTGTTCGTACTTGCGCCCTTGCGCAGATTGACGAAATCGGTGTTGACATAACCGGTGGAACCGGCTGCAGGCTTATCACTCTGAGAGGATTCCGCTCTGACGTAGTCCGCATAGACGTAACCGGTTTTTTTGGTCGTCTGCTCCGTGATTTTGTACCAGGAAGAATTGACAGGCGCAGCTTCCTCAAAGATAACCTTGGTATCCTTCATCATCATGGTTATCACGCTGTAACCGGTTCCGGCACCCTGGCGGAGGTTGACATAATCGTCCGTAATCACACCGCTGCCGCCCTTGACCGGCGTTTCAGCCGCCATAACGACAACCGAAAAGGCGGAAAAAACAATCATGACCGATAGTAAAATACTGAGGATTCTTTTCCCTTTGTTCTGTTTCATATTGACACCTTCTTAACTATTTCAAAACTTCAATAATGGTTACAAAAATTTAATTTTTATCATTATAGCACATTCGCATAAAAAATGCAAGAAACAAGGTGAAAATGTCACTTAAAGGCTCCGAACAGCTTATCACGTAACCGCCGGACATAGAGGACAATAAAGGAATTCAGCGCGAAATCATAAAGGATAAACAGAAGATTGCCAAAGAGAAGAAAAGCCGCCGGCATGTAAATGCCGAAAAGTGTGTACTCCTCCGGCGGAATTGCAAGGAGAAACGACGCAATTAAGAACGCGCCGATTGCCGCAGCATTAAAGACAGCAAGCTTGATGATATAACTGACGGCTTTATTGGCAATCTTTCTCTCTATCAGGTTTTTGAGCATGGGATAGTAACCGAACAGCATGATAAAATACAACACGGCTTCCTTATCCCCTGCTACAAAAAATGAGAGCAAAGAAATAACGGCATAGACGCCAAGCGCCCATTTGACGCCGTATTCAATAACGATTGGCACCAACAACGCGCCGGCAATCACGGGAAAGGCGTAGGTTCCGACCGGAATCAGCGAGGTTATCAGCATCAGTACCACGCCAAGCGCGGCGACAATACCGCATATTGCCAGACGAAGCGCCGGCCTTTTGACCGGATTCTTTTTCATCTTAACAGCCCGAACGGCAGCAGCTGCACAGGCAGTCAGCGCAAATAATGGTTGTGCAGATGTCACAGCAGGAGCAGCCAAAGCCGGAATTGCCGGTCTGGCTGGTGTTGTAGCCGCCGTAGTTATAGGTGTGCTGGGTGTTCATGTGATTGACGGCGGTACGGTACTCCTGATTATTCGGATCCATATTGATTGTCGTCTGGAAATACTGATTTGCCTGATCGTTCCAGCCGCGTCGGTATGCGCACATGCCCTTTAAATAATGCCACTCCGCGTCTCGCTCATTCGGGGGCATGGCATCAAGTATCTGTTCCGCTTCATTGACCATGTTGCGCTGAATGTAGACGCGGACGGAATTGTATTTGTTGTAGCCGTTGCTCTGGTAGCCGGTATAGGAGGATGTATCAGCGTTGCCGCCGCCCTGACGCATGTTTTTAATCGTGTCGTAGGCTTCGTTGATTTCCTTCATCTTCTGTTCCGCCACATCCGCTAACGGACTGTTGGCGTATTTGTCGGGATGGTATTTCTTGGCTAAATCGCGATAGGCTTTTTTGATTTCTTCATCGGTGGCGCCCGGTGATACGCCGAGTACCTCATACGGATTGTTCATTTGTTACCTCCTGCCGTTTGGACAGTACGCTGTTTTGTTTGAGCGGAAAGCCCAACAGCATCATATTATCCAGGATTCCCTTAAAGTCTGTAAGATTGTCAATCAGAATATACGCGTCATACGACCTGGCAAGCGATTGATTGAGCGTTTGCTCCATGCGCTGTTTCGGGTTATCGTTTTCAATCAGGCGGAACGGATTAAAGCTATTGCTCTTGACGTCTTTTTCGTAATCATCAGCCGCGTCGATAAAATAAATCCATCTGCCAAGATGATAACCGCATTCGTAAAAGACGCGCTTTTGCAGCTCGTCCTTCGCTTCCAGACAGAGGAGCTTTCCGAGCATGTCAGCGGTCGGATGGGCTGTTGCGTCCAGTGAAGGCGACGGTTCTGCCTCCACCTTTACCTGCGCGTCCAGCATGTCCGCGACGATGGTATCCATCTCCGGATAGCGCCGCGCCGCTTTTTGGCGCCAATGGGAGAAAAACGGTTTTATCATATGAACCAACAGACGTTTCCAAAAGCCGCTGTCCATCAGTTCGTCGAGTAATTTATAGTAGACAGTGATGACCGACAGTGCCGCCGCCTTGCTGTAGCAGTCGTTCTTGCAATCGGCAAACTGACATTTTTTGAGAGGATTGAAGCGGCACCTTCCATTGGAAAAGCCGGTACAGCCGGCAGACAGCGACATCAGCATCATAGTATAGAATGTGCAGTCATAGCTTAGCGACAGCCGCGTCAGAAAGGAATAATCCTTGCCGAGCTGCTTGCACAAGCCGCAATATACCGCCTTGTACGCTTCATATTCCCTGACCTTGAGCTCCGCTTTGTCAATTTGTAAATACCCGAACATATCCTCTCCTGCTAAAAATAGGTCTATTTCCCTAATTTACGCTAGCATTATACCACAGGAAAGTAATTATTTCAATAGTTTACCAATAATTTTTCCAATAACGAAATTTAATCATGCAATTCGATTGTATAATGAGATTGGAGTGTGAAGGTTATGAACGTTTACGACTTTGATAAGACAATTTATGACGGAGATTCCACCGCTGATTTCTATTTGTTTTCCCTGCGAAGGCATAAAAAAATCCTGCTTCTGGCGCCGTCGCTGATTGGCGCTTTTTTGAAGTTTTATGCTTTTCATCATGGCACCAAAACGGATTTCAAACAGGTGATGTACCGGTTTTTAGGATATGTGGACATGAAGAAGGATTTGCCGGATTTCTGGGAAAAACATGAGGAGAAAATCAAGGCGTTTTACAAAAAGCAACAGAGAAAAGATGATGTGATTATCTCGGCTTCTCCGGAATTTTTACTCGCTCCTATCTGTCAAAAGTTGGGGATTCAATATCTGATGGCTTCCCGCGTCAATCCGGAAACCGGCGTTTACGACGGTATTAACTGTCACGGCAAGGAAAAGGTCAGGCGTTTTTACGAGGTATTTCCGGACGGCGTGATTGATAATTTTTATTCGGACAGCCACAGCGACGATCCGTTGGCTGAAATTTCGAAACGCGCGTTTATCGTTAAAAAAGAAGTCCATAAAAACTGGCATGAGGTATAGGAAACGGCTCCCGTTCGGGAGCCGTATTTTTCTTTTCCGGAATTTTAACAACCGCAGCCGAAGGGTGACGAGCCTGAATCGCTCTCTGCGGTACTCGGCGGAAAGAATGAATCCGACGGGAACTCAATCTTACTGAACGCCTCGCAGGGGTCGTCGGTCTGGGAGTCACATTCCTTTCTCGGAACACAGAAATCGTAGGAAGGAATCATCAGCTGAACGTCTCTTGTCAGCTGGATAATGGAGAAGGTTCCGAGCGTGACGAGCACCTGCTGTGCCGTTGGCGCGACAAGCGCATCACCGAAGAAGTTGGCGACATTCTCCGGCACAAATGGCAAAATTGCCGGCGTTGTCACCGGTGAAACACCGGAGGCAAGCACCATCGGACAGGATACCTGCACCGTGGCGGTCGGCAGAGTTCCGCTGCAGCCGGGACAGCAATCGAAATCGGTCGCGTCAATCGGCGCATCTGGCGCGTCACTGGAAAACACTTTGACTCCCGCGTCGCTTCCATAGAGGACAGCGCGCTTAGAGGCGGTTGCCAATCCGGTGACGGTTGCCGGCAATGCGCCTGCCGCCGTGTAGACCTCGGCGCAAACGGCGAAATAAAAGATAACGTCCACCGAATAATAGCCGCGGTGGAATGCCACCGCATCCGCAGAAACGGTAGCGCTGAGCACGCTTGCCTTTGTTACGCGGACGCTTGCCGCCGTATCAACTACCGCCTGGTCCTCCGCCGTAAAGAATACCGTCAGATCTCTGAGACAATCCTTGGCGCCGCAGCTGTCATAAATGCGCGGTACGTCGACGCATACCGGGTCGAAGACGGTTTCGGGTTCATTTTCATTCTGAGTGGTTTGAACGTCATTTTCAAGAGTTACTTCCGACATAAAAAATACCTCCATATATAAGTATTTACAGGAATCCTCTGTAACAATACCATGATATGGAGGTTTGCTTATTTTGTGACCGTATAATTTGACAGGTACTTTCTGAACTGTCCATGTAAAGAGGAAGAGTCGGAAAAACTGTAATTAGAGAGAGAAATAAAGATATCGCTTTTGTCCGGCTTATAGCTGAGCTGCGCAGAAAACGCGCCGCTGCGTCCGGAAGCGGATAATCTGCCGTCGCGGTGATAAAAACCGCAGTTATAGGCGGTTTCGCCTGCACTCTGCATATAGCGGACAGCCAGCTCGCTGATAATTCCGTCTGAGAATATTCCGTCTGTCCAGCGAAGTAAATCCGAAATATTGGATATCATACCACAGGCGGCATATCCAACGCCGGGATAGTTCAGCTTTTCACCCTGCGCGTCGCCGTCATAACCGACAGCCGTTTTGATGGAACCTGCAAAACCGGAATTGTTCATATACAAGGGCTTAAAGAGCTTCTCTTTGACATAGTTCTCATAGCTTGTGCCGCTGCACTTGGCGATAATCTCGCCGAGGAGGTAGTAATTGCTGTCTGAAAAAGCAAAGGTCGTCGACGGCTTTGTTTCCAGCGGCTGGGCAAAAATCCAGTCGAGAATCAGTCTTTTATTTTCCTCATAAGAATTATCTTTATCAATGGCATCTGTCAGCTCAATATCCAGATAGGCAGCCGCGTCGCTGATGTCGCTGTGTACGATATAATTCTTGATGCCGGAGGTCATGTTCAGGAGATTTTCAACGGTAATCTCTGCGCCGGACTTATAATCCGGAAAGAACTTGTCCAGCGTATCCTCCAGGTTCAGCTTGCCGCTGTCAACCAGCTGTAACACCGCCGCTGCCGTGAACTGCTGGGTAATGGCACCGGCATAGTAGCAGGTGTTGATAGAATTGTCCTTGTGACCAACGCTGTCCGCGGCTCCGCGTGAGTTGATGTACTCAAAATCGTTTCCGAGTTTTAGATAGACCACACCCTTGTAGTCTTTTTTTGCGACATAGCTGTCGAAATCGGCGCTGATGGCGCCGCTCTTCTGTTTGATAGCCACAAAGTCATATTTAACGGTTCCGGCGCTGTCCTTTGTTGCCGGTTCGGTGGTCGGCGCAGCGGTAGTGGGTGAAGCAGTGGTTGGTTGTACAGTGGTTGGTTCCGGCTGAGAAGAGCTCTCTCCTCCCTTGCAGCCGCTCAGCAATATCATTGCCGCCATAACAACGCATAATATCGCATGAAACGCTTTTAACACAAGAATCACCTTCTATAGTTTTTCCATTTTACAGAAGTTTGCCATGAGCTTTTTGGTGCCTGCCTTGTCAAAGGCGATTTCGAGCAGGGTGTCGTTGCCCATCTTTTCGGCGGACAGAATCATACCCTTGCCGAAAAGCTTATGCAGTACGGTATCGCCGACGTGGTAGGTGACGCCGGATTTTGCCGCCGGCGGTTTGTAGCCAAAACCGGAGGGTTTTGCCCCTGATCCGGGTTTGGTGCCGATACCGACTCTCTCTGTGCCAAAGGCGGAGGCACCTGCATAGGCACTGCGTCCACCCTGCTGCATACGGCTCTCGCCGGTGCGCTCTATCAGGTTTTCGGGAATTTCTCCGATAAACCGTGACTCACGGCTGTAGGTCGTTGAACCGAACAGCATACGTGTTCTGGTCTTGGTCAGGTAGAGCTTTTGCTTGGCGCGCGTGATGCCGACGTACGCCAGACGACGCTCCTCGTCAATTTCGTCGGGACTGTCCATGGAGATTCTGGACGGAAACAAACCGTCCTCCATGCCGGTGATGAACACCACCGGAAATTCCAGTCCCTTGGCGCTGTGCAGAGTCATCATCACACAGGTGTCCGCGTCCGCGTCGTAATTGTCAATGTCAGTCATCAGGGAGATTTCTTCGAGGAAGGAGGATAAATCCGCTTCGTCTCCGTAGTCCTCCTCGAATTTGATGATGTTGGAGGAAAGCTCCTCGATATTCTCGATGCGCACATCCGCGTTTTCTTTTTCTGCGCGGAGATAGCTTTCGTAGTTGGTATGGTCGAGAATCATCTGGTATAATTCCGCAAGAGAATAATCACCGCTCGCTTCCGCCTCCATCAAGCCGTCAATCAGCCTGACAAATTCACGCAGCTTGGAGGCTGCCCTGGAAAGCTGCGGATAATCATCCGCGTCCTTGATGACGGTATAGATGCTCTCTCCGAGTCCTGCGGCAATTTCAGCTGCCTTCCCGACAGTTGCCGCGCCGATTGCACGCTTCGGCACATTGATAATGCGCGTCAGGCGCACGTCGTCGTGCGGATTGTTGATAACCTGTAAATACGCAACCATGTCGCGGATTTCCTCGCGGTCATAGAAACGGTGACCGCCGATAATTCTGTGAGGAATACCGCTGCGTGACAACGCCTGTTCAATGGCGTTTGACTGAGCGTTGGTGCGGTAGAGAATGGCGAAATCAGAATACTTTTTCCCGTCAGCAACGCCGTCCATGATGGTTTTGGCAATAAAGAGTGCTTCGTCACGCTCGCTGTCGCAGGTGCGCACCTCGATTTTGTCACCCTTTGGATTCTGCGTCCAGAGGGTTTTGCCTTTGCGCAGGTTGTTGTTGGCTATCACGCCGTTCGCCGCGTCCAGAATAGTCTGCGTACTGCGGTAGTTCTGCTCCAAACGGATAACCTTCGCACCCTTGAAGGTGTTTTCAAAGGAAAGAATGTTCTCAATGGTCGCGCCGCGGAATTTATAGATACTTTGATCGTCGTCGCCGACTACGCAGATATTGCCGTGCAGCTTGGCGAGCATGGCGACAAACTGATATTGAACGCGGTTGGTGTCCTGGTACTCATCAACCATGATGTATTTGAACTGGCGCTGATAGTAGCTGAGAATCTCCGGCTCCTGCTCGAACAGCTCCACCGCCTTGCAGAGCAAATCGTCAAAATCCATCGCGTCAGAGGTTTGCAGACGGTGCTGGTAGACCTCGTAAATTTTGGAAATGGCTTCCGCGCGGCTGTCAAACTCCGCGTTTTCAAGCAAATCCTGCGGCTTCTGCATCTTATCCTTGGCGCGTGAAATCGCTGCCAGTACGTCCTTGGCAGAAAAAATCTTTTCGTCGTAGCCGAGCTGCTTGAGGATATCCTTGACAAGGCGCTTCTGGTCATCAGTTCCGTAGACGGTAAAATGGCTGGTATAGCCGATTCTGTCTCCGTAGCGGCGAAGGATTCTGGCGCAGGTAGAATGGAAGGTCGCCGCCCATATATCACCGCCTCCCTCGGGAACGGTATTGCAGATACGCTCCTTGAGCTCGCCCGCCGCCTTATTGGTAAAGGTAATGGCGAGGATATTCCACGGTTGGCACAGTCCGGACTGCAGAATGTAAGAAATGCGATTGACCAGCACGGTCGTCTTGCCGGAGCCTGCGCCTGCCAGAATCAGCACAGGACCTTCTGTTGCAAATACCGCCTGCTGCTGCATGGGGTTCATGAATGAAAATTGCTGTTTGAGTTCAGATTGCGTCATAATTCTCCTAGGTAATAAAAATCTTTAAAAAGGAAAAAATCGGGCGAATGGAATCGCCCGAAATTCATCTTATTTAATTGCTTCTTTGTAAACCTTCACCATTTCGGGACCGTTCTCCGCGACAATCAGGCTGACGAAGTTGCCGTCCTTGGTAACGGAGCACGCCTTCACCATGTCGAGCTTATCAGGGGTGTAGGAGCCGTACTGGCTGATGATGGAGTTGTAACGGGCTGCCAGCGCAGTCTCAATCTCAGTAGCGGCATTCGCGTCGGTCGCCTCAATCATGATGATCTCGACAGGCGCATTGTTGTTGGAATCAATCTCAGCCGCAAACTGCTTGACGCTTTCGGGCTTGATAGAATAATACTTCTGCAGGTCATCCTTGCTCTCGAGCTTCTTGAGCTGGAGGCTGTAGGTAGAATTGATTTTGTCGAGGGCGCCGTTCAAATCAGCAGACTTGGAACCGCCGCAGCCGGCAAATACAGCAACAGCCATCATAGCTGCCAGAACAAGTGCAATTAACTTTTTCATTTGGAATTCTCTCCTTGTTTTCATTTTATTACACATTAATTATATTATATTTTTTTTTGAAGTCAATATTTATGATAATTTTGTAATGAATTATCCCTTTGGAAAAATCAGGCGCACTGCCTGGGGAATATTGGTGATTCTGACGGGTTCCGAGGTGATTTTGTGTTCACCGTCCAGCGACCAGTCCACTTTGTCCTCACAGGCAAAGGTGACGGATTTGACGCTGAAAATCTCTATCAGAGGGCTGTCATATTTGCCGCTGATAACGGAAAGCGCCGCCTCGTTGAATTCGTGAAGATTCGACGGTTTGCGTATCAGCACCACCTCATGCCTGCCGTCGCTGAGGTTGACAAGCGTTTCGTCGAGCTTCATCACCCCGCCGATAGAGGTGGAATTGCTGACGGAGCCGTAGATATATTCTCCCTCTCTCACCTCTCCGGTATCGTCGGTGACAGTCATGCGGTAAGAGCGCAGATTAAGCAGCTCCCTGGTGCCGGTAATCACATAGGCAAGATGCCCAAGACGGCGTTTGAGGTTCTGCGGCGTGGCATAGGAGCTCTCGGCAAACAGTCCGAAGGAAGCGACGTAGACAAAATACCGGCTGTCAAACTGACCGACGTCCAGCGTTCTCGGCTCGCCGTGAGAAAGTGCCATCAGCGATTTGAGGATATCGGTGGTCAGTCCCATTGTCTTGGAGAAATCATTAGTCGTTCCTGACGGAATATAGGCAACCGGCGGCTGTTCAGGCAATCCGACCGCGCCGTTGATAACCTCGCTGAGTGTTCCGTCTCCGCCGCAGCAGACAATCATTCCGTATTCCGCACCGTGTTTCGCCACAAAGTCTCTGGCGTCGTTCTTGCCGGTGGTGATATGGATTTCAGGCGTGCCGCCTTTTTTCTTTATTAAAGAAAGAATATCTTCCACATAATCGCCAATGTTCTTTCTTCCGGACGCCGGATTGATGATAACAGAAACTTTCATCACTGTTCACCGCCTATCGGATAAGGAACGGTAAGGTCGGCGGCGTACTCCTGAATCAAGGTCGCGTCCACCACGTCCACCGTGCCGTCGCCGTTGATGTCTCCGGCTGTTTTCTGCTGTCCGTCGAGTTCTTCCAGCTCTCCTGTCGCCTTCTGAATCAGGGTGGCGTCCTCGACGGACACCCTGCCGTCACGGTTGACGTCACCCAATCTGATTATCATTCCGTCAACCAGACGAAAAACGTTCAGGGATGGCAACACCCTGCCCTTTGCGTCAAAAAACGCCTGATTATCCACTGCGCTGCCGCCGTAGTATTTTCCGGCGTCTTCAGGATCATATTCCCTGGCATAGCTGCTCGCCCAGCCAGTGCCGTACTGTTCCCAGCTTCGTTGATTAGATTTTAATTGTGAATCAAATTGACTGCCACTCAGACCGGTGGTATCGCCGACGGTTATCCACGCGCCTTCCCAATAGAATACACCGAGTCCGTCCGCGTCATTGACTGCCGCCATGACGTCGCGCAGTTCGTCAGCCTGTCCCTGCGGCGTGAAATCCCAACGCATATTCCCACCGGTACAATTCCATTGGTTGACGGTGTTGGAAAAGCCGTCTGTGTCGTCTAAGGTACAGGGATAGGCGGTTTCGGCAACAATAACATCTTTTTGGTAGTTTTCGCGTACATAGCGCAGAACAGTTGTCAGGTTTTCAAGCGTACCATGCCACTGCGGATAATAGGAGGTTGAAAATACATCATAGTCCACCCGGTACTGATTCAGTGAATCAGCCAGCCATTTCATCGTACCGGTCTTTTCGGGATTGGTGAAGTGAAGCGCTACAAGTGTATCGCTTTCAAAATCACGTACCGCCTTGGCGCCGGCATTGAAAAGCTGTGCCATAGCTGCAAAATCACTCTCCCCGGCGATACCGCTGGTGGTTTCATTGCCGATCTGTACCATGCCGATGTCAGCGCCGGAAGCCTTTATTTCTTTCAGAGAATTATAAGTAAAATCATACAGTGCGCCTGTTTTCTCGGTCAGCGACATTTTCTCCCATGCTTTCGGCGCTTTTTGCTTGGCGGGATCCGCCCAGAAATCGGAATAATGGAAGTCAACCAGCAGTTTCATGCCATATGTCGCCGCACGTTTACCGATTGCCGCTGCCGCTGCAACGTCACTATTACCGCCGCCATAGCTGTTGCCGTCCGCGTCAAAGGGGTGGTTCCAAACGCGGACGCGGATATAATTCACGCCGTTTTCCGCGAGGATTTGAAACAAATCGGCTTGCTCGCCGTTTTCCCGATAGTATTGAACACCCGACTGTTCTAATGACTGCACCGAGGATACATCCATTCCCTTGATAAAATGTTCCTGATGGAATGAAATGGGCTCGACGGTGATGGTCTCCTGTGCTCCCACAGAAACAGCCGTCATCATCAGTGCCGGCATCAACAGACAGGTCAGGATTTTTTTGAGATTATTCATGGCTTTTGCTCCTTGTCACTTTTCCTGATTAAAGGAAAATCCGCACAAACGCTTTGCAGCATTTATGCGGACAAATGGCGGAGAGAAGGGGATTCGAACCCCTGGTACGGTGATTACCGTACACATGATTTCCAATCATGCTCCTTCGGCCAGCTCGGACATCTCTCCAGACAACATTAGATATTATATCAAACAATTCTGAAAAAATCAAGGGGTATTTTGAAATTTTTTATATTTTATTCCCTGCTCAACGTCTTTTTCACGGAATGAACGCTGGATGGAGTTGAGTACACGCTTTTTGTCGCCTGTCCATAAGGGCGCTATGAGGAGCTTTTTGTCGCCGTCTCCGGTCAGACGGTGAATTACGACGTTTCGCGGCAGAATTTCTACCGCCTCGCACAATAAACCGGCGTATTCCTCCAAGGTCATGACCCGGACTTTTCCTGCTTCGTAATCGGACAATAAATCCGTACCTTTCAGGATATGCAGGAGTTGGAGCTTCACGCCGTCGCTATGCTCTCCTGCATAGGAAACCGTGTGTAACATCATCTCTTTCGTTTCTCCCGGTAAGCCGAGAATAACGTGGGTGATTATATGCACGCCGATGGCTTTCAGATTTTGGACGGCTTCATCGTAGACAGACAACGGATAGCCGCGGCGAATGTAGCCGGCTGTCGCTTCATGAATCGTCTGCAAGCCGAGCTCTACCCAGACGGGCTTGACGGCGTTCAGCTCAGACAGCAGGCCGAGCACTTCCCTGCCCAGACAATCCGGACGGGTGGCGATAGACAGGGCGACAATCTCCTCGCCGGCGATTGCTTCGGTAAAAATTTTGCGCAGATAGTCAACCGGCGCATAGGTATTGGTAAAGGGCTGGAAGTAGGCGATAAATTTGCGGCAGTCGGTTTTTGCCTGAATACGCTGCTTTGCCTGCGCTATCTGTTCGGTAATGTGAAGATTTCTGTCTGCGGAAAATTCTCCGGAGCCGCCGCTGCTGCAAAAAATACAGCCGCGATTGCCGCAGTTGCCGTCGCGGTTCGGGCAGGTCATGCCGCCATCGAGAGAGATTTTGTAGACCTTCTCACCAAAGGTTTGTTTCAAATATTCGTTTAAGGAATAATAATACATGGTTTCACCAAATGCAAAAGCCGGCCATCACGGTCGGCTTTCACAAGTAAAGGAACATCTATGAAAAAACTCGGAACTGGTTTTGTTGTGATTATATGATAGTGCTTCATTGTGACAAACAGTTGAAGTTCAATCAAAAGCTTTGTGAAAAAATTAATAATTGCGCAGATACGCGAGATATTTTTCATCAAGGCTGTTTTCCATGTCCTCCAGTTCCTCATTTAAGCCGACGTTAAAGAATAATTTCATGTGTCTGTTCAGGGAATGGTACGCGCCAATGAGGTTTTTGCGCACCTCGTGCTGCAGCTCGTCACTGACAGGACTGCCGCTCGCAAGTCCAAGGTACAAGTTGCCGTCACGCAGCTGTGAGCCGACAGAGGCGTTTTTCAGCTCAAAGCTATTCAGTCGGCGCAAGCCTTCGCAAAATTCTTTTACAGAAAATTCAATCTCTTCCGGGTCGTTAGCTTCTTCCCTTTCGTCCTCGATTTCCTGCTCATATTTTTCCAGTGCAAAGTCAGGTGAAGTGATGTATTCATAGCGCGACTCCTTGCGCGTAAAGAGCACATAATACAGCCGCATGGCAAAGGCGGCGTACTCCAGACAGGCAAAAGCGGCGTATTGCAGATTGCTCTCGTTAAGCTGAAAAAAGCTGTAGAGATTCTGGTAAACCGCCTTGTTGACCGAGAGCATGACAAGCCGTTCGCTGTCAGGATAGTCTGAAAGAGCTGGGTTTGCCAGGTAATTTGTGGTAAACCGGAAGGATTTGTTGAGATAGACACGCAGCTCCTCCTTGAATTCATTGAGAAGCGCGCCGTCTTTTATCGTAAATTCAAACATAAGCTCACCTGAATAATTCCATATCGGAATTATATAAATCATTTCGAGTGATATCCGCATCGTATTCCGTGCCGGTTTGATGGGATAGAGCGGTCAGTATCAGATTCGGGTTGACATTATCGCTGCTGCCTGCCGAGAGGACAATGTTCAGCTCCGCCGCATCAAAGCGCTCGGTAATCTCAAAGCTGCGGATTCCGGGACGGATATCGACGGTTTTCATACCTTTTTTAGAGCGCTTTTCCAACTCGATTTTCTCACCTGCAAACAGCTTTTTCAAATCCTCGCAGATTTTGCCGGAAGGGATTTTATCGTTGCTGATGAGCATGGTAAAGGAGGCGTACGCGACCTTGCCGGCTTTCATAAGAACTTCTGTCGCGTTAAACACTTGAATACCGCGCGGCAGACAGGGATTGAGCATGTCCGGAATAGCTTTCAAATCAAGGGTATCGTCCTCCAGCTTGACGTCCATACATTCGTTGACGCCGCGAAAGCCAAGCGACAACGGCAGCGGAAAGGTGGCGAAGGGATGCGGATTGAAGCCCTCGGTGTGCCATATGGGCAGCTTGCTCTTATGCAGAGCGCGCAGCATGGTGCGGTTGAGGTCGAGATGGGAAATGTAGCGGCACTCATAGTCCTTCTTAAACCAGATTCTGACGTTTCTCAAAGCAAACTCCCTCCCCGTATTTTGCCGCGCCGCAGCCGGAGCACTGTAAACGGCAATGCGGCGTAGTGGTGTTTTCATAAGCCTTCTGACATTCTTTTTTCAGAAACGCCTTTGTTACACCGTAGTCGATATGGTCCCACGGCAGTATCTCATCGAAGCTGCGGCGGCGGTTGGCGTAAAATGCCGGGTCAATGCCACATTCGTCAAAGATTTCGAGCCATTTCTGCAAATCAAAGCAGTCATTCCAGCCGTCAAAATGGAAGCCGCGTTCACAGGCAAGCGCCATCGCCTTGCACAGACGGCGGTCGCCTCTGGCAAATACCGCTTCCAAAAAGCTGGTGTCCGCGTCATGATAGTTAAAGGATATTTTGCGCGTGGTAATGCTGTTCTTGATATGCTCCTGCTTTTCGTGAAGAACCGGAATCGTGTCCTGCGGCTCCCACTGGAAAGGCGTGAAGGGCTTCGGCACAAAGGAAGAAGCGGAAACAGTCACACGGACGGATTTGCCCTTGGGGCGGTTCTCGGTGTGGTAGTAAGTATCGACAACGTCCTGTCCGAGTCCGGCGATTGCCGCCACGTCGTCCATGGTTTCGGTGGGCAAGCCTATCATGAAGTAGAGCTTGACAGTCGTCCAGCCGCCGGCAAAAGCGGTGGCACAAGTCTGCATAAGCTCGTCGTGCTGCACATTTTTATTGATGACGTCACGCATTCGCTGGCTGCCTGCTTCCGGAGCAAAGGTCAGACCGCTTTTGCGGACGGTTTTGATGCGGTTCATTATCTCGTCAGTAAAGCCGTCAACACGCAGAGACGGCAGCGAAATACTGACCTTTTCGTCCTTTGTCCAGCTTGTCAGCTGTTCGAGCAAAGGGACAATCTGACTGTAATCGCTGGAGCTGAGCGAGGACAGCGACACCTCGTCATAGCC
Organism: uncultured Clostridia bacterium; assembly: GCA_947170465.1. Lineage (GTDB taxonomy): Bacteria > Bacillota > Clostridia > Oscillospirales > Acutalibacteraceae > Ruminococcoides. The sequence goes on from CAMVTS010000048.1 coordinate 16,435, forward strand.
GGTATTCTCGCAGAGCGCCCTGCACTGGGCGTTGATGACCTCCGGTGATTTCTCGCGTACCGGACGGTAGATGAAACCAGCCTGACAGAAACGGCAGCCGCGGATACAACCGCGGAAAATCTCCTGTACCGCTCTGTCGTGGACAATCTCGACCAGCGGCACTACAAAATTGTCGGGATAGTAGGACTCGTCCATCTTCTTCATCAGGCGCTTGTGAATCACGGCAGGCGCGCCGTCCTTTGGCGTGAAGCTCTCAATCGTACCGTCCTCTTTGTAGGTCACTTCATAAAGAGACGGCACATAAACGCCTTCAATGTCGGCGCACAGCCGCAGAAATTCTGACTTTGATTTGCCTTCATCACGACAGCGGCGGAGGAGCTCCATGACTTCAAGGTCAACCTCCTCGCCTTCGCCGATGAAGAATAGGTCAACAAAATCCGCGATTGGCTCCGGATTGCAGGCACAGGGACCTCCGGCAACGACAATATTTTTCAGCTCCGTGCGCTCACTCGACAGAATCGGGACATTGCCTAAGCGGAGCATATTGAGCATATTGGTGTAGCTCAGCTCGTACTGAAGCGTGAAGCCGATAAAATCAAAATCCGAAATCGGATCGCCGCTTTCCAGCGCGTACAGCGGAATGTTGTGCTCACGCATGAGCGCTTCCATATCTGTCCACGGCGCGAATACGCGCTCACACCAGATATCCTCCACGCTGTTGAACTGGCTGTAGAGTATCTTCATGCCCAAATGCGACATGCCTACCTCGTAGGTGTCGGGAAAGCAGAAGGCAAACCGGACAGCGACCTTGCGCTTGTCCTTGATGACCTCATTGAGCTCACCGCCGACATATCTGCCGGGCTTCTGCACCTTGAGCAGTAGTTTTTCAACTTCCTTGCTGACCATAGCAACCTCCGTCAGTCGTATTTCTCCTGCCGGACTATCAGCGCGAAAATCAAATAGGCGCAGACAAACAGGAGCGAAAAATTGTAGTGAGAATGAAACAATACCAGAAATCCCAGCGCCGCTGTCGGAAACAATATCAGAAACGTCGCCCGGTACACCAGCTGTGTCGATCTCACCGGCGAATGATTTCGGCACAGCAGCAGATAGAGAATCTGTCCGCCGTCAAGCGACATCACCGGCAATATATTAAACAGCCCAACGCTGAGATTTGCCGCCGCAATAGGCAGCATCATTTCTATCCCTATTAAGTATAGCAGATAAAGGAGAAGAAAACAAATAAAATTCGCTGCCGGACCGGAAAAAATAATCAACAAATTTTGGACAAGCTGTCTTTCGTGGCGCTTTTCATCGGTTATGACGATTTCAAAGGGGGCGATTTTAATTCTTTTTGGGAAATATCCAAATATCTTCATCATCAGGAGATGACCGGATTCGTGAATGATAATTGCCAGTACCGCACAGAACGCGTCACGGAATACGCTCAGAATCAGGCTCAGCGCCACTAGACAAATCAGAAAATAGGAAATTTCTATTTCTGTTTGTGCGAGCTTAAGCTTCATCGGCGGTTGCCTTGCCGAACAGCGAGGAGATAGAAAAAGAATCGCCGCCTTCAAAGATTGCCGAGCTGTTGAGCTGTGTGTAGTACCATCCGCGCGCGGTACTGTACCATTCTCCTCCCATGCTTTTCAGGATAAAGGCGGCAAGCGCTATCAGTGTGCAAATCACCAGTTGGAGGGTGATTAACAGCTGCCGCGGCGGCGTTTTCTCCTTTGGCGGTGTTTCCTCCGGTTCATAATATTCTATAAAAGAATTATCATTACTTGGCGCGTGAAACAAAGGCACTTCCGGCTCGGTCACGTTCTGCCAGTTGTCATCGTAGGTTATGGTATTTCTGTTTTCCTCCAAAAGTATCACCTCAATGCAAGTATATGCACTGAGGTGTACAAACTTAACTGAGTTTCCTGAAATCGTGCTTGACCAGATCGAAGAAGAAACAAAGCGCCAGAATCAGACAGCCAACCTCCGCAATCGGAAAGGCAAACCACACCGCCTGTACGCCGGCGGTCACGGAAAGCAGAAACGCAACCGGCAGCAAAATGAGCAGCTGTCTGCCAACGGACATCAGCAGCGAACGGATTCCCTTTCCTACTGCCTGGAACAACGTGGTAAAGATGATACCGGCTGCGGCAGGCAGGAAGCACAGGCTGACAATGCGGAACGCCGGAACGCCGACGTCCATCAGCTCCTGACCGCCGCCGAACATAGAAATCAGCTTGTCGGGAATCAGCCACATCAGCAGCACGCCGACAGACATGATTATCAAGGCAATCACGATACCGCATTTGAGCGCGCTGTAGACGCGCTGTTTATTGCGCGCGCCGTAGTTGTATCCGATAACGGGCATCACGCCCTGATTAAGTCCAAAGCACGGCATAAAGACAAAGCTCTGCAGCTTGAAGTATATTCCGAACACGGTAACAGACACCGCAGAGCCTGCCGCCATGAAAATACCGTTGAGTCCCAGCATCATAATCGCGCCGATGGACTGCATAATAATAGAAGGCAAGCCGACAGCATAGATATTTTTGAGCATCGCGCCGTCAAGATGGAAATGCTTAAAGGTAACTTTAACCTCGTGATTTTTCTTGAAAAGAATAATTACGGCAAACACCATGCCGCAGAATTGTCCGAACACCGTCGCGATAGCGGCTCCGGCAACACCACATTCCGGAAAGAAACCGATGCCAAAAATCAGCAGCGGGTCAAAAATGATATTGACAACCGCGCCGAGCAGTTGAAACAGCATGGGATAAATCATATTGCCGGTCGCCTGCAGCGTCTTTTCTATCATCACCTGAATGGTGGAAAACAGTGAAAAACACAGCACAATCGTCAGGTATTGCACGCCGCAGTCGATGGTGTGCGCGTCAGTGGAAAAAAGTCCCATGAAGGGCTTGACCGCAAATAACCCCAAAAGCAAAAATACCGCATAGGTAAAGGCGCAGGTGACAAGTCCGTGCGTCGCGGCGGCATTTGCCTGGTCAAAATTCTTTTCACCCAGCTTGCGCGATACCAGCGAATTGACGCCGATTGCCGTACCGACAGACGCGGCTATCAGAAACAACTGCAGCGGATAAGCCAGCGAAATCGCCGTCAGTCCTGCCTGGTCGTAGTTGCCGATAAAAATACTGTCCACCACGTTGTACATTGCCATGATGGTCATGGAAAACATCGCCGGCAGCGACATCGACAGTATCAGCCGCAGCATCGGCATGGTGCCCATTTTGTTTTCTCTGGGCATTTCCTTTGTTTTGTTCATCTAATCCCTCATTTATTGTAGCTTTTTTATTGTAGCTTTCTTGCGTGTTTATAGATGGTATAAAAGAGCAGCATCACCGCCGTTCCGGTCAGAACGCCGGAGAAATCTATCCAGACGTCCGCAATCATGCCTGCTCTGCCCTCGACAAACAGCTGAATGGTTTCATCAATCACCGCCGTCAGCAATCCGGTAAAGAATATCTGTATCAGATAGCGATAAGGCTTTATTCGGTCAAACGAATAGGCGCAGCTGGTAAGCATGGCGCCTATCACAGAAAACTCGGTGAAATGCGCCAGCTTGCGCACCAGTCCGGGAACTGCATGGGGCGTAACGCCAAAGAAACGGAGAGAATTCCGGAGAAGCATCGCAAAGCCGTTGCTCTCTGCGGATGATACCGACGCCGGCATCATGGAATGCACAAACGCGAAAGCGATGGACAACGCTGTCAGAATCATAAAGATGACGCGGAAACGGGTTGACGCCCTGTTTGTCATGTAATCACCTCTCTGTCTATTTTACAATAAAAAACAGGCTTGTCAATGACTAAGTGTGAAATTTTGGGAGATATGATGTATTTTATACAAAGATGAGATTTTCTATTGAAAATTCAGGCGTCTTCTGTTATACTGATTTTAATTGCGATTGTAAAGGAGAATTTTATGTTTTGGCAATATATAACGATATTCTTTATCTCAATGGTGCCGATTGTGGAACTCAGGGGCGCGATTCCGGTTGCCGTCGGTTTCGGAATGCAGGGCTGGCAGCTTTTCTGGGCGTATGTTGTCTGCGTCATAGGCAATATGCTGCCTGTTCCGCTGATTTATTTCTTCGCCAGAAAGGTACTGATCTGGGGTAAGGATAAAAAAGTCATTGGCAAGTTCTTCACCTGGTGCTACAACAAGGGTGAAAAAGGCGGCAAAAAACTCCAGGCAAAAGCAGGAAAAGGCTTATTTATCGCGCTTATGCTCTTTGTCGGTATTCCGCTTCCCGGCACCGGCGCATGGACAGGTACGCTCGCGGCGAGCTTTCTCGACATGGGCTTCAAGAAAAGTACCATTGCCGTCATGTGCGGCGTTCTGATTGCCGGTATTATCATGGGCGCGGCAAGTCTGGCGGTCAGCATGGGCGCCGGCGGTATCTTCTCGCTGCTTGCGCCAAAAGCATAAGGATTCATTGAAAGGCAGC
>CAMVTS010000049.1 GCA_947170465.1 uncultured Clostridia bacterium
AGCTATGAGTATGTTAAATATATAATGGCTAGCGAGTTATAAGTAATAAGTAATACTGTTTACAGCACAAGACTCGCTATCGGTGGTTGATTAGACCTTACCGAACAGGATTCCCACCTGCTAGACTATCCGCCCTTCGTCTGGGCGCACAATCAGAATTTGTTTTTATTCCATAAATACCTTTCCTCCGCTCCACGCCTTTCCGACTTTCTCGCCGAGTTTATAATAGCTATTGCTGAAGGATTCGTAGAAAATCATACCGATCTTTAGATTACAATGTTTCAACTTTTAAACTCCCATTACAGCAGCAAGTTCTTGAGAATGGTAGTAATCCTGATACGATTGGTGAGCAAACACATAAGTTTCATCTCGTTTTTCTAAAATTCCCAAATGAACCATCAATTGAAGTGCATACAAGTTATCATACGAAAAGCTGTAATCCTTCTGGCATTTTGCCATAATGTCAAGAATATACTCTTCAGAAACGCCAGAATTTGTATGATTACTTTCTAAAGTTTCATACCCTATTCTCCTCCGATATAAGTAAGCGCTTTCAGCCGCGGATGTCCGTCGCAGAAGGTCCAGAGGATCTCAAAGCCGCACATAATCACCGCAAACAGCAGCATCAGCGAGAGGCGGTCTTTTAGCTTTTGCTTGTATAAAATGAGATTGTTGATGAGAAGGATTCCGAGCAGTATCATCGCTACAAAAAGCAATTCCCGATACAATCCGTTGATGACGGCTTGATCTGTCATAGTTTTTCTCCTTCGTGCTTCATACGATCCATGTCGTCGGGGTCATGAGCAGTTTTCGCCTCATTCGATGTTGAACAAACGGCTGAATCCGGTAAGCTCAAAGACCTCGCGCACAGACTGAGTGAGATTGCACACGACCATATCTCCCTTGCCGTCCATCGCCTGCGCCACGCCGAGCAGCACGCGAAGTCCCGCGCTGGAGATATATTCTAAGCCTTTGAGATCGAGGATCAGCTTGCTCGCGTCGCCGACGACTTCATTGATCTTCGCTTCAAGGTCGGGAGAGGTGATCGTATCCAGCCTGCCTTCGAGCGTAAAGGTGTATTCTGCTCCGTCGTTTGATACCGAGATATTCAGATGGCTGCCGCCGCCTGCGCTCGATTTCGTGTCCTTATTCTTTTTCGAAAATAATCCCATAGTTGTTCTTATTCCATAAGATCCGTAAGAAGATCCTCGGCTAATCCGTTAATTTCCGGAGGATAGATCGTATTGCTCACAGCAAATAGAGTAAAGTTTTTATCGGTATCGATATAATCAAAAGCAGAGTAGATCCCGATAGCGCCGTAATGACCGACGCCGCCATCTATATCCGTGTACATGCCGTAGCCGTAGCCCTCACCGGAAGAGTGCTCGGCAGTCATCGCATTATAGCTTTCTGCAGAAACAGCTCTGCCGTCTGAGAGCGCGTTGAGCCATAATGTTATATCGGCAGCGTTTGAGATGATATCCCCGCAGCCGTTTGTCAGACCGGGCTGAGCATCCACCTGATTATAGACTGCTCCCTGCGCCCATGCAGGATCATCAGCAAGTTCGATGATCGAACCGGTATGGATCATGCCGAGCGGCGTAAAAAAGCTGTCTCTCAAAAAGTCGATATACCTTTCTCCGCTTACCTGAGATACGATATCGCTCAATAATAAGTAGTTTATATTTGCATATGCAAAGGTCGAGCCGGGCTCAAAGGTGAGCTTCTGAGAAAAGACCCACTGCTTGATTGCGGAAAGGTTCTCTTCCTCTGTATGCTCAAGGGTTACGTCAGCTCCGCTCTCCTCTGTCAGCTCAGGAATACCGGAGCGCATTGAGAGAAGATCATGCAGGGTGATCCTGCCGCTCTCAGGATAGTCCGGATAATACTTATCCAGTTTATCGTTCACGCTGAGCTTGCCCTGATCCTGAAGAAGCATTACCGCCGCCGCGCAGAATTGCTTTGACACCGAGCCTATCGGCATAGAAGCATCGATAGTGATATCCTCCCCGCTTTCAAGCTTTCCGTCCGCATAAGCCGCAATAACCTTTCCATCCCTGACAGCATAGATCACGCCCTCAAAATCATGCGATCTGATAGTTTCCTCCAGCTCGGCTGATGTTGTCGGCTCTGCGGCTGTCGTCTCCGGGGCAGTCGCTTCCGCTGTGTTCTCCGCGACGCTGTTTTGCTGTCCGCATGCCGCAAGAGAGCAAAGGATGATAAACGACAATAACAAAATGATGATTTTTTTCATATGTTTACCTCCTGTAATTATCTTGTACGTTTATTATAAGACAAAAACAGGAAGAAAACAAACAACATATCGAGCTAATATTCAACGGTTTGACACTTAATTAAACGGTGCGTTTAGAAACGTTTTTCTTTCACGCACATCAAAAAATGGCTTATGCCACCTTTTGCGATCTCATCCGTATAGTCAAGCCCTCCGGTGGATGGTTTAGCAGTCCATTACAATATCTTCAGTATCTGATTTTTTGCTGCAGCTCATCTTTTGACATATGTTTTCACGAGAGCAGCAAAACGGATAAGCAAGTGAATTATCGTTTGCAGCGTAAAGGGGAGTATAGACAAAAGCAGTTTGATTTGATACAATAAAAGAAATACTTATCGGAGGGCTATCAATGAGTGTCATCGGTGAACAAATCAAAAAATATCGCATTAAATTGGGTTATACACAGGAGCAGCTCGGACAGATGATCGGCGTCACAACTCAGGCGGTCTCTAAATGGGAACGCGGTGGTTTGCCGGATACTGATATTTTGCCACGCATTGCACATTCACTCGGCATCAGTATTGATGCGTTGTTTGGCGATGATGATGAAAATGAAATGCTGAATTTGGCACGCAAGATAAACCGTATGCCTGAAAAAGACGCATATCGCTATGCCTTTGAAATATGCTGGGCAATAGAAATCGGATTGATGCGTGATATTTCATTGATGGATAGATTTATCAATTTCTTCTCCGAAGAGCCTCGACAATCAGCGGAACTGGACGACTATTACTCAAAGATCATGACGGATGGCGGCATGGCGACTGCGCGTATTTCTCCGGATTTCCGACACTTTTTCCTGATGACCGAGCCGAGTGACAGCATTAAAAAACACATTTCTGACCCTGACGCTTTAAGGAATGTGTTTGAGATATTGTCGGACGAAAAATGTCTTTGTATTCTTTTCAGTATGTATACGCGATTAAACCATCCTGTTACGGAAGATGTTCTCATTCGCCAAACCGGTATCGAAAAGGCAGAGTTAGAGCATTGTATGGAAATACTGTGTAAAAACTGTCTTGCGACTCAGTCGCCGGTTGTTACGCTTGAAGGAGAAACGAACGCGTATCAGTTTTCTCAGGAAAGTTCTGTGATCCCCTTGCTATGTATTGCGGATGAAATTGTGAGAAACATCAAAAAAGATTATTGTGATTTTGTTATTTCCTTTGAACGAACAAAGCCGTTAATGTAATTATCAACCGTCGTTTTAGCTATAAAACGGCGGTTGATTTATCTGAAAAGACAATTATTTGTATTAACCGGAGCCTTACACTACCAAATCAGAAATAAAAAAATTGTGGTACCCCTATGCAAGGAAAGACAAAAGCCGCTCTCAAAAAGGAAGCGGCTTGGGACTCTCTATTGTAAAATCTATTCTCGAATTGCATAATGCGAAGTGGATTGTGTCGATGAACGATAAAACACTAATATGTCAAATAATGTTTAACTAACTGAACTATTATTGATAAAAGATTGCTTTTCCATCTACATAATCTATGTTTAAGCATGGTGATTTATTTTTTTAAGGTTGCAAGATTGCAAGGCTGCAAGTGGGCGTACGGGTTTGCAATCTTACTTTATCTGCTCAGCAGTAAACTAAAAGCTGCCTTGGATTCCAAGACAGCTTTTATGTATCCTATTCAGTTTTCGTTTTTTCCGCTAAGGACATCGCCCTTTTCGATCAGCTTTTTTATCTCGTTTTGCAATTCGGTTTTGCTGACTCCGTAACATTCGTTATGACCGATAAAGGTCGCTGTTGTTTCTCTTTTCATAGACATTCACCTCGATTGTGTCCAGTATAACATAATTCCCGGAAATAATCATCACTATTAGTTGTTATTTCTTCCGTATAGTTTGTGTATCTATTTTCAAAAATCATCTATCCTATTAGTTATAGAGAATAACCAAAAGGAATGATAATATGAAAACAGATTCAATCGGCAGAAATATCCGCAAATATCGAATAGAAAAGAAAATGCGCCAGGAGGATTTAGCTGAAAAGACCGGCTTGAGCGCAAATTACATCGGAATGGTTGAAAGAGGAGAAAAGATCCCGGCGCTGGAAACGTTTATCTCCATCGTGAATACGTTGGGCGTCACATCGGACGCTGTCCTCTGCGATGTTCTTGACAATGGCTACACTGTCAAAAACTCGATTCTCAACGATAAGCTGCAGGGGCTTTCTGAAGCCGAGCGTGAGAAGATCTATGAGGTGATCGATACTTTGATAAAGCATTCAGACAAATAAAATGACGGCGCATGAATTGGTATAGCAGCCATTCATGCGCCGTTTATTATATATATTTAATACGGCAGTTTAAAAGAAACCCATGCGCTGTACGCCGTGCCATTGTTCTTTGTTTGCAACACTGCTCTGGCTTCGTAGATACACTTGTCGGAGTAAGTCGCATCATAGATCCAGCTGATATATCCGGGCGTGATCGTTTCGCCGTAGTGATAGGCATTCCAACTTTCTTTTTTGTAACGGTACTGGTATCCGTTTGCTCCTTCGCTGTAGCCGCCGATACAGATTTGATTGCCGTCGATCGAATAATTCAAATACGGCGCTTTCAGATAAGTCATCGTGCGCACGCTTGAATAATTCCTGTCAATAGGGCGACCGGCAGAATTGATATTGCCCGCGTGAACCTGATAGCAGTACACCTGGCCGGAGGTAAGCTGCGGCGTCGGTTGGTAATTCAAATATTTCTTCCAGCCGGAGGAATACAGCGAATTATAGGTGATTTCAAAGCTCGTGTCTCTTACCTCGCGGTAAACTCTCCATTCCTGCTTGCGGGTATTGTAATCATACACGCCGAAGTAGAGATAATATCTCGACGCGCCGACATTGCTCCACGTAAGCCTTTGACCGCCCGTGATGTTTACGGGCGCATACAGCGTCGGTTTACTGACAGCCACCGCGGGCGTCACGCCGAACGTCATCACCCCGGCAAGAATGGATAAAATCAATAATACAGATAGAATACTTTTCTTTTCCATGAGTTTGACTCCTTCATTCTTGTTCAAGCGTCGCGTACACGCAAAACCGCTTGGTTTGATTTGGGGTAAAGAACAGCAGCATCAGCTCGTTTGCGCCGTCCTTTGCTTTCATATATTCGGTATCATTTTCCTCAATCGCGCCGATGTCCGTCACGATATAGGTGAAGTGATCAAAAATGGTGTCAAGTATGAGCTTGTCTCCCCTCTTGACAGCGAATGCGCCGGACTCCAGCAAAGATTCCTTGGCAAACCCATAGAGAACTGTCAGAGAAGTCTCTTCGCAGAGCGGTACATAGCTCATTGGCATCAGGCAGAAGCCTGCGTTCAGGTGCAGCTTGCTCGCTTCCATGAAGATAGGATAGGTTCGCATATTTTGCTCACGTTCCGTTCTCCGCCTTCTTCTTGTTTTTTCAGATATCTGAAACTGAACAGAACCGAAGGTGTTGACGGTCATCAGGTCTGCAATATCAAACAACGTTCCCTTTAACGGTAGCTCACCTGTCAGCTCCGCCTGATCGTTATTCCGAAGGAGCTCGTTATACGCAATGAAGGTTGCGTACAGCTCATCATACCTTGCAAGCGCTTCATCATCACTGTCGATCGCGCTCTCGATATCCCTTTTCAGCTTTTGATAATCTGCCTTGCTCCCTTTATTCGTCGAGGAGAGAACGATATTTTTGATTTTAGGATAAAAGAAGCTGACGATACCGACGGCAACGATCAGAAAAATTACTGCGTACTGCATTCGTTGTCACCGTCCTTTTTTCCGATAGTCTTACACAGGCGGACGATACATATCACGCCTACCAGTTCCAGCGCAACAGATATGATGCTGCACGCGATCATCGTTGCGGTAAACGGAAAGACTTGCCTTGACTTTTCGGGCTGCACAGGCTCCGGTGCCGCGCTTTCTGTCGGGTGAGTTGTTGTTTCCCCTGTTGACGTCACGGTGGAAGGCTGCTGCCGTGAGATGACCGTCGGTTCTGTTGTCCTCTCTCCCATCACCAACAGCCTGTGCGTATTGACGCCCTGCGGCGTGCAGGTCAGCAACGTGCATAAATCGCGCTGTTCATCCCTGTTGATATTGACGAGGACTTCATTAGGCAGGACAGTACGCACCGCATAAATCCGATAAGATAAGGTATAACCGTAGGTGTGAAGATAGAAACAGTCACCGACCTCAAGCTGATCCAAACTGTTGAACATCGTGCGCAGCGTCAAACCGCTGTGTCCCGAAAGGACGCAGTGCGAACCCATACCGCCGATCGGAAGAGAGGTGTTCTCCATGATACCGATACCTCTGTCAAGCGTCGCGTCATCCGTCCCCTTGTAAACAGGAAGATAGACATTGATTTTTGGGATATCAATGTAGCTGATAACGGTTTCATTGTCGAGCGCGGTATAGAAGTTGCTCCGTCCGCCGTTGTTGTAGGTTTTCATCTCATTGACGACCTCTTCGCGCTCATCCTCGGTCAACCGGGAAACCTTTTCGCTGTATTCCGAGATTTTATCATTGTTTTCCGCCTGATATACCAATGGGATTACAACCGGAACAACGCCGACAAACAAGCCGGAGAGGATAAAGATGAGCGGGAGAATAAAACTGATTATTCTTTTTTTCATCTGTTTGGCTCCTTTAATAGAATCGTCCCACGCCCGAAATCAACTTCCGTGCGTGGGACTTTTACGAGGAGAGTATATGAGTAGTATTAGGATTTATTTAGCGTTGGTTCTGTTCTTCTTGGATTTTTTGATAATCCAGATGATTGCAAAGCCGAGAACGCCTACGCCTGCGCAGGCAATCATCACGCCATACGCCGCACCGCCGGTGGGCGTCAGCTTGGGAGTATCGGTATTGATTACGGGAAAGGTCTTGGTAACGTCACCCGAGGTTTTGTTGACGGTGATCTTTACCGGATCCTTGAGCAGATTGTAGCCGTTGCCGGTCTTGATCTCGTTGATCCAGTAATCGGTGCTGCCGTTATCCACGCCGTCAGCTTCCTTCTGTACCGCAGTCTTTGCGAACTTACCGTAAGCGAGACCCTTGAAGGATACAATACCTTCATCGTCGGACTCAGCGGTCATGATCGCCCCTGTTCCGCTCTGAGCAGCTTCTTGAGTTGCGTAAACCGCGAACTGTACGCCCTTGATCGGATTGCCCGCGGCGTCCTTTTTCTTGAACTTGTATTCGCCGGTGTGAACAGTGGGCTCTTCTGACTCGATCTTATATGTAGAAGTCGCGGTATTGGAGTATTCCAGCGTAGAAGTGTTGGGAATATCGGTCGCGATCGCCGCTTCGTTATTGAGAATGGTATCAAAATACACCTCAACCTCTTTGTACCCGATCAGACTGGTGGGCTTGATATCGAAGGTTACGGTCAGACCGGACTGTGAAACCGTGTAATCGGTGTTGGCAACGAGCGTTTTCGTATCATCAAGCATCAAGGAAGCGGTCTTGTAGCTGAGCCCTTTTATCATGGTATCCGCAATCTTATAAACCTTCATTACCTCCAAATCTTCTTTCAAAGACGGAATGGAAGTTTTTATTTTCCAGTTGACGGTGTCGCCGATCTTCTTGGTAGTATCGACGCCCTCGGTGCCCTTTGTGCCGCTGAGAACGCTCTTATGGATCGTCGGCTTTTCGTTATTCAGCTCCAACATGTTATTCGGAACCGCTGTGCCGCCGACAGGCTTTTTATTGGAAATGGAAGTCCAGCCGGTAAACATCTGACCATCTGCGTCGATATAGAACGGAGTGGTGATATTTCTTACGAGGATATATTCGGCGCTCGGAGCCTTTGTTTCCACCAAACGGTAGAACTTATTGGCGTCCAAGGAAGCGATCTCGATCATACCGTTACTGCCGGACTTTACGGTTGCGATCTTTGTCTTGTAGGTACTGCCATCGGTGCTTTCCTCCAGTCTGAACTCGGCGTTTGCAAGCGCCTTACCGGTGGAAAGATCCTTTTTCAGAATCTTGATATCCGAATAGCTGGTCTGGTTTTTGGGATAGGAATACACGTCATACAGCCATTCGGTGCCTGCCGCGTTGGTAAGCGGAAGAGAGAGCACAAACGGCGCGATCTTCTTAGTGATCTGAGAAGGACCCGCTCCTTCCTCTACATAATAGATACCGAGGGGCAAATCGGTGAAGGTCGCCACACCGTTAGCATTCGTTGTCTTGGAAATAGGATTGCCGATGGGAGACATCTGCTTTGCTTCCGCAACCGTGGGAAGCGAAACGCCGTCAGGCTTGAAATAAGAATACAGCTCGGCAACCTTTCGGATGTTGAAGGTCACACCCGCCAGGCGTGTTGCGTCCGAGGGAATGTACTGCTCGTCATTCTTTTCGCCGGTGCCGCCGTGCGTTGCCTTGGATGTGTCGCTCATTTCATATTTGTACAATGTCAGCGACGCCTTCTTGCTGTAGTCAATGTTGTATTTCATGGTCGCCGCGCCTGCGGTCATGCTGACGCTGAACCCTGCCAGCAACACCATGAGAGCCAATGTGATAGAGATGACCTTTGTGAGATAAGACTTTTTAATCATGCTTCTGCTCCTTTTTCATTTGTTTGTTTGAATAACGGTATCTTTTGATGATAACAAAGAAGAACAATCCGTAGAACACCAGACAACATCCTCCGATAATCAGTAATACCGTACCGAAGCCGCCGGTCTGCGGCATGGTAGGTACGAGATTATTGACGATATCCTTTGTGTTGCCCGGAAGATGCGTCTTGCTGTTGACCTCAACGCAGGCAACGCCGGACATCAGGCTGTAGTGCTCAGGCGCCTCCACCTCGGCGATCCAGTATTCGCGCTTACCGTTTTCAACGCCGTTTGCCTTTTTTCCGTCCTCATCGGCGGAAAAGCTGCCGTAAGCAAGTCCCATAAAGGAAACGTTGCCGTTTTCGTCTGAAACTGCTGTCTTCAACTGATTTTTCTGCGCTCTTGCGTCTTCCTCGGTCGCATACAAAGCAAACTTCGCGCCGCTCAGTTTTTTGTCGCCGTCAGTCTTTACGAACAGATAACCGCCGGTATGCACCGTAGGCGTTTCGGAATTTACGTCGTAGACTGACTCGCTGCCGACGATATTGGTATAGGTAAGTTTTGAAGTATTGGGGATATCCTCCGCAAGAGGAGCGTCCTCGGTCAGCGTCGTGTTATAGTAGATGATGATCTCCTGTGCGCCCGCGAGCTTTTCGGGGACAAAGGCAAAGCGAACATTCAACTCGTCTATCGGTTCCACGGTGTAATCATCTTTTTCCTTCAACAGCGTCTTATCATCAAGATAAATCTCTGCGGAAGAATAGCGAATACCCTTTGACATGGTATCGGTCACGGTGTAGGTTTGCAGCTTCTTCACTAAATCCTCCGAAGGCACCGAAGTCCTGATCTTCCAGTAAACAGTGTCGCCGACGGAAGCGGTGTTGTCGATTCCCTCCAAGCCCTTTTCTTCATCCAGAATATACTTGTGGATCGTGGGCTTTTCGTTTTTAACGATCAGCGTGTTGTTTTCGACTGCCTGTCCGTCAACGGGCTTGCCGATCTCATCAATGGAAGTCCAGCCGGAGATCATATCGCCTGTCGGGTCGATATAAAACTCGTAATAAACGGACCCATCAAGGATATAGCTTTCATCAGGGGCTTTGGTTTCGGTAAAACGGTAATACGTCTGCGCCGGAAGTGAGGTGACGGTAACGATACCGTTCTCCCCTGTTTTGATCTCCGTAGCGATCGTCTCCACGGGAGCGGCGTTATCTGTTCCGTAGGATTCAAGTGTGAACTCCGCGTTCTCCAAAGGCTCCTCGCTGTTCAAATCGAGCTTTTGCAGACTCGCGTCTCCGTAGCCGGTTTCATTCTTTGGGTAGCTGTAAACGTCATACAGCCACTCAGTTCCCTCTGTATTGGTAAGCGGAAGCGAAAGGACAAACGGCTCGATCTTCTTGGTGATCTGCGCCGGTCCGTTGATTTCGTCCACATAGTATAAGCCGAGCGGCAAGTCCTTGAATTCCGCTACTCCTGCCGCGTTTGTCGTCGCGGTGAATTTTGCGATGACCTTTTCCTCCGCATAATCCTCCACCTTGGGGATCTCGGAAGATGATTCCGTGAAATAATCGTCAAGCTCCGCAAATTTATGCGCCGCAAAGGTAACGCCGCCGAGCGGTTTTGCGTCCACGGGGATATGGCTTTCATCATCCTTTGTTCCCGTACTGCCGGAGTATGCGACCGACGCGTCAGGAACCTCATATTTATAAACGGTCAGATTGGCTGTTCTGCCGCGGTCAATGTGATAAATCATCGATTTTCCCGTTTCTTCCGCCGGAGGTTCTGTTTCCGCCGCCGTTACCGCCGAACACAAAGCCGAAGCCGAGAGCAAGACGGACAGCAACAGCGCCGATGCTCTGCGAAAAACTGTCTTTGTCATTCCTTTCTCCTCCCCTTCCTGATAAGAATAACGCTGCCAAAAGCAAGGAGCGCTGCACCGAACAGCAGGAAATATACCGTCAGGTTATTGCCGCCTGCCGCCGGGATCGTCGGCGTTTCGGTGTTCACCAACGTAACTGTTGGATTCAGCGTATGGCTGTCGTCACCCTTGATCGTGACGCTGACCTTATCCTTGAGCAAGCTGTAACCTGCCGCAGTCGCGATTTCCTCAACATAATAATTTCCGATCGGTATTTCGGCGAATTTAGCAGTTCCGTTTTTGGTTGTCAGCACATCGCCGACCTGATAACCGGTGCTTTTATCGACAAGGCGAAGCTTTACGCCGTTCATCAATTCTCCGTCAGAGGTCTTTTTGACAATGGTTACTGAACCGTTCTTGAGGTGATTGATAAACTTTACGGTCACGGGCATGTCCTGTGTAAGTGTTACGGTCTGCGTGACCTTATCGGGAATGTAACGCTCCGGAATGGAATACGATCCGTCCGCAGCCTTAACGCCCAGCTCGGTAACGGTGTACTTGACGAGCGTATTGCTGCTGCGCATGATATCCAGACCGTCAACCTGTATCTTGCCGCTGTTATTGGTCTTAAAATCCTTGGAATAGCCGTTATCGCCGGATACCCTAAACCATAGATCCTTGACGATATCATCATCTGATTCCTTTTGAATAATCAGTCCGGCGGTGTTTGGCTGCTCCTCCGCGATCAGCACATCCTCAGGCGGCTGATCGGCTTCAACGCGCGGCGTCCATACATCGTCGCTGTCGATAACTCTGATAAACACTTCGTCGCTGAGCTTGTATTTACCGCTCGCCGGCGGCGCGATTTCTTGGATTCGCACCGTTCCGTAAGGCAAAACCGGCGTTTGCGTTTTCGCGTCAATGTACAAGTCGGGACCGGACACCTTGCCTTCTTCCTTATAGGAAATGAAGCCGCGTGTATCGGTTTGGAAAACCCATGTACGAAGAGCCTCAACGCCGTTTTTGATCGCCGCATTCAATTCAGCTTCGGTATGATAGAATCCGTCGAAGTATTCCATGCGGTACTGTGCGCCGGCAAGCTCCGCTGGATCGTAGCTTCCGTCTGCCAAGCCTGCCGCTTGCTTTTTTAAGATGATATTGATCGGGTCGTTTCCGGGAAGCTCTGAAAACTCCGCACGGTAGATCTTCTGCCCTGCCGAGGTTCTATCGCCCGAATCTGTCAACTCCATAATCTCGGTGCTGCGTTCATACCCTTTCGGCGCTTCCAGCTCCTTGACGTAATAGGTCTTGGAGGCAGGCACAGGCTGCGGCGCGTTATATACCGCAAAACCGTCGCTGTTTAGTCCGTCGGACGTCAGCTCACAAACAAAGCTGCTGTCGCTGCAGCTGCGGTCGGTATAAACCGCAAACCTTGCGCCTTCGAGCGAATACATTTGATTGTTCTCCGTCAGACAAGTATCTGCCGATTTCTTGATGACCTGCAAGCAGATGTTTTCGTCAACCGTGTGCAGCTTCAAATACAAATCGTAAGACGGAACATCCGCTCCTCTCGCGTAGCATTGCTCCCATTGCGTGCTCGAATCACCTCTGCAAATCATCAGACCGCCCTGACCGTTCGCAACCAATGTCTTGTAGCCGCGGAACAAAGGATGATTAATTTTGACTGTTACGGGATTTGTTTTTGGAATCGGCTGCGTCGAGGTAAACTTTATGACGCATTTCCCGGCTGAATTCTTTGATACTGAAAAACTGACTTTCTGATTTGATACCGAAATATCTGATTCCTTGAGGTTTAATTCCGATTCCTTCTCACCGTTTGAACCGTCTGTATAATAGTTGTAACGCAGCACACCTTTGTTATCTGTAAAGGTAAACTCATATTTTCCGGTACTGTCGTTATACTTCATTTCGAGATTATTCGCATTCGATTCGTTGAAAACCATATTATCATCGGCGTTTGTGATTGCAGGACGCGTCAGACAAAGCCTGACCCATTCGACGATTTGATTATATGCTGTATTGATATCTGAAATCTGCGGATGACCGCTGCCGCCTCCTGTAAAATAGGCACTCGGCTGGAAGTTGCCCTGACCGCCAACCGTGTGAACAGAAAAATCATTCACATCTCTGATACCTGATACCACCTCATAAACAAGAAGCTGCGTCGCGTAATAATACGCTTCATTGGAGTTGCTATTTGATGGAACTCGTCTGTTGCCGTAGCCGTTTGCCAATAATTCATTGAGAAGCCGTCTTGTGTCTGCGCTCAAACGCATATACCGGTCATTTTTGGTGGCGTCTTTTGAAATAATATCGCCGGAGCTATACATTTCAACACCCTTTTCAGGCTCAATGCAAAAAGCTAAATGATTCGGGGACATCAAATCGCCGTTCTCGTCGTTGCATTTGAAATAATGCATTGTAAATGGCAGTCCCTCATCGAATTCCACGGCTTCAGTTCCCAAAGGATAGTTATAGCTGATTTTTTTAGCCCATTGCACTGTACTTCGGTCAATAGTTCGGGTTCCTTCCGCTGCAAAAACCCCTGTCAGCGATGAAGCTGTCAGCACACCTGCGATTGCTGTGGAAGCGATTGCTTTGAGAATTTTTAATTTGCCCAAATTTGATTCTCCTTTCATGAGAGTAATAATGATTTGACTCATTGGTTTCCCGCAGGCATAGGCATCACCCTTTCAAGTAAAAATAATCTTATATCTGTTGTTATTTGTTTATCATTATTCTATGTTATGGATTTATGCTGGTAAAAGTAAAACCGATTCAAGGAATCAGCTGATCTAACCTGATTTGATTATATCACGTAGAAACATTTTTTCTCGCTGACTTTGTTGCTCGTATGTGAACACTGTTTCAAAGAAAAAACAGAGCGCCGTAACGCTCTGCTTTAATCAGTTATGAACTATTCTCTTCAGTACCATCCGGCTTCACGAATCAGCTTTTTCTCTGTCCACGCTTCTTTAACGATTTTTGTTTCATAATGGCTTTCTTCGGGTACGTTAACCGTTCTCGTACCGACCTGCACGGTAGTGTAGCCGCTGTGATAGCCGTCAGGCTCTCCGTTGAGGATATGCTGATACATATGCTCGTCCCTCTGGGCGATGGTCATATTGTCGTTACCTACGTCGGCGCCGCAGCCCCAGCAAATCATCGACCACTTTTCCTCATAAACAGGTTCCTCATAGGAATACGCCTCTCGGTCGACTACCTTGACCTGTTTCGTTTCAGCCGGATGCTTGATGTACTCATATTCCGCCTCATGGTAGGCTTTTCCGGCGTGAGGATCAACAGTTGTTGGCTGCGTCTTTTCAGCCGGACGAGGTTCTGTCGGACGAGGTTCTGTCGGTTTGACCGTTGGCTTTGTTTGCGGAACGGTTTCCTTTGGCTTTTGAGGTGAAGTTTCACGCGGAGATTGCGTAGACGTGACAGGCTTTTCTGTTGCCTGTTGGCTGCCGCCGCTGCTTTGGTCTGCACTTTCTGCTTGCTGACGAACATTACGAACCGTATCGGGATCGACCTTTACAACTGTTCCGTCTGCTTTTTTGACCTCAACCTTACCGTCCTCGCCGACCTTTAGCTGTTTTCCGCTGCCGTCGGTGACATTGCCTGCCGCGTCGATGGAGAGATTCTCATCCAACACAGCCTGCTCTTCTTCGCTGTATGTAACAGCCGGTACGGAATTTGCGGTTGCCGCCGAGTCCGGCGTGCACAAGCTAACCTCATCTGCCTTTTGACAACCGCAGCCCGTAATCATTGCGGAAAGCATTGCAGTTATTACCATCATTCCGCTGACAATCGCATTCTTTCCAAAAATCCTTTTTCTTTCATTCATCATCAATGCCTCCTCTGTTTTATTAGATATAAGCGTCTTGTCCGCTTATAAATAATATAGTCGTCCGGAGCTGATTTTTCCGTTTTAATTTGTCGATTTCTTTATTTTTTTCAAAATGAGGTCAGACAGCTTTCGCCGCCTGACCTCTACAGCCTTTGTTTGGATGGAAGGCTGTAACTGCATTTATGCGCAAGACAGGCGGCTTGCGACAATTACCGCATGATGCGGATCGCAGTCAAGAGAAAGGGAGCTTTGAAATTGTGTGGTAAAAGAAACTCCCTTTCAGGATATATGATACAGAGCACAAAAAGATAAAAACTCTGTCATCACCGTTTTTGCACAGCGCTGGGTACAAATTTGTACCCTCACCCTGTACTTGCTAAAATAGCTTCGTAATTGAGGATCAATTCTTTGAGCATGGCTTCCGCCATCGATGCGCTGTCCGGTTCATTTTCAGTTCTGTTATTTTGAACTAATGCTTCTTCATAAAGGTAAAACAGATTTCCCAGCACATCGTTTGCCTTAACAAGCATGATTACGATTTGGCTGTCCGCTATTTCCCGCTGCTCATTGAGCGCATAGGAGGACAACAGCAGAGAGGCTTCAACACTGATCTTTGCCTCCTCTGATAAAACCTCCCCTGAGGTCAAAATCGAATAAAGCAGCTGCTGCGTCACCCGAGCATACTCTTTGAGTCGGATACTGTATGAATCTTCCATTATTAAGCACCCGTAACTGCTATATGCTTATTCCGGAATAAGCGCACCGGAGTTGTTCAAGGCGTTCTTTGTTTGGCTTATACATAAGGACGCCCTCGCAAGCCATAAACTCAATTACCTCCGCAAGCATTTCGGGATCCTCATCAAAGCAAGCAGTACTCGGAAGCACCACACAGTCAAGATATCTGATTTTGCAGACGATCTTTTTGAGGAACCGCGCTGTTTCCTCTGCGCTGCCGATGAACACCGTTTCAGCAATCACATGAAAGCCTGTCTTTTGACAGTCCTCACTGAACAGCTTGATCGTCCTGATCGCTTCATTCTCGTCAATCTTTGAAGAGATCGGCAGGAACAGCAACGTATTCTTACCACCCATCAACAGCTCGTCCTCGGACAACGCGCTGATCCTGTTCAATTTGATATATACTAGGGTGTTTTGCATTTTATCACTTCTTTCTTGTGTATTATTCGGGTTGGTAACCTGCGGCAGTATGATTACTGCCGCAGGCTGTGAGAGAAAAAATGAATAATGTGGGTATCAAAATAGAAAAAGCTGATATTGAGTTTTCAAGGTGCGATATAATCAGAGGATTTTTGACCCCCTCTACTATATACTGGAACATTTCTCGCGCTAAACGGAAAGCATTTCTAAAACTTTTTCAAAAAATTCTTCACAAATGCTTCAAAACGCTCCTTGTAGTTGCGAATGGTGCGCTCGCTAACATGGTATTTCTCAGCCAGCTCCCGATTACATTGATATTTTCTGCCGGAAATATATGCGTAGTACAGGTCAACCGCCCATGGCTGCCAGAGTGCCAGCGCTTTCAACAGACTTTCCGTCGCCATATCGGATTCAACACGATACTCAACGCTCTCCTGTGCCGCAAGCAGCCAGTCCTCCGCCTGTTCATCATTCCCATCGAAGCTTTGCTCCAGCGAAAAATGCTGATACAGCCTGCGATATTTATTCTTTTCACGGCGCACCGTCCGCTCACTGTCCCATACTTTGTATTCCTCGTACGGAACCTCGATATACATCCTGTCCGCTCCGTCAGCAGTCGGAATTATGTTTACAATGAAATACCTCCGTTCTTCCTTAGACAGTTTCTTGTTTGCGGCAAGAATCTGCCGCCATTCGAGTACTGAGATTTCCTCAAGGTGAATCTTGTTATCGCTGTTGATAACTCTGACCAAATATGTATTTTTCAAAAATCTTACCTCCGATAAAACTGAATTTATTCTTTTCAGTTTTGTCGGAGGCGCTCTGATTTGATAAGAAAATGAGAGAAGAAAAGCAAAAAAGCTGAAAAATGTCGAAAAAAAATCCGCCGTGCTCTCCCATGAAAGCACGACGATTTTTTTGATGGATTTTAAGTTTTCATCTCCCTTTTTCAGTCTTTTTCTGTTTTCTTCCATATTTTTGTATTTTAACAAATCATCATCGCATAATGTGTCGAACTAATGGAAGAAAACAGGATTCTGAGAAATTATTCCACCTAAATGGGAAATTCAAGCAAAAAAGGGTTCTTAATACTCAAACCAAAAACTACCTCAACTCACATTTCACCGCATCGTCGGTCATACTAAAGCCGACGACGACCACGGTAACCATATCCCCCACCTTGAGTCTGTTGCGCAGCATCGACTTGTTGAAGAAGATAGCGCCGCGACAGCCGTTTGGCATTCTCAGATGGTAGACGCCGCGGTGAATGCTGATGACTTCTGCAAGCACTACTGAGCCGTAACGGTATTCATGTACCTTACGAGCGATATCCATTCGTGCACCTTGCGCGCCGATCACACTGATTCCATCATCACTCACATCAGTGATAACGACAGGGAAGCTGTCGCCGGGCTTGAACGACTCGGTCAAAATGACCGCCATTGGCGTCACCTGCCGCATCGTCATCGCGACCTCAAATCCTGATACTTCAACGACTAATGTGTTGTCTGCTACACGGAGAACCCTGGATAGGATCACGTCGCCCTTTTCGTATCGGGCACGCTCTCTTCCCCTCTGAACCGAAAAATTTTCCCGTTGGAGTTCCATCGCCTTCTCGCGGTTACCGACCACCGTATTTGCTTCTTCAATGATACTTTCGGTAATAAAATCGATTTTCGCGCCAAGCATCCTTCTGAGAAAGCGGAACTGATAATTTCTCACCTGCGCTTCAAACATGGCTTCGGACGGATTGAGCCCGTTTCGTTCGTTGCGCTCAGCGATACCTCTGCGGATCAGATCCATACGAAGCCCCATGTTGTCAGCGTTGATTTTTACCGAAACGCCGTTGAGGTTGTTGAGCGTACCGTCGTTTTTGTTGTAGCTGACGCCGGCAACGATCCCAAGCGGAGTCCGTTCCACGCCTGTCAATCTTCCTGTCAAAACCGTCCCTGAATACTGTGCGCCGCTAAACAGCGTAAACATTTCGCGCTTCATCCCCTGAGACTGACTGTTGACCGAGGCGAAATACACAGCTTCATCAGACACCGTCGCTGACTCGATTTTCCCCTCCGGTTTCACTTCTTCTCCCTGCGATTCTGCAGCGGAGGCATCATTCTCACTCAAAACATCCTCCAATTCCTTTACCGCCGTTTCTTCTGAGGGATGGTGAATGTCATTGTCCTCTAAGAACTGCTCCAGCGCACCCTCCTCAGTCAATTCGTTCTCCGCAGCAACTGTTGTCTCTGTTTCAGCTGCAACTTGCTTTTTTCTTGGCATACTGTAAAACTCCTTTTCAAAAAGATAAAGGCACAGCCCATACCGCAGTGATCACCGCAATATCGACTATGCCTGTTAGTTATTTTCCGCTCCGCTCCATCCAATCAACGGATAACGGATATATCCGGCTATTTCAAATTAACCTGCGACTATTATAACATATGGAAACATTTTTTCTCGCTGACTTTGTTGCTCGTATAAAAAAATAAAGCCGTTTTTGTATCAAAACCTCGCTTTTGAAACGCAAATTCAACTTTCCACATTCTTTCCACATTGGTATGGAAAGGTCACATTAACGGTATGGAAAGGTCACATTAACGGTATGGAAAGATCACATTAACGGTATGGAAAGGTCACATTTGCGGTATGGAAAGGTCACATTTAAACGCCGAAAACGGCTTCTTTATGCGATTATTGGCTTCCCTAATTATATAATTATTATAATTAGTTATAATTAGGTAATTGGAGAGCCGAGCTCTCCGAGATGATTCCACCCAAAAAATGAAAAAGAATAGCCCATACTTAATTCAAACTAAGCATGAGCTATTCGTATGTATTTTTATCATTCAGCATAGGTTTTCGTTTGCTGACAATAGAATGAATCGGGCTGTTTCGGTTTTCCGGATCCTTATTCACCCGGATATCAAAAATAACCTTTTGATACTCCTTTCCCTTTTTTATCAAAGACATTGTGATATAGATGTCAGACTTCTCGTTGATTTCTCTAACCGCAACATTCAAAACCTTACGCCTGAAATCAGCAAACCTCAGGAATTTTTCTTCACAGAACAACAGCACCCGCATTTCACTGACGGTATAGGAAACGGTTTCACTCCTATTGTAATCCATTAGATTTATCTGATGAATCAGCATCTCATAAAGACGGATCGCGTAAAAAGAACTGAAATCCACGATATTGCGCAGCCGGTACTGTGTATAGCATTTTCGCAATCCAAGAAGATACGGTTCAACATCTTTGGATAACTGCAACGTAAGCGTTCCTTTTCCATCATAATTCGCATTATCAATCCACTGAAGCCGATTCCATGGCTTCTGAGGATCGTCCGTACTGACAAAAACGCAGCTTCGTTCCAGAACATCGCACATCCAGCGGATGTCATGGTATAGATTGTTCCTTGAAACATTCAAAAACTCTGCGAGCTCCGTAATAGAGCAGCTGTAGGTGCGAAATTCATCGTCTTCATAAGTGATCCTCGCCACCGCCATACGCACGATTTTTGCGGCGTTGAGCGGCATCATCTGTTTCGATTCGATCAAACGGTTGTCCATTACCACATGATTGTCCTCGTTACCGATCAAACTATACTCATCACTCAGAATTTCTCACCTGCCTTGCTGCCTCGGGGTACAAATTTGTACCCTGATTTTATTTAAGAGATTTCAAACCGTACCCTTGTAAAACTCCTGCCCTTTTTCACAAATACCGGCGTCACTGCTGTATCGGAGCAGCGGTTGATCTCTTTGACTGCGGCTTCAATCACATATTTGCAGAAGTCGTTTGTTTTCAGATACTTCTTCTCGCAATCCAGCCAATACCGTAAATCCGACATTTCGTATTCGGGATCAGCATCCTTATGAAAGAACCTGTCCGCTGATATGATCTCATAAATCCGTATCGCATACACGGAGTTGAAATCCAAAATCGTCTTATGATAGTCGTCGGAAAACATATGTCTGATTCCCTTGACATAGGAAACCATACTGTAGGACAGCTTTATCAAAATTGTTCCTCGTCCGTTATAGCAGGAGCGACTAAGCCAAGTGACCGTTCTCCAACTCTTCCGCGGATCCTTATGCCCTAATATCATGCCGGTCGAATGCAGTTGAGCGCTGAGAGAGTCGATATCTCTGTAGATATTGCTGCGTTGGATATGAAACGTTTCGGCAAGCTCTGTCACGGAACCCGTAAATGTCTGCAAATCCTTGTTATCACAGATCACGCGATAGATAACATAATGAATCAGCCGCAGCGCCTGAAAGCGCAAATCCTGCCTTGTTTTCATAACGTCGGCAACAAAACGGCAATTATCAAATAGATTGTTTTCATCATAATTCATTTCAAATCCTCCTTCTTTTTTTCTATACTATACCACAAAAAAATACACTTTTTTCGAGAACTTTGTTGCTCATATAAACGTGGGAATTCCCCCTTGACAATTCCATAATCAGGAATTATAATAAAACTGTGGTATAAGTAAAAAAGACAAAAAGAAGCATTTCTGTTGAACAGCTCCGTAAAAAGTAGACAATAGAAAAACAGTACCTCCTATGGTAGAATAAAGATACCATAGGAGGTCATTTTTATGAGCAGAAAATATCGACACATAAGTGAATATGAAACTGAAATCATTAATATGGTGAATCAAGGTCTGACGATAAGAGAAATAGGAAACAGACTTGGGTTTACTCATAGGGAAATGCGAAACTTCAAAACAAGATACAACAAGAAGCAGAGAATGGTGGAAGCAGGCAAAGCATTGAGAAAAAAGGGACGCCCGCCCAAAAGCGGAAATATTCCGCCGTCAATTGAAAAGCTGGACAAACTGGCACAAATTAGATATGTATTAGCAAGCAAAGAAAGATATATCAAAAGATTAGAAATGGAAGTTGAACTGATGAGGGATTTTCTCTCGCTCACAGAAAGGAAGTGAAGCCGGCAATCAAATCAGGTCATATACAAACACAGGGGTAAATACAGTATCAGCGAAATGTGTAGGTTCTCCGTTCAAAGTATACGATACTGGCAAGCAATGCCTTCTTGAACAAGAAGACGATTTTTTACAAATTCTGCGCTGCGCTCCGATTTGAAAAAATGCT
>CAMVTS010000050.1 GCA_947170465.1 uncultured Clostridia bacterium
CGCAACCTGAATGCTTAACCATTCTCTGAATTTTTTCATACAGACCTCCTGCAATTATCCGTAAAAAAAGGATATTATTCCACCATTAATTGTACACCTTAACATAAAAAAATGCAAGCAAGCAAAACTATTATTCATTCCGTTTCAGTCGAATTTTGCATTGTTGACAGGATTGAATATACTCATTATGTTTCCTCATATCTAACCGTGTTGTCTTGCTCGTTGTTTTCTTTCAGATATTTAAGGCAACACCGCACAATTCAAGGCGCACGGCTTGCTTGAATATTATTCCGTCAGCTTGCCCAAAAAATCTCGGCAAGGCGTCAGGCTGATTCCGAAAAGGATGTTTTCAGTTTAAGGCGGTGCCCTATGCGTAGGCGGACAGTTCAGGCTGTCCGCCTTTCGTCATGCGTTTTTTCTTCTGCTTGGTTGATTTCCCCCGGCAGAGCGAATGTTCCGATGTAGCGGAAATAGATATCAATTTGCTGCGGAGAGGTCTGGCTGTGCTTTTTCTCACGCTCGTGAACAACGATCTTGCTGATGAAGGTTCTCAGTACCTCCGGCGTCAGTTCCTGAACACATACATATTTCCTGACGATGTCAAGGAACTTTTGAACATTGGTACATTCATTTTTGAGTGTATCAATTTCTTTTTGCAAGTCAGGAATAGTCGCTTCAAGCTCCTTCTGCTCATCATTGTAATCAGCGGATAACATTCTGTACTGTTCGTCGTTGATACGCCCGAGGACGTTATCCTCATACAATCGCTTGAACAGCGATTTCAATTCAACAATACGCTTTTCTGCTTTTGACAGCTCCGCAGTTTTGGCGTTCAACTCTTTTCTGTACTGTGAGGAAGTCTTTTTGCTTATGTAATCGGTAAACTCCTTCGTATTGTTCCTCGCGTAGTAGAGCGCCTTGTTGATTTCTTCACGCACAATTTCGTCGAGCACAACCTCTCTGATTGAGTGCGGTGTGCATTTTTCTTCACCAACGTGCTTGTGATAGTTTCCGCAGATAAAGCTGTAGCTCTCACGCTTGACCGTTCTTCCTCGATAGAGATAATGTTTTCTGCCGCAGTCGGCGCAGTAGATGAGTCCGCTGTATTTATTGATTTCACCCATACGGGTTTGTCGAATTCTGCCTTCGCGTACCTTTTGAACGATATCCCATGTTTCCTGATCGATAATCGCTTCATGAGTGTTCTCGAAACGGAGCTGTTCTTCTTTCGGAACCTTGATGGTTCGTTTGTCCTTGAACGAAGCTATCCTTGTACGGCAGTTGATAGTGTGCCCGAGATAGATTTCGTTATCAAGAATATCGGCAATAGTGCGTTCGTTCCATTTATATGGATTCTCGGTGTCAGTGTGCGTTCCATACTTTCCTTCTCGCATAAAACGATACATAGTTGGCTTGAGAATTTTCCTTTTCTCTAACGCTTTGGCTATATTACTCGGTCCGATCCCCTCGGCGCACATTGCAAATATCATCTTTACCACAGGTGCGGTTTCCTCGTTAATGAGGAGATGACATTTCTTTCCGCTGTTGGGGTCGCGGCGGTAGCCATACGGTATGGTGGTTCCAAGTCGCTCACCGCGCTCGGCTTTTGCCTTGAATACAGCGCGGATTTTCTTGCTCGTGTCACGAGCGTACCACTCGTTGAACAGATTCTTGAACGGTGCAAGCTCGTTGTTTTCGCTGAACAGCGAGTCATAATTATCGTTGATGGCGATATACCTGACGCCGTATCTCGGAAATACAAACTCGGTATAGTTGCCGACCTCGATATAGTTTCTGCCGAGTCTGGACAGGTCTTTAGTGATAACGATTCCGACCTTGCTCGCTTCAATCAGCTTGTACATCTCCTGAAACCCGGGACGGTCAAAGCTGACGCCTGAGTAGCCATCATCAACGAACACCCGAATGTTTGGGAAACAATTATCCTCAGCGTACTTTTCGAGGATTGCTCTTTGATGCACGATACTGTCGCTGTCACCAATGTTGAGATCATCCTTTGATAAGCGGCAGTAAAGCGCGGTTATTTTATCTTGGTTTGACATAAGTATTTTACTCCTTCCTGTTGTCAAACCAATTGGGAGTCTGCGAATTTTCGCAACTCTACAATACTCCCAACCGGATAAAATGTCCAGAACTATTTAGGCCGCGCCGTCAAAATCATTATCGATAAGCCGCTTCACGCCGTCGACAACAGTCTGCTTGCTGCCTAAATCAAAAATGGAATTTACGATGTACTCTTTTTTACCGATAGTATAACGGTGCTGAGTAATCAGCTGACCGTCCTTGATGTCAAACCTTGTTCTGCGGTTGATTGCGGTTGACACAGACGGCTGATACTCTTTTTCGCTGCTGATTCTTATTTCTACAATCAAAATTCTCCCTGTTCCTTTCTTTACATACTCATATTGAAGCCTCCTGACTGCGTATTCTTTTTTTTCTTCTGCGGCTGATTCATCGTGGTGCAGTCCTCAACGCGGCTGTCGTTTTCCAGAATATTCATCATGTCCGCAGCCAGATATGCCGAATCAACTCCCAGATGATCAGCAGAATAGTCGGGATAAGCGAAGCCAAAATCAGCTTTTTCAAGCTCCGTTTCGTCGTCTGTTCCGCCGTAGATAGTTGCTGTGAGAAGCTTTCGCTCGCTTTCCCAACCTGTGATTGGAAGCTCTCCATTGAGGTCGAGGTCGCCGTCTGAATCTGTTCCGCTTGCTCCCGAAGCGTCTCCTGAAACGCCGTCAGGGTCTGTTCCGTCTGCTCCGCGTGAGCCGTCAGCTCCCTCAACTGCTCCTCCTGCATATCCGAGAGGTCGCTCCATGTTGCCAGAGTTTTCAGCGATTCCGCTATCGAACCGAGCATATTGATTTGCGTCTGCTGGAGTTGCACCATTGCCGTCCACGACCTCTCCGGTACGGAAACGAATCTCGTCGTCTGTTTTGCTACGTCCAGATTCCTCTGTGCCTGTGCCTTCAGCTCGGGCAATGATTTCTTGTCTGATTCTGAATTCATCTTCCATATTCTCCTTCAAATATTTTTCTTCGTGCAACCGAATATCCCTGCACGGCTTGCCGTTGGGACAGGTGTAGGTGATATATTTGTGCGTATCCTTCCATTTGACCTCATAACCCTCCATCTCCATCAGCTCGATGAAGTGCTCCTTGCTAACGGCGTAGCGCATCGCTTCGTCAATCGCTATTGCCAAATCCAACTTCCAACTCTGTCCTTTTTCTGCAACATGGTACTCGGCTGTGGACATACCTTTGACCTTTTTACTCTTGGGAACGACTACTGATAAGCCATATTCAACGCAGAGCTTGTCCGAACTGTCGCGCAGACGCTGGATTTCGTGGTTATCGGAATGGAACTTCAAACCCGTCTCCGCGTTCACGGAATTGAGCACAAAATGCGAATGTATGTGGTGACGGTCAACGTGAGTTGCGACCAACACCTCATAGCCGGGGAAGTTTTCCTCTGCAAAACGCAGAGCAATTTCGTGCGCGGTCTCGGGTGTGATCGGCTCGTCCGGATGGAAGGATTGCATGATGTGGTAGTACTGTCTGCCACCCGGCTTGCGGTATTGCAGCTTAGTATTCACCATTTCGTTGAACGCAGACTGTGCCACGCAGTTGACTCCAGTGACTAACTTTCTGCCGTTGTAAACCGTTTTCTTGTCCTGCATACAGTAGTGAAGCAGTCCCCACAAGCCCTGACGGGTCTGCGTTTTCTTCCGCGCAATGATTGTAACTACTGCTATGCCGACCACCTCTTTCTGTCTAACAGCTCGGTGAGTGTGCGGTTAAGGACGGCGTATTCCTCGGTCAGATGTTCAAGATTCACGCTCGAAAGCTTTCCCATGTTGCTGAGAACGGTCAGCTGATTGAGGTTTCTGCCAATGGCTTTCTGCTGACGGATGACCTCGTCCAAGCCGTCGATCACGAAGATTTGTTTGCCGAGAGCGCACTGGGTGACGTACTCGGTCAGGGTAAGTTTTGCCTGTTCCGCTTTGTAGTGAACGATGTTCAAATTCTCCTCGGAGATGCGGATACTCATTTTTTTATCTTTCATTTGGTTCCTTTCTGTAGTAAAACGGGTGGCGGGTGTCCCGCCCCAGCAGCATCGGCCGTCGCACCGCGACTGGTCGAATGCGATGCTGGCCGCAGACGAGTCTGCGCTGAATCCCGCGTATGAGACCCGTTTTAAGCCTGCTTTTTGATACTTGGTTTAATCTCACTTTTGATACCCGCGCAAATACCGCGGATTAGTTATCTTGCTTAATCTGAGCTGGCTGCTGTGTCATCGCAAAAACATCCGCGATAAAATACATGTTGCTGGTATGGCTGCCGTTTTCTCGCAGGCGGTGTCTTTTGACGATAATGCTTCGTTCCTCCAACACCTTCAGCGCGGCATCAACGGTTTTCTCTTTTACACAGCACTCCTTTGCAATCAGGCTCCGCGACGGAAAACAACTGTCGTTCTCGTTATCCTTGTGACGGATAAGACAGGCGAGGACGGCTAAGTCCCGTGGCTTCAGTCCGAGTGAAAAGATTTCATTCGGCAGCATAAAATAATCTTTGCGTTTGATAACAGGTTCCTCCTTGTACAGCAGAAAAAGAAGAATTGTTTTGCGTGGATTTGATGTGTAGGCTATGCGCGGATCGGATTAAAAATTTTTAATTCCCGGTTTGTTATTCTTTCTCTGCCGTTGATGTTTTAGGATGTGTATAGTTCCTTGGGTATAGTTATTTGGTAAGAAGATATTACACTAAGGTAAAGAATTTTTTGGACCCACCACCTTTCATTTTGATATTTCTTTAACGGGCGGTGCAATATATTCCCGACCTCAGAAATGCCGACATTCGCCCAAATTCGCGCGTGTTTCGCTGTCGGGTACTTTCCCGACCTTTTCCCGAAATGCCCACACGTCGGCACACAGGGCGCGACGTCGGTGCCGTTTGGTTCGGGACGATTTGTACGATAAATACGATATTTCAGGCACCGCTAAATATCGTACATACCGTACTTATCGTACTTTTTTATGAATCGTCGACCGGCGGATCGTAGGAAATATCAATCGCGCGGACGTTGTCGCGTTTTCCGGACTCATACGTCACGCCCTGCTCCTTCAATTCCTGTCTCCAGCGATTCATCTTCCGCTTGAGCGCGTTGGCTTTGATGTCCGTGCCAGCGTAGCGATTAAATTTCTCAAGAAAATCTGCGTTACTGCCGGAGAAGAAAGAGATTTCCTTCATCATGGCAACCAGCTTTTGCAGTTCCTTCGGTAACAGCATTTCGGGATTTTCCACGCTGTCGGATATGTATATCCATGTGCAGGCCTACTTGTCGAAGCCCAGCTCGATTTCCCTGTCCTCAATGTCGCGCCCTGTACAGTGGAGCGTTGCGTTGCCGGAGCTACGTTTGCTTTTCAGCAAAACAAATTCGGTGTCGGCACAGTCTGCCAAACCGTTGGTGCCTGAAATCATATCAAACGGGTCGTCTGCTTTTTCCTTGCGGACATGATGAACGAGGAGAATCGTGATTTTCAGCTCATACGCCAGCTTTTTCAAAACCTCCATCTGACTGTAGTCAACCGAATAGCTGACTTCGTTATTGGCGCGGACTTTGAGAAAAAATATCGATTGCGATGAGGACGGTTTCCGGGTGCTCCGAAACGAAGGTGCGTATCTGCTCCTCCAGACCGTCGCCGATCGTCATGCAGCTCGTCGCAAAGTGAACATTGGACGGTGCGTCCTCCGTGACAGTCAGCAATCTTTCCTGCAAGCGCGATTCGGTATCCTCTAAGCTGAGGTAAAGTGTTGTTCCTTTCACTGTCGGGAAGTCCCAGATTTTTTCGCCCTTCGCAATTTTCACGCACCAATCAAGTGTCAGCCATGACTTTCCAACCTTCGGCGAACCGCTGAGCAGCGCCAGTCCCTGAGGAAGGAGCTTTCTGATGACGTATTTTGTCGGCGGCAAATCTTTGTCCGCCAGCGTAGCGCCGTCACAGGTGCAAAACCGCTTTTGATATGAGTCGATATCCAGATTCCAGTTTTCTTCCATGCTTGTTATTCCTTTCTGTTTTGATTTTTATTTCACGCCCGTGTGGGCGGGATATACGGTTTTGAAACAGCCCTTTCACTATTCAGTACATTTTTTGGCTGTTTCGGGGTGGGTAAAAATAAAAAAAGATTTCTTTCTCTGTTGTGCACAAACGAGAGCTGTGACTTTTGTGAAATATCACGGTGATTGGTGATTTGCCCCCCTACTTTTTATTCCACACTTTTTTTATTGAAATTAAGGTGAAAAGAAAAGCTTTTCTGTTTTAACTAAAATAGACATAGATTTTTTGTAGGATATTACATAAGGCAATTTATTACCCCTCTACTTCTTTATTGCACACTTTTTTCGGTTTTGGTCGGAAAAAATTTTCCCCTTCACTATATAGCCGACGAAAATCTGTTTTTTTAGCAAATCATGTTTAAACAAAACGGATTTTCTATGTTTTGCACAAAGCATAAAACTTTATTTTGTGGAGATTTGCCGAACCAATTTAGGTCGCCGTTATATATCGTACAAGCCTTATTATTGTACTTATTTCGAATCGTCGGGCGGCGGTTCATAGCAGATATTGACGCAGCGGCTTCTGTTGTGATTGTCAGGTTCAAAAGGGGCGACATGTTCCTGCGTTTTCTTAATCAACTTCTGTTTTCCTTTTGGCAATTTTTTCTCACAAGATCACTTTCCTTTGTCAAACTAAGTTTTTCCTTTATTTCCCCCTTTGCTTATTAGCCATTTTTACGGCACAAAAATATACCCATTTTACTAAAATTTCTAAAGATTCGTTAATAATGCTCCGTGTTCGGCATAATTCTATTTATTATTGTAGATAGAATGACATATTATTCTTGATTATCTCTTGCATTATCAATTGTATTCTGATAAAATACAATAAACATCATATTACGATAGGATTAGCTATGGTTACATTCTCTTTTGAAAAAGATATTGCTCGCTTTCACAGCGCGTGGAGTGAATGGAAGTACTCTGTGTATCACAAGGACACTCCTCGGCATTACAATTTAGCTGTACAGGGATTTTACGGCTGCGGTAAAACAGAATTTCTGCGACAGTTTTGCGAGCAGAACAAGGACGCGGTTTATTTGAATCTCAAGGACTTGGACAGCAGCACCGCGCTAGCCGTATTCTGCAAACGGATTCTTAACGGTGAAAATGCTCCGGATTGGAATGATGCCATAAAAAAATATAAGACTCTGACAGGCTCACGCTTTCAGGTTTTATTTATTGACGACGATAACGGCTCGTCAGCATATAAGACTTTTGAGTCAGCGATACAGTCTGTAAAGCTTCACGATCATACTCTCGTTCTGCATGTCAAGAGCTTTGCTCCGGAATCGGAACAGAAGCCGGGCAATATCAAGTCGCGCTCTATCGTCGACTTCCTGATTGCGTTTCCGGACTACGAAAAGGCTAATGTGATTCGCCTGCACGGTTTGACAGGAGGACTCCCTGCTGTCGCGAAAGAGTTGGATGCCGATATTCCGTTTGAGGAAAATCTGAAGATACTGCTGAGACACGATTCCGCGTTTTCAAATTTCGCGCCGTCCATTTTGCAGCGATTATTTCGCTCACCAGAAAGCTACCATCCGATTCTATACAGTATCGCCTGCGGAAAGCATCGCCTCAGTGAAATCGCAAAGGACATCGGCTTTCCGAACAACAAGTGCGGTAAATATCTGGAAGCGCTGATAAAGGCAGGCTTGGTAAATACTCAGAGGGAGAGCGAAAACAGCTTTGCCCGCTATTTCCTGACAAACAGCTATATCAAGAGTTGGTATCTGTATATTTACAAAAATCGGATGTTGCAAATCACAAATCCGCAAGGTCTATTGAACAAAGTGATTAAGACTATGGACAAAGCGATTGCACTTCCTGCGCTTGAAGAAAGCTGTATCCGCTTTATTGATAACAAATATCAAATCCATAACAGTTGGTTTATCGATCGGTATGTCAAAGGAAAAACGAAACCCGCCTATCTCAAGCGTAAGGACGGATTCCGTTTCAAGATTGAATGTATTATTGAAAACAACGGCAAAACGCTGGTTTGTGTATTTCCGCATTCTTTCGATGAAAAAATCACCAAGGAACAGTTGGAGCATTACATCAACGTCAGCAGCAGCTATGGGAGCCTATGCAGCGAGGTTTCCCTGGTCGTGTTTAGCGTAAATCGATTCAGCGGCTGGTGT
Organism: uncultured Clostridia bacterium; assembly: GCA_947170465.1. Taxonomy (GTDB): domain Bacteria; phylum Bacillota; class Clostridia; order Oscillospirales; family Acutalibacteraceae; genus Ruminococcoides. The sequence goes on from CAMVTS010000050.1 coordinate 8,277, forward strand.
GTTCATCAGGCTTCGGTTTACGACCAGCTGTTCTGCGTACCGTTAGAGAGATTGAAGTATTAGATAACACAGCGCATAGATTAGCGTTATGCCAATCTATGCGCTGCTTTTGTGCTCCGCAAACCGCGACAAATCGGCTGTGTGGGCTTTGTGGGGCGAGGTCGGGTACTTTATCCAATTTTTTGTTTTGCGCGACACGGGGCGAAGCAGGGCGCGTCAGGTTTTGCCGTAGTTCAGTGCCTCTACCGCGATTTTGATGCCAAGAGAAAACCCTCGGATAAACGCGTCGCGTTCTCCGAGGGTCAATAGCTCAAGATAGCTGTCCTTGAATTTTTGAAATGTTTCCTCCTGCTGTTCCGTCAGCGTCGCTGTCAATGCTTCATCATGACGGACAACAAGCCTGTTTGCGGTATCGTATTCGCTTCCTTGTACGATAGGGATTTCATGTGGTATTATATTCCCGTAATAAAAATCTTCCAGAGTGGTCATTTTGCTCACCTCGCTTTCTCAGCAAGACACAATACCACATGAGCTTTTGAAAGTCCAGAATAAATAAAAAACGAATAGGCGGTTTTTGAGTCAAATAAGATGTTGTTTTCTCTTTGGATTAACCGAATTCGTTTTCTTTGCAGAAAGAGATAATTATAGTGAAATCAAAACGAACATTGTGCGACTTTTTCGATTAATACATTCAAAGAGAAAAGGATTTTAACAGATAACCTCTGAGAAAATGGGATTACTTAGTTCCTAAGAGGAAACCGAAATCAATATCCGTTACCGTAATTTTGGTGAGAAGTCAAGAGAATAATTGTTTTTCCGTGCAACTTTGCGCGTTCAAATGATATGTATGCACCTGAGGATATATGAGTGACATAAGCAATCACATACTTGCAACGGTCAATCATCCAATTGTTTCGGTGAACAATTGCATAGCGCGGAGAGATATTTTCGATACCTTCAGGGAGAATGGTGTCAGCGTTATCGGCATCACCGGGTTTTGGCATATAAGCGAGAACACGATAAATCCGGATGCTATATTTTCTTCGTAGCTCTTTCAATACAGAATAAACAATTCGGTCAAACGCACCCTGTGTGCCGACATAAAATATATCGACACCGCGCTGTGTGATTAGTTGCTCGGTTTCCGCGAAAAGCCTCGGACGAATATTGCTCGGACAATCTCTATGTCCGAAAAAAGTACAGGCTGACATAGTTTTACCCACAATTACCTATATTTAAGCAATTATCAGTGTAACCTACATTATTTTCAAAGTCAACCTATATTTAGGTAATAAAGAAAAATCCCATATTATCATTATATTAACCGAATTTAGGTAATAATGTTATTGGGAGAATACTATGAATTACGCTGGAATATATGAGCAAAGAATTCGCACACTCTGTAAACAACGCGGCATTTCTATCAATAAGCTTGCTGAAATGAGTAACGTGCAGCAGTCGTCTATCGACAACATTGTCAACGGCAGAACGCAGAACCCAGGCGTTGTTAATATCCATAAGATAGCAATCGCCCTGAACATGACGCTTGCAGAATTCCTCGACTTTGATGAGCTGAACAACTTCTCGTTTGATGATAACGAGGAGGACTAATCAGGATAAGAAAATACGATCAGTGTTCCACAGGAGAAAATTATGAAAGTTAGCAGAGTAATAATAGAGAATTATAGAAATCTTAAGCATGTCGATGTGCGGTTAGAAAAAATTGTTACCATAATCGGAGAAAACAACAGCGGGAAATCTAATTTTCTTCGTGCTATTACTTTACCACTTTCATCCGAAGATGGTGCAAGCTCCTCGAAGCGACTGACTTGGTATGATTTTAACAGGGAAGCGAAACAGGAATACTATGACTATTTAACCAATAATAAGGATGATATTCTTGGCGGAAAGATTTCGTGTGAAGAGTTTGCAGAACATCTTCCAATTGTCAGCGTTCAGATAGATGTTTCACCGGAAGAAACAGAGCATTACGATATAAAGAATATTTTGTTTGATGATACCGAACATTGGATCGGTCGAATCTGCTACCATTTTTATCCCGATAGACCGGCAGAAATAATTGAACTGGTTAAGAACATTCTGAAATCAGAATCAGTTGATAAAGATATTTATATGAGTTTGCTGCCAACTGAATTATACACATATTCTATTTTTGTTCCAGGGAAAAACCAAAGGATTCCCTATGATGTGTTATCAGCTTTTCGGTCGGTTGTTTTATCTGCTGAGCGTGATAATTTTGCATCGAGTGCTGATAAACTGGGATCAAGGGCGCTTGCAGATGCTTTACAAAAGAAGTTGAGTTCTGATGCAAAGGTGAAAATTGAAAAGAAGTACTTTGAGTTTTTTGAAACGGTAAAAACTGAAGGACAGATGGATAAAGTCCTTAACTGGCAGGATTATTCTGATATTGAATGTGCCAAAGAATTTTTTGAAGAAATAAGTATTATGCCAAACATGCCGCCGATGAGTAGTATTATAGGAAGTGTTCGCTTAGGGTATGAAGATGAAAATATGTTTATGCAGGGGTTAGGTTATCGCAATCTGGTCTTAATAACGGTGATGTTAAATTCTTATCTCAACGGAACAGGCGACTATTCGCTGCGCTTAGTTACAGTTGAAGAACCGGAAGCTCACTTATGTAACAGTAATGCACTGTTGACGGCGAGCCTGTTTCAGACTATCAGCGTAAAGGCTAAGCGAACACAAATTATCTATTCTACACATAGTACGGAATTTGTGAATAAAATCGGATTGGATAAAGTCATTCTTTTTCATAATGGAGTTGCTATTAATCTTGAAGAGAATCTTAGTCAGGCTGAGCGTGATTATCTTTCGGCAAATCCCAATACGGATATCTTTAATTTGTTTTATTCCAGAAAGGCGATTATGGTTGAAGGGTTTACCGAAGAATTGTTTATTAAATCCTATTTGCAGGCAAATCCCAAATTAAATGATATCAAGGTGTTTTCGTTTCACAAAGGATTCATAAGAATTATTCGTATTTGGAAAACACTCAATAAGGGAACTGGTAATAGATTGGGCATAATAAGAGATTTTGATGATCAGCCGAATGCCCAACAAGAACACGAAAAAGAAATAACAGACAAAGTTTTTGTGTGTACCACAAAAGAGTACACGCTGGAACCCGAGATAGTAGGTGCGGGTGATAACTACACCATGTTAAAGGAGCACTACGGTGATATTTACAATTGGAAATCAATGACAAAACAAGAATTATCTGATGATTGGCGTAACAATCATAAATCTGAGGTTATGCTGAAAATATGCCACGATTTAGTCAGCGGCAACCTTAACGGCTTTACAATGCCCCAGCATATTCAGAGTGTTCTTGATTCATTACAGGGGGATTCGGATGGAAATTAATGTTGCCGGCGCCGGTGCAGGAAAAACATCCAAAATGGCAGACTTGATAAGCCAAGATGTTATTCCGGAGGGAAAGTTTATTTTTTGTATTGCGTTCACTAATGCAGCTGTTGAGCATATTGAAAAAAAGATTTTGAAAAAATACGGACATATTCCGAAAAATATAAAAATAAGTACAATTCATTCTTTTTTGTATCAGGAACTGATTCAACCGTATTATTTTTTGCTATATAAAAAACACTTTCAAAAACTATCAACAATTCCACTTCCGGTTAATCCTAAGTTCAGAAATATAAAAACGACTGAGTTGGAAGAACAAGACATTCTTCATATAACCAAAATACCCGAAAAGGCAAAATGGGTCGTTTATAAGAAGAGCGGCGACAATAAAACAATTAAAGATATCCGCACCAAGGTGTTAACAATGTTTGCGAAATATTGCCACAAAATATTTATTGATGAAGCACAGGATATCAATGAAGAAATAAAGATAATTATTACGGCATTAGAGCAGGCAGGCATTGAGATTGTTTTAAATGGTGACCCGAAGCAGGATATACGCGGAAGCGGGTGTTTCCAAAAGCTGATTGAGGCAAATGATAATACAAAATATATTTGCGAGTGCTTTCGGTGTCCTCAAATCCATTTGAATATTTCGAATATTTTGGCAAGTGATAATCAAAAACAGTATGCCGATTCGAGCAACGCTGTCGGAAGCGTCCGTATTGTCTTTGAGTCTGAAGTTGATACCATTGCCTTTTTGGAGCAGCAAGATTTCGGCTTGAAATATATAAGCAAAAAAAATACGCGATTTAACACACATGATGGCTTTTGTGACAATCGCTTAGATTTGTTGTTTTATGAGGTTCAAAGAGCTACTCTGAAAAAATGGGGAGCGAAAAAGACTGAATTGGCTATCAATCGAGCAGCATATTATGCTTCAGAAAACATGCTGAAAAACTATGATAAGACTAACAACTCGGCAGATGAGATAAAGAATTGGATTGATAAGAGATTGTTTGATTATCCGGGCAACACGGGATATGCTAAAATGAACAGCGCATTTTCCGGAAAACGGGAAGGGTTGAGCTGCATCCCGGTAGTAAGCTCCATTGAAAGCATTAAGGGGTTAGAATCTAAGAATTGTTTGTTTATCTTAACTTCAGATTTGGCTCCATATTTATTCCTGCAAAAGAAAGAAGACAATAAAACAAAACACCTATTATATGTCGCTTTGACAAGGTCGTTAAAAGATCTGACTATTATGATAACAATAGAGGTGGAAGCAAGTTATCACAAAGAAAATATCAAAGATTGTTTTTCTAAGTTGTGCGAACAATGAATCACATATTTCTTATTCTGCGGTAAACAACGGTATAGCTCAGACTTACATTATTTGCTTTTTGGAGTTTGCAGGTGATTTGAAGCGCTTAATGGAAAAATGATAAAAAGTCAGGAGCATCAAAAGCGAGTTGCTTTTGATGCCCCTTTATCTTTAGTGAAGATGCTTTGTTAATTATGTATATTTTTACATTAATTCATATCAAACTAAGTAAAGTTAGAGAAAATTATATAAAACAATATAAAACGCTGTGAATACAAAAATACCTTGCGCAAATCGTTTTCTTGTGGTAAGATAGTTAAGATAAATTTGCTTTGGGCGGTGCGGTCTATGGAAGAATATTTGGAGAAATGGATAGGTATTGAAGAGGCGGCGGAATATCTCGGCGTCAACAAAGATACCATCAGAAGCTGGATAAAAAAGGACACGGAGATTCCTGCCTGCAGAATCGGAAAGCAGTGGAAATTTAAGCGCTCGGAATTGGATGCGTGGGTAAAAAGCGGCAAGAGTGCGTTGCTGTGATTGAGAAAGGTTGTTTGACGATATGAGAACAATGTTGCTGAGCTTTCAGGCAGACGTATATAAGCGTTTGGCTGCCGGGGAGAAAATATATGAACACAGGAAGGTGTTTCCCGATGAGCCGATTATAGCTTATCTGTATGTCAGCGCACCTACAAAAGCAATTACGGGAAAGGTTTTGTTAGACAATAAAACCGATTTGAACACCTGGAAAAACAAGTTTGGCGATAATCAGAAAGCGGTAGAAAGAATCAACGCATATCTGCAGCATCATCGTTACGCCATGGAAATTCGTGAGTTTCAGATGACGAACCAAATTCCGCTTGCAACACTGCGGGAGGATTTGGAGAGATTTGTGGTTCCGCAGATGTATTACTTTATTGACGATACGCCGCTGTTGCACTATTTAGAGGAGAATCTTCAACCGATAGACGAAAAACACGTGAATGATTTTTCTCATATTACCGGCGATATGATTTGCGTGCATTAAAGCCGTTAAGGATGGTATTTTTATGATAGATACAGTAAATTCTCCCTTGTGGGAGAGCTTGCAGCAGGAAAGTAAAGCGATAGAAAAGAGCATTCCTTCTCTTGAAAGAAAAAGAACAGGCAGTTATTACACAGATTTGCGCCTGACGGATGTGATGATGAAGGAACTGACATCTCATTTGCTTTACGGCGAGAAGCCGATTTGGGAATATCGTTTTTTAGAGCCTTGCGTGGGGACGGGAAACTTTGTGTTTTCCTACCTGAAATGCATTTACCGTTTTGGCATTACCACCGAAGAAGCCAAGGTGCTGCTCGACAATATCTATGTCGCGGATATCTTTGAACCCGCATTGGAAAAATATAAAGAGTTACTCTCTGCGGTTGCAAAAGAATACTGGAACATTCGCCTTGATAATAAGTATTTTGAAAAACATATAGGCGGTGCGCTGCTGATCGATGTTACGGCAGAACCGCCGGAGTATATCCCCGTTTCGGATGTGTTTCCAAAAGAGGTGGTGCGGAACGGGTTTGATATTATCGCAACCAACCCACCGTATAAAAATCTGAAAGCAGAGTGGAGTCATTACAAAGGAGAGGATTCCTACCAAACCGATAAACAACGATATTCGGATGTGGCGGCAATAGTCAGCCAACGCTTTAAGTATTCAAAAAAAGGCGTTTTGAATTTATACAAATTGTTTGTAGAGGAGATGGTTGACCGCTATGCCGCTCCGGATGCGTTTCTCAGCCTTTTGGTGCCTGCGACAGTTCTTTCGGACAAAACCTGTGAACATCTGCGTACTCATCTGATTCTGAATCATAATTTGATTTCGGCAAAGCTGATAGGCGAAAACGCGGACTATGTTGACGCCAAGCAGTCGCTGGCGGCATTGCTGATCCAAAAAGGAATCAAAACGGAGAAAATTGATATTTGTAAGGATTTTGCCAGGCACCCAAACGAGCAGGTGACAGTTCTGATTGAAGATATCATCAATCCCGATACGGGAAATGCGGTTATTCCTCTTTCGGAATCGGAGTACAGAACTTTCAAAAAACTGAAAAGCTTTCCAAAGCTCAAGGATTATGCTTTTATTATCAATGCCAGAGGCGAGCTTGACCTTACCTCCAATAAGAAACATATTGCGACCGACAGAACCGAATATCCTCTTTTGCGCGGCAGAAATCTTGGATATTATTGTCTGCAGGAAACGGCGGATTCCGACTATGTTTCCGAGGCGTTTGTGAAATCATCCGCAAAAAGGGACTATGTTCGTCAGCCGAGAATCGCCTGCCAGCAAATCGCCAACATGAGCAAAGAACGGCGTGTGACCTTCTCGTATGTACCTTCCGGGTATGTGCTTGGAAATTCATGTAATTTCATCTATGTAAATGACAACGAATACGGCGTCGATATATTTACCATGCTCGGGTTGCTGAACACAAAGATAATCAATTGGTACTTTAAGCTCTCAAGCAGCAATAATCACATCAATAACTATGAAATCGCTGCCTTCCCTGTTCCAATCAAATCCCCCTGGCTGAGAAAGATTGCAGAGCTTGTCCGAAAAAGCCATGATTGCATGACCGAACGTGCAGTGGAGTTGGTTGAAAGATATGCGCGAATGGCATATGGACTTGATGATGATTTCTTTGATTCATTAGAAAAAGAACATCAGCTGTTGTTGTATTATGCTGATATCCGCCATGTGATTCCGAACATATCGGTAGAAGAAGCGGAGAACATCCTGCTCGAAGAGAACTCTGTCAAGGAAGAACTCGGTATAGATGACGCTTTTGCTTGCAAAGTTGCCGAGGGGATCACCGCGAAGTATCAGGCGCTGTATAACGGATATATATTAAACCACACCACCTTTAAGCTCAGCGACCTTGACTTGGAAATGATTCGTCCGGTTCCGCAAGGAGGTAGCTGGAAGGATATTCCGAAGGAAACGGTGGAAAAGTCCGCTCGATTGCTGCGCATTACGCAGACAGGAGGCAGAACGACGCTTTACGGTCGCATTGATTATCAAAAGCCAAGCTATACTATCACAACTTATTTCAACCGTCCCGGAAACGGCACTTACGTTCACCCTGTTCACGAGCGCGTACTTTCAGTCAGAGAAGCGGCGCGGTTTCAGGGCTTTCAGGATAATTACTTCTTCTGCGGCAATAAAACGCAGCTGTTGAAGCAAGTCGGCAACGCGGTTCCGACCATTCTCGCTTATCAGCTTGCGAAAAACATCAAAGAAAAAACGGGCTGTACCAAGTCCGTCGACCTTTTCTGCGGTGCGGGAGGAATGACGGCAGGCTTTAAAGCGGCAGGCATTCATGCGGTGATCAGCAATGATATCGAGCAGAGCGCCTGCGTCACCATAAAGGTGAACAATCCCGAAATCGATGTGCTTTGCGGCGATATTACGACCGAGGACGTAAAAGCGAAAATCGTTGAAGCAGCACGTCAAAAAGGCGCCGACATCATTTGCGGCGGTCCTCCCTGCCAGGGCTTTTCCATGGCGGGACTCAGGCTCACGGATGACCCGAGGAACAAGCTGTTTCTGGATTTTGTGGACATCGTGTCGAGAATCAAACCAAAGGTCATTGTCTTTGAAAACGTCGAGGGTTTGCTCAGTTTTCAGAACGGACGCACTTACGCAACGATTCACAACATGTTTTCGGAAATCGGCTATTCTACCGAAGGACGGCTCTTGGTAACAAGCGACTACGCTGTTCCCCAGAAGCGAAAAAGGGTAATCATTATCTGTGTCAGAGATGACCTGCGCATCACACCGTCGCAGCTTTATCCGATGCAAATCACTTCAAACCCGGCTCAACAGCTTACCGCATGGGATACGATTTCTGATCTGGAATCGGTTGCTTGCGGCGAAACTGCCAAATATGATAAGGAGCCTTTATCGGATATCGCACAGTTCTTCCGGGGAGAGATAACTTATTATGAATATATTCAACGCCATACTGCAGAGGATTTGAAAAAGACGATAAGTCAAACACAATCCGGACAGTTGATTATCAATCTTTAATAAGCAAACCAAAACGGCTGCACCCCTTCTGCGAGGTACAGCCGTTATCTTTATGCCGTTCTGTTTTGGCTTGCGTTTAGCAGGGTTTCAAAGGAGTTTGTCGCGTTTGTGAACCGAAGTCATTATGCTTTACCATCTGCACTTTTGCGAAAAAGAAAGTTGAATAGAAATTAACAAATATACTGGGTACATATGCTACAACCCAGTGGAAACGTTACGTTTCTACAAATGCCCCTCGACTTTCCTGTCGGGGGATTTTTTGTCTGTGTTTTCTGATAGGAGCTTCCTTTCTTATTGTAATTTAGATAAAATATGATATAATTATAAGTGTTAACAAATTTTATCGAACATGTTGTCAAAATGGGAGCTATTATGTCCAATATTATTACCCTGAATGCGGAACATCCGGCTATGAAGACGCTTTGCAAACGTGATAAGCGCCTCGCCAAGGTAGTGCGGATGGTCGGTACAATTACATATAAGCCCTATGAGGATTCATATGCTTTTCTGGTCAGTCAGATAATCGGGCAAATGCTCTCCAACAAGGTCGCCGATGTTTTATGCCAAAGGCTTACGAGTCTGTGCGATAGTTCCGTTACACCGGCAGCCGTTGAACAGTTTTCAGATGATGAGATTAAATCAATCGGTATTTCAGCTAATAAGGTCAGATATATACGCGCTCTCACAGAAGCCGTGCGTGAGGGGCAGTTAGAATTTGACGCATTTTCAGATATGGATGACGCGGCGGTCATCAGGTCGCTGACAGCGATACACGGTATCGGGCAATGGTCGGCGAAAATGTATTTGATTTTTGTTCTGGATCGTCAGGATGTGCTGCCTTATGAGGATGCGGCATTTTTACAGGGATACGGATGGGCGTATAAAACCGATGATTTCAGCAAAGAGAGCATAGAGAAAAAGTGCCGGAAATGGAAGCCGTATTCATCCCTTGCCGCGAGATATATGTATCGCGCACTGGATATGGGGCTAACAAAATCGGCGTTTCACTTGTTTAAGGAGAATTAGTATGGCGAGAGAAAAACGCAAATGGCATCCGCTGTTTTTGAAATATATGGAAGAAATAATAAAAGACCATCACTACGAAGGTCTGCCGATTGAGAAAAAGCGTGACGGTACATACGGATGGATTGTTTTCAGCGATTCCGAAATCGGAAGAAAGCGCGTGGAGTGGTGTGCCCGGAAAGCAGATGAACTCGGAATTGAGAAAAAGCCGGGCTTTTATGCTGAGGTAATGCGTGAGATTCACCCTACCAAATGGAAAGTCTGCCAAACCTGCGGCGAAATAATGTCCATCTACTATCATTATCCCAACATGAACTTTCTCAATGCAATAAACAGGGAGTTTCACAGTGATTTTACAGACTGTGACTACATCTATGATATTTGGGATGAACTGGTAGAAAGCGGTGTTGATGAAGAGGAAGTGGCTCGGTTCTTCATTCGCAAAGGCAAACTTGACCTTGACGCAAAAACCGCAAGCAAGAGCGACATAATTGAAACACTGGAAAAGCTCTGCCGCAAGGGTAACAAAAAGCTGCTGGGACCCGGCGCCATGTCGAATTTCCCTGACAGATTCGACGGGTTCCATACCTATAACCGCTGTTGCCGCGCAAATCAGGATACAGGACGCTCCAAGGAAAATCTCAAGTCGTACTCCAAGGACAGGCGTGCCTATGAGTATTGGAGCGACGGCAACATTCATGCCGCCAATAAATTTATGTGCAGCGACTATTTTGACGGAACCTCTGCCGACCATATCGGTCCCATCTCTTTGGGTTTTGTGCATGACCCGAGATACTTGCAGCCGATGCCGAGCGGAGATAACTCCTCTAAACGCGACAGATTATCTGTAGAGGATATCGAAAAAATCATCGAGGTTGAAAAGCGCACAGGGGTTTATCCGATGTCGTGGTATTCCAAGCTGATTTGGGAGTATATCAGGAAAAATTACCGTCAGCACCCGGAGCTTGTCGCAACGAAATACAGAGATGCCTTGAAACAAAACATGTCAAACTTCATGTTTGTTCTTTTTACGATATTGGACCGGTGCGGAGAAAAAGGCAAGGCGTTTTTGAAAAAGGCTTTCCTTGAACCCAAATACGATTGCTTTAACTACTCTTATTGCTTTAATGAGAGAGGAGAAATTGTCAGCAAAACACCGCGCAGATTTACAGGTAGAATGAATGACGAAGAAAAGAGATATCACAGAATCGCAATAGACGCTGTGCATGATTATCAGGAAAAGGATAACCGAAATAATAACTACTATTTGGTTCCTTCTGAGCAGCATTTGCTGCTGAAAATATGTGACAAAATTTCGGCAGGAACTACACCCACGCGTGAATGCAAATACTCCGTTGAACGGCTAATGGAATTTATCCAAAGGAGAGTTATTGAGGGAATGGGTGAAAACTATTAGCATTTCGATAAGCATTATCTTCGTATCCAAACAAGTTTAAGTATCCCTTCTTTTCGGCTGTTCCTCACGGCACAAACCTTGGGAGTTACTCTAGGGTTTGTCGGTAACTACGCCTCGGTGGATTTTTACCATTGAGCAAAATAATATGACCGTCGTACGAAAAACACCGCACAGACGCATTCGTTCTGAGCGGTGTTTGTTTTTGTTAGACTCCCAATCGGCTTATTCTCTGTAGCTTTTAAATCATCCTTATGAGAATCAGCCTTCAGCCTTACCTTGATTTATTTGTACAACCTGACGAAAAATCTTGCTGCGCAATCCGCACACCTGAATTATGCGGTATTGCCTTAATAATCCGTGCCGGATTCCCGGCAATTACTACATTATCGGGAAACGATTTTGTCACAACGGAAGCGGCAGCAATAACAGTTCCGTCACCTATGGTAACGCCCGGAAGTATCGTTACCCCTCCGCCAATCCAAACGTTATCGCCAATATTGACAGGCTTCGGAATACCGATTTTCTTCTTCCTCCCTTCCGCGTCCAATGGATGACCGATTGCATAGATACACGTTTTCGGTCCAATCATACAGTGCTCGCCGATTCTGATTGGCGCGGCGTCAAGAAATACGCAGTCAAAGTTCATGAAAAAATCATCGCCAACAAAGATGTTATATCCATAGTCGCAGTGAAACGGCGGCTTTACGGCGATGCTTTCTCCGCAACCTCCCAACAGCTCTTTCAGCATAGACTGTCTCAGCGTTTCATCTTCGGGAGAATTGTTAAAGCGCGTGCATAAAATCCGGGCGTTTTTCTTATCCTCCATAAGCTGCGAATCGTTCGTAAAAAACGGTTCGGCGTTTGTCATTTTTTCTCTCTCGTTTTTCATAATACTATTTATCCTCCCCAAGGCTTTTGCCTGTTTCTTTCTGTCGTAAACCTTTTTGCTCTTAACCACTCCGGTTGTCGGTTTCAAGCCGTTCCGATCATGCCGGCTATGACTCCGATAACGGCTGACAGCAGAATGATAAGAATCGGATGGAGCTTTTTGAACGCC
>CAMVTS010000051.1 GCA_947170465.1 uncultured Clostridia bacterium
TACATAATCATAAATTGCAAGGGTGTTTGGAAAATATATTTTTTGTTTTTTTAATTATTTAATATGCTGTAATCAAAGTATACGGAATTATTAGCAAATCCATTTTCAGTTGAAAAAATGACTAAAATTAGGTTTCGGAATTTATGCAAAACAGAGAAACCACCTTTGTAAACAATGTTTTTTGAAAATATGGGTCCGAAAAGACCGTTTTTACTGCAATAAGTAGAGAGATGATTTTGCGTGTGATATTTCACAGCTTTCTTTTCTGTCATTTGTATAATACGCTGATTTTTTTGATTTTTTAAAAAATTTTAAAAATCAGGTCTAATAAACATCGATTTGAGTGCAATAGGTAGAGGATTGTTTTTGAAAAGCTCTGTTGTGAAAACAACTAAATTTGAGTTTGATAATTTGTGCATAAAAGAGAATGTGTCATTTGATTTTAACTTTTTCTTAAAAGCAATGCCCGAAAACGCTGTTTCAAGTGCAATAGATAGAGAAGGTTATACTTCCGAAAAAACTATTGTGAAATTAAATAGTTTTTTCTTTCTCTGTTTGTGCAGAACATAGAAAATTCGATTTTCAGAAAAAAGTTTTCAAAAATGACCCCTCAAAACGCCTTTCCCACTCCATATAAGTGAGGGGGTACATAAAAAGATTGGAGGTGAAAACTATGTATGACGATTTAGAAATGAAAAAAATGTTCAATTCCGTTGAGGGTACAACACTGATGGATATGGACTTGCCCGCGACAAAATTCGTGATAAAAGATTTGTTGCCGCAAGGACTTGCTATCATCGGCGGCTCACCGAAGGTCGGAAAATCTTGGCTGATGCTTGACTGGTGCGTGCGTATCGCGAAGGGTGAAAAGATTTGGAATTTTCCTGTTACGCAAGGCACAACACTTTATGTCAGCCTTGAAGATACCGCGAGCAGACTTCAGGAAAGGCTACTTTCTGTTACCGACGAGGCTCCCAATGTTTTCTTTACAACATTCAGTTTCAAAATCGGTGAAGGGCTTGAAGAACAAATCAAAAGCTTTGTCGCCGACCATCCGGGGACGGCTTTGATTGTCATTGATACGTTCCAGATGATTCGTAACACAGGGAGCGAGGTCAGTTACGCTTCTGACTACAACGAGATTGAGATTCTCAAAAAGCTCGCGGAAGAATTGAAGATTACCATTCTTCTTGTTCATCATCTTCGTAAGCAGGGTGACAGCGACCCATTCAATATGTTGTCGGGCACAAACGGACTTGCCGGTGGTGTAGACACAATGTTTGTTCTCGACAAGAGCAAGCGCTGTTCTACAAACGCTACGCTGTACTGCTCAGGGCGCGACATTGAGGACAGAGAGATTGAACTTTGCTTTGACAAGGATAACTGTGTTTGGAATTTCGTTTCCGACAGCTCGGACAACCCCGAAATGCTGCTGCCGGATGATATCTGTCTGCTGATTGAGTTCATGAAAAAGAAGATTTCTTTTGAAGGCTCAAATACAGATTTTACAAACGAATTTATTTCCTTCTGTGGTAAGGAGTTCAGCACCAAATCCTTGAAACGCAGGATGAACAGATACCGCCGTGAGCTTGAAGAAAACGGCGTTACCTTTCAGTCGAACCGCAGTAACGGAAAAAGAATTCTTAGTATCAGCTACACCGGCAAAAGTGCCGATAGTGACGTTAAGGACGATAAAAATACCGCCCCCGAAAATATCGTCAATATCGTCCCTGTCGTCCCTGAGCGAGCCTGTTAGCCCGAATTTGCCAATGTGTCGGCTTTTCAGTAACTCTTCGGGATTGTACCCTATGACAAAACAAAGGTGCATTTGGGCGCGGTGTGCAACCGCAGGCAAAAATGTCTTTTGATAACGCAGTGATATTACGAGAGTTAAATAAACGGCGGATCATAATTCGGGTTTTAAACTAAAGATTTTATTGTTATCCGTAACAAACGAGGGTACGGATTACGCAGGTCACAGACTTCAGTCTGTGGCAAGCATCGCATTCGTCTGGTCGCGATGCTCCCTGCCGATGCAGCTTGGCGGGAGTACCCGCGCCCCTTTGCTACGGCGGAAAGGACAAAATGAAGGATAGAAAACTAAGTATAAGGATCTCCGGTGAAGATTTACAAACGCTTCATCACAAGGCGGCGAGAGCCAATCTGTCTCTCACAGAATATATAACTAAGTGCAGTTTGGGTAAACAGATTTTTGTTATCAACGGCTTGGACGAAGTCATCCGTCAGCAAAAAGCTATCGGCAGAAATCTTAATCAGCTCACCACTCTATGTAATATGGGCAAGGTTGATTTAGTAAATCTGCAGCCGCTGACAGATGAATACGCCAAGCTAAATCAAACGCTGACCGAGTTGCTCGACCGAAAGAGGTGGGCGGCATAGCGGTTATCAATTTTATATCGCGGCAGAAAACACAGACGAGGCAAGGGCTGAAAGCTCTGCTAAATTATTGTTCTCGCAATGCTAAGACCACTTACAACGGCAACCGGTTGGTGACAGGCGTGAACTGTGTTGCTCAGTCAGCCTACAACGAAATGATTAACACCAAGCTCCGGTACAAGAAAGCTGACGGACGGATGTATTATCATCTGCTCCAAGCCTTTCACCCGGATGAAAATCTAACTCCCGAAACAGCGCACGAAATCGCGTTGAGATTCGCGGAGGAAAATTTTCCCGGCTACGAGGTGTTAGTTGCTACACACGTTGACCGTAATCATATTCATTCGCATTTGGTCATCAATTCCGTGAACGCCGAGAGCGGGTACAAATACCATTCCGACAACAAAGAGATTCAGAGGCTTCGTGATTCCTCGGACAAGCTGTGTTTGAAATACGGATTGTCGGTAATCGAATCCGCTCCGTCCAAAACAAAAGGTATGTCCTCAAGAGAGTACAGGTCAGCCGATAAAGGACGGAGCTGGAAATTAGATTTGGCTATGGCGATTGATGAAGCGATGTGCTACGCCGTCAGCAAAGAGCACTTCATTCAGCTGATGGAACTGGAAGGCTACCAAGTGAAATGGAGCGATACCCGGAAATATATCACCTACACTTGCCCACACGGAATGAAGTGCAGGGATAACAAATTGCACGAGGAAAAATATTTAAAGGAGGCTATGACCGATGAGTTCAGAATCAGGAAGAAAATCGCCGAGAGAATTGAAGGCACAGGCGAAGATGAATTTAGCGCAGGCGGCTCAGACGGAGACCTACGTTTCGATTACGGAGAAGAACTGGCGCGCGCTGATTCAATCTCAGCAGACGCAGATAGATATGCTCAGTACGATGATGAATACAATGGAAACTCTGGCGACATGGAGCGAGATGAACGATTTGCTGGAACAGCAGATAGAGAAACTAAATTCCCACTCGGAACAGACACAGGAAATGCTGACAGAATTTCAGGATACGCTTCAAAAACAAGCACAGCAGATTCAGTTACAGACTTCGGACTCGATGAAGAACTTCCAATCACAGGCTGGGAAAGCGAGCGAGGAATTCTCGAAGAAGCTCTGCTCGGCGGAGAAACAGACCAAGAGCAGCCTGAAGAAGATTATAGCAGCTTCTCTTATCCCGACGATTCTCTTAATCATCTGGGAACTGATTCGGCATATCTGGCTGCTGACGTGATGAATATTATCGACAACGATACTCACGCCGAAGATTGTACTACAAACAAAAAACCGCACCATGAGCATAAAAATACTCTGGGCGGTATGTAGAGAAAGGATTTTTGAATGGATGAAATCAGAATTATAAATCAACCGGACTATCAACCGTCTATGGCGACGGCTATTAATCGGAGAACTAACTTCAAGATAGAAAACAGTCAGCTGATCACTCAACACCTATACACTATCGGCAAAAAGGATTATGTTGTAAATTCCGTTTTTGATTTAGGCAGTAAGCACACTGTTATAGACGGCGTAAAGCGGCTTATAGATAATGATTTTGACAGCGCGGCCTAAATAGGTCTGGACATTTCAGTCGATTGGGAGTATTGTAGAGTTGCGAAAACTCGCAGACTCCCAATCGGTTTGACAACAGGAAGGAGCAAATAATTTATGTCAAACCAAGATAAAATAACCGCGCTATACTGCCGTCTTTCAAAAGACGACCTCAACGTCGGCGACAGCGACAGCATCGTGCATCAAAGAGCAATCCTCGAAAAGTACGCTGAGGATAATCGCTTTCCGAATATCCGTGTATTCGTTGATGACGGCTACTCAGGCGTCAGCTTTGACCGCCCCGGGTTTCAAGATATGTACAAGCTGATTGAAGCGGGCAAGGTCGGAATCGTTATTACGAAAGACTTATCCCGACTTGGCAGAAACTATATCGAGGTCGGCAACTACACCGAGTTTGTATTTCCGAGATACGGTGTCAGGTATATCGCTATCAACGATAACTATGACTCGATGTTCAGCGACAACAATGAGCTTGCGCCGTTCAAAAATCTGTTCAACGAGTGGTACGCCCGCGATACAAGCAAGAAAATCCGCGCTGTGTTCAAGGCAAAAGCCGAGCGCGGAGAACGCTTGGGAACTACAATCCCGTATGGTTACCGCCGCGACCCCAACAGCGGAAAAGAGTGTCGTCTGTTGATTAATGAGGAAACCGCACCTGTAGTAAAGATGATATATTCAATGTGCGCCGAGGGAATCGGACCAACAAATATTGCGAAAGTATTGCAGGAAAAGAAAATCCTTAAGCCAACCTTCTACCGTTACCAAAAAGAAGGAAAGTATGGTACGAGAACTGACACGGAGAATCCATATGCTTGGACATCACGCACAATCGCCGATATGCTTGATAACGAAATCTATCTCGGTCACACCATCAACTGCCGTACAAGGATTGCTTCGTTCAAAGATAAGCGTACCATCAAGGTTCCGAAGGAAGAACAACTCCGCTTCGAGAATACCCATGAGGCGATTATCGACCAAGAAACTTGGGATATCGTTCAAAAGGTGCGCGAGGGCAGAATTCGCCAAACCCGTATGGGTGAAATCAATAAATACAGTGGACTCATCTATTGTGCCGACTGCGGCAAAAAGCATTATTTTGTCCGGGGAAAAACAGTGAAGCGTGAGAATTATAATTTTATCTGCGGAAACTACCGCAAGCATGTAGGCGAGGAGAAGTGCACACCCCACTCCATTCGAGAGGTTGCACTTGATGAAATCGTACTCGAGGAAATTAACAAGGCACTCTACTACGCGAGGAACAACACAAAGGAGTTTACCGATTATATCAGCAAAAAGACTTCCTCGCAGTACAGAAAAGAGCTGAATGCTAAAACCGTTGAACTGTCAAAAGCGGAAAAGAGGATCGTTGAGTTGAAATCCCTGTTTAAGCGCTTGTACGAAGATAATGTCCTCGGACGTATCAGCGACGAGCAGTATAGAATGCTTTCCGTTGACTACAACGATGAGCAGAAGGAGCTTGAAGCGACTATTCCTGACTTGCAAAAAGAAATCGGCACACTCAAAAATGAGTGTACCAATGTGCAGAAGTTCCTTGACATCGTCAGGAAGTATGTATGCGTTCAGGAACTGACGCCCGAGGTGCTGAGAACCTTCATCAGCAAGATCGTCGTTCACGAGCGCGAGAAAAAGCACAGTCAAACCTCACCGCAGCAAATCGACATCTACTTCCGCTACATCGGAACATTCGCTCTGCCGAGCGAAATCAATCAAGCAGAAGAAAAAACGCATGACGAAAGGCGGACAGCTTGAACTGTCCGCCTGCGCATAGGGCACCGCCTTAAACTGAAAACATCCTTTTCGGAATCAGCCTAAGATTGTCTACTTTTTATTAGGTATTAGTATAAGGAGAAAAAAGCGGTGGTGACACCGCTTTTTTGTTACTGTTCCTCCGCCGTGACGGTGGTTTCCGATTCGGTTGTGCTTTCTTCGGCAGTGGTTTCCTCGTCGCCAATCATGCCGTTGCCGTCGCTGACCTTGCCGTCGTTTGCCTTGTCCTCCATCATACTGCCGGCGTCACCGGCGATTTTGGACACGCCCTCGCCCGCGTTGCTCACAGCGCTTCCGGCGCCGTTTGCTACGTCAGAAGCGACGTCGGAAACCGTGGAACCTGCGTTCTTTGCAGCGTTGCAGCCGGTCATTGCCGCTGCCGCCATCACCGTTGCGCAGGCGAATGTCAGGATTTTTTTCATTGTGCAAAACTTCCTTATATAAAAAATGGTGCCGCACAAGCGACACCGTTAGTATAAGCAGTTTTCAAATGTTTATGCAGTCATTTTTTGACAACAACATGCGGATAAGGAATCGTGATGTCGTTTTCGTCAAACGCGCGCTTGACCTGCTCCTCCATGTAGAACAGCACCGGATAGTAATTTTCCTGCTTTGCCCAGACAAATATCGTAATTTCCACGCCGCTGTCGAGATGATTACTGACGTAGACCTTGGACTCCGGCTCCGGAATAATCATATCGTTTTGGGCTATCACATCGAATATCACGCTCTTGACCTTAGTGATGCTGTCGTCGTAGCTGACAGTCGTTTTGACCGTCACGCGGCGGTTTTCGCCTGCGGAACAATTGACGACGTTATTCGAAGTCAGCTTGAAATTCGGAATACGGACAATTTTATTTTCGTAAGTGTGAATCGTGGTGTAGAATATCCGGATGTTGTCCACGAAGCCCTCGTAGCCTTCAAATTCAATCAAATCACCGGCGGTGAAGGGCTTGGAAACCAGCAGAATAATGCCGCTGACAAAGTTGCTGAGCGTGTTCTGCAATGACAAACAAGCCGCCAGAACTGCCGCACCCATTGCGGTAACAATGGAGCTGACGTCCACACCGACGGTGGACAGCGCCACAATCACGACAATAAAATACATGACCACGCGAATCAGCGAATAAAGGAAGGTCTTGACGGTGTGGTCGAGCTTGGTTTTGAGAATCAGCTTTTTGAGGAAAATCTGGATAATCCTGACAACGACAATGCCGATAATCAAAATCAGCAAAAACAATACAAATTTGCTGGCGTTCAGCGTTTCAAGAATCTTTTTTACCTGTTCCATATTATTCTCCGTCGGTGATGGTCTGCTCGGAAATCAGCTCGCCGTTTTCCCAGACTTTAATCACCACATTGCCGTTTTCATCGAAGGAAACGCTCTTGCCGCTGCGCGTTCCGTTTTCATAGCGGCAAACGTCCAGGAAGCTGCCCTCGCTGTCAAAGCGCGCACCGATACCGTCGGGCGCGTTGTCGAGCCATTTTCCGGCGTGCATGGTACCATCGCTCTGGCGGAAGCCGACGCCTCTGCCGCTGCGCTTGCCGTCGTGCCAGTCGCCGAAATAGTTTGGGCTGCCGTCTTTATAATAGGAAACGCCGAAACCACTGCGCTTATCGTCACGGTATTCGCCATCGTAGACAAGGATACCGTCCGGCGCGAGGGTTCTTCCTCTGCCGGTGCGCTGGTTATTTTCATCAAGCTCGCCGTAGTAGGTGTACACGCCGCCGGGCGTTTGCAGCTCCAGCACCGCTTCCTCCGGCTCGCCGGATACAAATTCCGGCGTTGAGGCTCCGGAAGGCACCTCTGTGGGCGCTTCTCCCTCCGCTTCAGTGTAGGCGGCAACCTCGCCCAAGAGGTTTTTGTTCGCCTTCTGCGCTTCGAGCAGGATATTCTTGATTTTTTCGTAGGCGGAATAGGGCTTCGGCTCGCCGTTGACAACCGGCTCCTCCTCCGGTTCTTCGGGCTCGGTCTGCCCGGTGAGGTCGTCCTCCGAGAGATAGGCGGCGTTTTTCACATCCAGCGGCTTCGCTGAGGGTTTTTCAAAATCGGATACCCTGAACAGAAAACCGCCTTGCGGCTCCTGTCCCCTGTTTTCCGCCTTTTCTGGCGCAGCGGAAGCGCTGTACCAGAGCATACCGGTGCTGCCGTAAAGCAGTGCGGCGCTGTCTTTGGTGCGCTGTATGGAAGGATAGAGCAGCTCAACCGTCCGAACGCCGCTGTCGTTCATACGCTCCAAGCGAAGGACGGTCACACCCTGAAGAAGCGTTGGGGACACGCTCGCCTGAAAGACGCTTCCGTTGTCCTGCCGGAAATAATCTGTCCGCTGCCATCGGTGGTCATTATCAAAATAACTGCGCTTGTAAACAACGCCGTCGTCGCTGTAGGTAATGACGCAATAGCCGTCGCCGCCGGGCTTGACTGTCTGGAAGGGCTGACGGGCGCGTGTGATTTTCCATGAAAGCGTCCTGCCGGGATACATGCTGTATTGCAGGCTGAGGTGCTTGCCGTCAAGCTCCAGCTCGGTCCTGTCCTGCTGGGCTTCGCCGCCGGAGCGGAAAAAGTTGGCGCGGATTCCGGCAAGCGCGTCACTGCGAAAATCCGGCTGTTCCTGTGAAGTGAGCCGGACAGAATAGATTTGTAGATTGTCGGTTAAGGATTGCAACTCTGAGAGCATGGCTTTTAATTCCTTTTCAGAAATATTGTAATAGAGAAAACGGGCGTGCAGCGCACGCCCGTGCTTTTTTGATTAAATAGAGATGGTCATGGCAATTTTGTAGAGCTCCATGTCGAACACGCGCTCCATCTCCAGCGCCTCGTCGATGTCGAGGTCGGTGATTTTGCCGTTCTGCATAACGACAACGCGGTTGCCCTTGCCCCGGTCAATCAAATCGACCGCCTTGTAGCCCATCTGGCTGGCGACAACTCTGTCGCGAAGAGTCGGACTGCCGCCGCGCTGTACGTGGCCGAGGACGGTAGCTCTCGCCTCGATGCCCAGACGGCGCTCAATATACTTGGCGAGGTCTCTGACGCCGCCGACGCCCTCTGCAACAACGATAATGAAGTGCTGCTTACCGGTTTTCTGCGTATTGACAATACGGGCGATAACGTCTCGTTCGATGTCATACTCGACCTCCGGAACCAGAATCGCGGTCGCACCGGTAGCGATACCGGTCTGCAAGGCGATGTCGCCGCAGCGTCTGCCCATGACCTCGACAATGGAGCATCGGTCATGCGACTGCGCGGTGTCGCGGATATGGTCAACCATGTCCAGCGCCGTGTTCATGGCGGTGTCAAAGCCAACGGTATACTCGGAGCAGGCAATGTCGTTGTCAATGGTGCCGGGAACACCGATGCACTGGATACCGGTACCGAGCTTCTTGGCTGCCTTGGCAAGCGCTCTTGCGCCGCGGAAGGAGCCGTCGCCGCCGATGACGACAATGCCGTTGATGCCCATTTCCTGACAATATTTCGCCGCCTTGAGCTGGTTTTCCTCCTGCTCAAACTCCTTGCAGCGCGCTGTGTAAAGCTTGGTGCCGCCGTTGCCGATAATCTCGGAAACGGAACGGAGGTTCATCTCCTCCAGGTCGCCCTTGAGCAAGCCGTTATAGCCGCGGTAGATGCCGAATACGCGCATACCGCGGTTGATTCCCGTGCGGACAACGGCACGGAACGCGGCGTTCATGCCGGGAGCGTCGCCGCCGCTGGTTAATACTGCGATTGTTTTCTGATCCATATGTATTCCTCCGTAACGGTTATAGTCTGTTTTTATTATAATACAATCCATTCGGGTTGACAAGAGGATTTTCAAAATTTAATGGGAACTTTTTACGAAATTTGTCGCCAGCTCCGTCACTTTCTTGACATTTCAGAAAAGATGGATTATGATAGGGAAAAGACTGCGTGATAATACTCACCCACTTATCATTTATTTCGGAGAACAATATGACGAATTTATATCTGGCGATTCCCTGCTACAACGAGGAAGAGGTACTGCGCGATTCCGCCGCGAAGCTCCTGCGTAAATACGAAACGATGATGACGGAACACAAAATCACCTTTGACAGCAAGATTGTCTTTATCGATGACGGCTCCCGTGACCGAACCTGGCAGATTATCGAGGAGCTGCACAGGGAGAACCCTGTGTTTCAGGGCATTAAGCTCACGCGCAACAGAGGACATCAGAACGCTCTCCTCTGCGGTCTGATGACGCTTAAAGACAAGGCGGACGCGGTGATTTCAATTGACGCTGATTTGCAGGACGATATCGAAGTCTTTGACGAGATGGTCGCCAAATTTGAGGACGGCTGCGACGTGGTATACGGCGTGCGCTCCAAGCGGGAGACAGACACCTTCTTCAAACGCTTTACCGCCGAGACATTTTACAAGATTCTCAACCGCATGGGCGCGAAGGTGATTTTTAATCACGCGGATTTTCGCCTGATGAGCCGCCGCGCGCTGGAAGCGTTTTCCTTATATAAAGAAACCAACATCTTTCTGCGCGGTATGGTGCCGCTGATCGGCTACAAGTCCGATATCGTCACCTATGAGCGCTCCGAGCGACTTGCCGGTGAGAGCAAGTATCCGCTCAAAAAAATGCTTGCCCTCGCCTGGGAGGGCATTACCTCGCTGAGTATCCAGCCGATACGCATTATCACCTGGGCGGGACTTGTGATTTTTCTGATCAGCCTTGTCATGATTATCTATTCGCTCATCAGCTACTTTGTCGGCGCCGCTGTCAGCGGCTGGGCGAGTACGCTCTGCTCTATCTGGGCGCTTGGCGGTCTGCAGCTGCTCGCGATTGGCATTATCGGCGAGTATATCGGCAAGATTTATCTGGAAGCCAAACGACGTCCACGGTTTATCGTGGAAACATACCTCGGAGACGGGGATAATAAATAATTGACAAAGCGTCCGAAAAGCCGGGCGCTTTTTTTCGGTAAAGCTTTCGTATGCAAAAGTCAGACGTATGCCGGGAGACCACGAGGGTCTCCCCTACAAATTTCATCGAGCATATCCTTGACTCTTGAATTTTCATGTTGTCAAATCGTGTTTCTTGTGGTATGATAATGATGAATAATTATGTAAAGGAGACTGTTTATGGCAAAGCCCTCCAAATTGAGCAGCCGCAACAGTTCGCTGGATATCATCCGGATATTTGCCGCGTTCATGGTGCTGTCTGTTCACTTCTTTCTGTACAACGGCTTTTACTCGGAGCCGGTGAACAAGCCTGCCATGTTTCTGGCGGTGGCTATGCGCACCTTCTTTGGTATTTGCGTTCCGCTGTTCATGATTCTGACCGGCTATTTGATGTGTCACAAAACCCTGAGCCGCGATTACTACAAAGGCATCCGCAAAACGCTGATTGTCTTTGTGCTGGCGACGATTGCGTGCATGATTTTCAAAATGTTCCACGACAATCCAACCGTCCAGAGCGCGTTGAACACCGGTAATTTCGGACTGATGTTTCAGGAAATCGGGCAGACGCGCAAGTACAATCTGATTAACTTTATCTTCGGCACTCTTGACTTTACCGGCGCGAATTACTCCTGGTATATCGAGATGTATATCGGGCTGTTCTTAATCGCACCCTTCCTGAACCTGGCATACAATAAACTGAACAGTCAAAAGCACAAGCTGGTGCTCGTGGTAACCCTGTTTTGTCTGACTACCCTGCCGACGCTGTTCAATATCTTTAATTTTGACACCGCGACCTGGTGGGTGACGCCGACAGAAAACGACACCTACCAGAAGCTGCTGCCGGCGTTCTGGCTGTCCATGTATCCGATTACCTACTACTTTACCGGCGCTTATCTGCGTGAATACGGCATGAAGCTGCGCACGGGCGCTGTCGCCGCACTGCTGGGTATTTCTCTGCTGGGCTTCACCACCTTCAACTGGTTCCGCAGCTACAACACCGGCTTCAAAACCGGTCTGTACAACTACTGGTACGGCATTACGCCCTATGTGCTCAGCCTGCTGGTCTTTGTGCTCCTCAGCCGGATTAAGTCCGACAACTGGAAGCCCGGCGTCAAAAAGGCGCTGTGGAGGGTTTCGGATCTGGCGCTCGGCATTTATCTGTGCTCCTACATCTTTGACGTGCAGATTTACGAGAAGCTGAACAAGGCTGTTCCCGTGATGACCGACCGCCTGCCCTATTACTTCCTGACGGTGCCGCTGTGCTTTGTCCTTGCCGCGCTGCTCTCGCTGGTGCTCAACCTCATCGCGAAGGGCATTATCAAGCTGATTCCCATTGTGACGAATTTCTGGCTCAAAATCTGGTGCTCCGAGGGCGCTCAGCGTCAGCGGTACTGCGATATTCTCTTTATCGCGCTGATGGCCGCGACGGCGATTTTCGCCTTCTGGAAGTGCTTCTTTGGCTTTGGCGGCTACGACGAGGGCTTCTACCTGACGATTCCCCACCGTCTGCTCAAGGGCGACGCCTTCTTTGCCGACGAGTGGAACCTCTCGCAGCTCTCCGGATTTTTGCTGCTGCCGTTTACATGGCTCTACACCACCTTTGTCGGCTCTACGGACGGCATTATTCTGGCGGCGAGAATTGTCTATGTGATTTTCCATGCCGGCGCCACTGTGGCGATATACTCCAGGGTGCGCAAATACGGCGCGGTTTCCGTGATTGGCTGCGTGCTCTACTTCCTCTACACCCCCTACAATATCATGGCGCTCAGCTATAATACCATGGGTGTGGAGCTCCTGCTGCTCTCCGGCGTACTGCTAGCGACGGCGGATTACTCAAAGAAATTACAGCTCATTTTCAGCGGTCTGGCGCTCGCCGGCGCTGTGCTCTGCAACCCCTATCTCGCGGTCATCTACGTGCTCTATCTGATTGCCGTCGGCGTGCATTACCTGCTGCGCAAGCGTGAGATGAAGATGGTGCTCAAAAACGAGATGTTCTCCGGAAGAACGCTGCTGTTCTTCACGATTGGCGTCGGTGCGCTGGCGGTGGTGTTCCTGGTTTTCCTGCTGGTCAAAACCGGCTTGGGAGACATCTTCAAGAACCTGCCCTACATGCTCGACGACCCGGAGCATCCCGCAATCGGCTTCGGCGCGAAGGTCGGCTCGTATTTCCGCGTTATCTTTGGCATGCATCCGCATTTCTGCTATGTGGTTTATGTCTACGGCGCGATGCTGCTCGCGATGATTATCGACCGAAAAAGGCAGCTTCACCGCAGCATCTATCTGCTGATTTCCGCCGGCTGCACCGTGGTCGCCCTGATTCAGCTCATGCCGAATGTCACCACTACCACCTACAACACGATTATGCTCCCGATGCTGATGGTGAGCATCACCTCCTATATTCTGATTAAGAACAAGCCCAGAGAGCTGTTTGCCGCGGTATTTATTCCCGGACTTGTCTATTCCTTCATACTGCACTACAGCTCCAACCAGGCGCTTTACTGCATTTCTATGGCGATGACGATTTCCAACTTTGCCGGATTTGTCTTCCTCAGCCGGTTAATCCGCGAAATCCGTGAGACGCCCGACAGCTTCACCTATATGCCCCTTGTCAAGGCGGTCAGCTTCTCGGCAATTGCAGTGCTGATTGCCCTGCAGGGTGGTCTGCAGATTACCGCAAAGGCTTATCACATCTTCTGGGACGTCGCTCCGGAAGCCTGCACGTCGCAAATTGACAACGGTCCCGCAAAGGGCTTGAAGGTCTCTCCGGCTAAGCGCTCGGAATACTATGCGATTTACAACGACATCATGGCGATGAAAACCGCCAACGGCAGCGGTAAATTCCTCGCGATGACGAAAAATTCCTGGACGTACCTGGCAATGAACGACTGCGAGTACGCTACCTTCTCCGGATGGCTGTCCGGCGAAACGCCCAATACGCTTAACCGCCTGCAAACATACCAGGGGCTGAATCCGGAAAAGCTGCCGCAGCTCGTCTTTCTTCCGAAGCTCTCCGGTCAGACGGAAAACAACGGCTGGAACGCGCAGTCCGTGATGCAGGGCTACGCGGCTCAGGGCTATACGGTTACTGAAACGGATCACAGCTACTTAATTGTGAAAAAATAAGACAATGTAAATCATAAACGGCGAAAAAGAAGTTGATTACAACTTGTATTTTTCGCCGTTTTATGATAAGATAAATAATGTATAAGGTTGTCACTTGAATGACTATCTTCAGATGGCAATATCTCAAAAATATCTCAATGGGGTGATTTTCATGGATATTCAAAAACTGTATCAGACGTGGTGTGAGAAGGCTGTTGAGGACGCCGACCTGACCGCAGAGCTTGCCGCCGTCAAGGATGACGAAAACGAGATTTATGAGAGATTCTATACGGCTCTCACCTTTGGCACTGCCGGTCTCAGAGGCGTTATCGGCGCAGGCACCAACCGCATGAACATCTATGTTGTCCGTCAGGCAACACAGGGACTCGCCAACTATGTCATCGGCAGATACGGCAGCGGTGCTGTCGCGATTTCCTATGACAGCCGCATCAAGGCTGACCTCTTTGCCAAGGAAGCCGCAAAGGTGCTCGCTGCCAACGGCATCAAGGCGTATCTCACCACCGAGCTGCAGCCCACACCGGTGCTCTCCTACCTGGTGCGCTACTTCAAGTGCCGGGCAGGTATCATGGTGACCGCCAGCCACAATCCGGCAAAATACAACGGCTACAAGGCTTACGGCGAGGACGGCTGTCAAATGACCGACAACGCTGCCAACACCGTTTACAGCGAGATTACCAAGCTCGATATGTTCGACGACGTTAAGACCATGGACTTCGACGAGGCGATGGCAAAGGGACTGATTGCCTATGTCGAGGATGAAGTATACGACACCTACCTCGAAAAGGTGCTCGAACAGCAGGTGAATCCCGGTATCTGCGAAGGCGCTGACCTCAAGGTCGTCTACACGCCGCTCAACGGCGCCGGCAACAAGCTGTGCAGAAGAA
Organism: uncultured Clostridia bacterium; assembly: GCA_947170465.1. GTDB lineage: Bacteria > Bacillota > Clostridia > Oscillospirales > Acutalibacteraceae > Ruminococcoides. Next base: position 14,703 of record CAMVTS010000051.1, read on the forward strand.
TTATGGACAAAATCGGCGTGAGCTGTGTGGAGGTCGTCAAGGAGCAGGAAATGCCCGACGGCAACTTCACCACCTGTCCTTATCCGAATCCGGAAATCAAGGAAGCGCTGCAAAAGGGCTTGGAGCTCTGCGAGAAGGTGCAGCCTGACCTGCTGATTGCCACCGACCCCGACTCCGACAGAGCCGGTATCGCCGTCAGAGATTACGACGGCAGCTATCGCCTGATCACCGGCAACGAGGACGGCGTCATGCTCACCAACTATATCCTCTCCTGCAAGAAGGAGCAGGGAAAGCTGCCGGAGCGTCCGGTTGTCGTCAAGACCATCGTTACCACCGAGCTTATCCGCAAGCTGTGCGAAAAGTATGACTGCGAACTGAAAAACGTGCTCACCGGCTTCAAATATATCGGCGAGGTCATTCTCAACCTTGAAAAGAAGGGCGAGGAAAACCGCTATCTCTTTGGCTTTGAGGAGAGCTACGGCTATCTTGCCGGCACCTATGTCAGAGATAAGGACGCTGTCGTCGCGACCATGCTGATTTGTGAGATGGCTGCTTACTACAAGAAGCAGGGCAAGAGCCTTGCAGAGGTCATTGACGGTCTGTATGAGGAGTTTGGCTATTATCTCAACAAGACCTTCGCCTACGAGTTTGAAGGCGCCGAGGGCATGGAAAAGATGGCGAATCTGATGAAGGAAGTCAGAGAGAACCTGCCTGCCGCCGTTAGCAGCTACACCGTTGAGAAGGTCAGCGACTATCTGCTCAAGAAGGAAACCGTGATTGCCACCGGCGAGACCACCGACATCACCCTTCCGACCTCCAACGTTATCGCGCTTCATCTGTCCGGCAATAATGCCGTGATCATCCGTCCCAGCGGCACTGAGCCGAAAATCAAGCTCTATCTGACCGCTGTAGGCACGAACAAGGAAAATGCGAATTCCGTACTGGCTGAGCTTAAAAACGCCGCAGAGGCGCTCCTGGGGCTTAACTGATGTATTCCGTTAATATTTGAGTAAACAACAATGCCGCTGTTTGTAACAGCGGCATTGTTGCGTCAGCAAGCGCTTTCTGGCTTATACTAATTCCTGATAGAAAGTAGACTTATATTTTGAGAGGATATTTTTCGCAAGACAAGGCGGAGGACGCGGCAAGGCTGGCGCCTTGCAAGGACGACAACGCAGTATTGCGGAAAATAGACCGCAAAGATTGTCTACTTTTTATTAGGTATTAGTATTAATCGCAAAAAAGGCGGTGACACGTCTGCCACCGCCTGAAAACGTTTTCGTTGAACCCCTGCCCTGTTGGGCCGGGAAGAAAGAAACTTAACTGTCCTTGGGACTCACTCCAATTTTGTGAAATTATCCTGGAAAAAGCTGCGTATTACATTGGACTAATCTCCGTTCGTAGAATACCGGTTCTAAATATACACACCCATTGGTCTAATCTCCGTTTCAGAAATTTTATGTCCGTCAGCGTTGCTGAAAAATTACGTTCTCATTGGTCTGTCCTCGTAATCGTCGTACTCGTTCTTTCAAAATATATTAAATTGTAGGAAAATCTGAATTCGCCCTATTCGTTGCTCCTCAGTCATGCGGCTCATCTGCGGCGTGTACCCGATATATGAAAAAATGAAAGTCGGTTTCCAGCAAAGTCAGGTACATCACATACGAATCAAGTCTTAATCCAAAAACAACATTACATCAAAAATATGTTTAATAACAATCAAAAGATCAGCTGTTCGGCATCAGACGGCTTTCTGACCAAGTCCCTCAGAAGTCGGGACTGCCACATTGGGGGGCAAGCTCCGAAGATAATTCATAATCCGGAACATGTAAGGAATCTTAGCTTTCATATTTAAGACCTCCTTGTTTTTCCTTTTCTTTGTCTATATTATACATGAAACTATTAACATTGTCAAGTATTTTAATAAAATTATTTTAAATTTTATTTTTAAAAAACCTCTTGTATCTTGTAATCAAATATGATATAATAAATATTGGGCGCTGACAATCTTTTTTGATTGTCAGCGCCTTTTTTACATGAAAAAGGAGCCGCCGAAGCAACTCCACCGTTCAAAAAAGCAAATTTTCGCTTTACTTTTCTCTTCCAAGAAGATAATCGACAGAAACCTCCAGAATATCTGCCAATGCAACCAGTTCGACGTCCGTGACGAAGCGAATCTGACCTTCGAGCTTGGACAAGCCGGATGCGTTCATGTCAACGCCGTTGACCTGCAGCTGTGCAAGGAGCTCCTTCTGCTTCATGCCCTTCTGCTTTCTGACAAGCTCGACGCGATTGCCTACCAGATTTCTGTCTCCCAGTTCCTGCTTACGTAATCTCATTTTTTACTCTCTCCATATCCTGTTTAATTCTTTTTGAAAATTCTCCAAAAACATTATGGTACTATTATAATACGAATAGAGAAAAAAAACAAGCCTTTTTTGTAAGAAAATTTAATTTTTTGAAATTTTTTCTTGGAATTGGTAACAATCCGTTTACTTATTATTGGTTTCGTATGTCTTATTTGTATTTGTTATTTATTATTTTATATATAATTCACAGTAATTTCCTCTGTGTGGAAACGTGTCAGTGTTGTTGATAACTCCTTTCCTCTATGTGGAATCGTGTGAAAAGTGTTAGTTTTGACAGATTCAGCTCCGAATTACTACAAATGGTTACATTTTTGTTTCTTTCAGTGCTATCCTGTCATAGCGCTCAATATGACTGCTGACATATAAAGAACCGCCCTTCGGAAGTCCGAAGGGCGGTTATAGATTGTGGGTTCGAAATTAGACCTTCTCACCTTGACCCGGCTCATCGCTTGCGGGGCCGGAATTGCTGGTACGGATAACGTCAACAGTTTCGAACAGCTCTACATCTACTACAGGAGCAGAGTATAATTCTTTCATTTCTTTTCACCTCTTTTTTTAGATATAATAATGAGTTATCTCCCCATTATTTATTTATTTATTATAGCACTTTTTTATTTTCTGTCAATATTTATGACACAATTTTTACAAAACACTTACGCGACATTATACAAGTACTTGTATACAGAATGTCCATACTTAACCATTGCCTGGCAAATCAGGTCAATTTCCTGTCCCTGGTATTTGGGATGATTGTGAATGATGGTAGCATAGGAATCAATGGAATACTGCATGGTAGGACTGCATGCTGTTCCGCTCGCATTGTATACGGTGAAATAGCAAAGGGTAGACATCTGTCTTGCGAACAAATCGCCGAACTCAATGTAGTACTCATCCGCATCACAGCTGCTGTCGTGAATGAAGTCTGCCTCGGTATAGGTTGACTCTCTGCCATCAAACGTTACCTTCACGGTCTTGCCTGCGATGGAATTTGTCTTGAAGTATGCCTTTGTAACAACTACATCACTGAAGACGATGTTGGAAGCTGTCCACTGTGTATCAGCGTTTTCACACTGAATGTAGTCAAATACTCTGTCATTCTTGGTTTCTACGCTGGTTGACGCCCATGAAAGCTGCTCTGCAGTCAGATAATCCGTAATCAGATGTGTATCATCCTTGTGATGCATCTTCTTCTGCATTAAGCCGCAGTAGATTGCCATGTCAACATACATAGTGCGGGCATTTCTGTACTTTAAGGTGCTGCCGGACTTATACTTTTCGAGACATCTCTTGATGTATCTCTCACCGCTGTCGGTATAAATATCGCCGTAGTACTCTACGCCATTCTTAAACGCGTGAAGCTCTGCGTTGATATCGTCTACAACAAGCTGCGGATAAAGGCTCTTGAACGTGAAGTAGTAATCGCCGTCACTGTCAGGACCTTCCATCTGTGCTATGGTCTGCTTGCCTTCTCTGGTAAATACCATGTATGCATCGGTATATCCGTCTAATACAGCGCTCTTTACATAGAACTTCATGGAAAGGCTCTCGCCGAATACCATATTTACGATATATGCCTTGAAGTTGTCAATCTTGACGGGAGAGGGAGCTGCAGTCTTCTCAATGGTGAAGAAACCGCCTGCATGGAAGGAATTCCACTTGTTACCGGCAGGATTGAAGGTAATCTTTACATTGCCTGCGAGAGATGCGGGAACAACGTAGTCCTGATTGTTAGAACCATTGCTTGCGGGATACCATACCGCAATTTCAGTGGGCTTGTTGTTGGCGTCAAGATTTACTCTGACAACCTTCAGCCAGTTGTTCTCAGCAAGAGTGGTTTCAAGTGTGAAGTTGCCGTCAGCACCCTCAGTAAACTTGTAAGCGTCTGTCCATGACGTTACACTGGCAGGAGTATTCATGGAACCGGTGAGGTAGTAAGCGTAACCGCCTGCGTCTTCAACAAACTCAAGATTGTACACTTTTTCACCGTGGTCGCCGTTTTGTTTAAAGGAGCCAATCTTCCAGTGAGCGCCTGCGGAAACAGGAGTTGCGTCAACAGTCTTATCTGTTCTGTTGTTAAATACAATGCCGCCGCAGTTGTTGGGAACAGTTACATAATAGACAGGCTTTCCGTTCGTATCATTCTTGACAAATGTCATCTTCGGAGCATTATCCCAGCTTGTGGTCTCTTTGCCGTTCTTGTCCCAGGAATATGCGTATACATTGCCCCAGCCAACGGTGTCGGTCAGGAATACATTGACATAGCCTTCGGGAGCGTCAGGAACTTCAATTTCTTCGCTCTGCTGCTTAGCAACCCAAATGTAACCGGCCTTATCAAATCCTGATTTCCATTCAGCATTGGTAGCAGGTCTGAAGTAGATATCAGCAGTACCGGCAATATCCGTGGTAACAACATAATCATTGTTTTCGCCATCGGGATAATAAGCAACAATCTTGGTGCCTTCTGCCTTAACTACCTTGAACTTCTGACCGGTGGTGAGAGAAACGTTATTGAGTACGTATTCGCCGGGAGCAGCGGAATTAGCAGTAAACTTATACGCAGCATTAACAGACCATTCGTTCATATCGCCTGCAAGATAGTAATCAGTGCTGGTATCTCCGCCGGTGGTCTCCTGAGCCTTGGTGGTTTCCTGCTGCTCAGACTTAACCTGAATGTAGAAATAGCCGCCGAAGTCCTTCCACATCTCATCATAGGTTTCCTTGAAGTAAATCGTAACGTTTCCTGCGTGGCTTGCATCTACTGTATAGTTTTCTGCAGGATACCATGTTGCATTGCTGCCGGCTACCTTCTTTACCTTAATCTCGTCATTTGCAGCGAGAGTGGTGTCAAGCATGTACTCACCGCTTGAGGCACTGTTAGCTGTAAACTTGTACTCTGCTTTTTCTTTCCATTCGTTCATGCTACCCATCAGGTAGATACCGTCGTCAACGGTTTGTGCACCTTCGGCAGCTGAGGCGGTAAGTCCCAGTACTGTAAAGCATGAGAATACCATACAAACTGCCAAAACGATGCTAATGATTTTTTTAGTCATATAGTTTTTCCTCCTTTTTATTTTATTTTGGGTACAATGTATCCCATATGACCATTATTATCATAACATTTTTTGTTTTTTTTTACAATCTGCTAAATGCACAAGATTGTAATCTTTTATTTGGTTAAATTCCCATTTTACCGACTTGAATTTTGGATAATAATTCTTTTTAGTAAAAAAAGCGACAACCATCAACAGTTGCCGCCTTTTTTTGTGAATTATTACATTCAAAATTGAAATGTACCGTTCTCTATTTCTGTC
>CAMVTS010000052.1 GCA_947170465.1 uncultured Clostridia bacterium
TTAGCCGATAATATGACCTTTTGCGCGGATAACGTCGATTACCTGGTCAACGTACTTCTCGCACTCCTCGTCGGAGCCTGCCTCTACCATGACGCGGATAACAGGCTCGGTGCCGGATTCTCTGAGCAGGATTCTGCCGTTGTCACCCAGCGCCGCCGCAACCTTTTCAACTTCCTTCTGGACGTCGGGATCGTTCTTGGCGTCGGGCTTGGAACGTACGCGCACATTCTTGAGCACCTGGGGATACATCACCATGGGAGCTGCGAGCTCGCTCATGGGCTTCTCCTTGGCAAGCATAACCTCCATCATTTTGAGAGAGGTCAGAATACCGTCGCCGGTGGTCGCGTACTTCTGGAAAATGATGTGGCCGGATTCCTCGCCGCCGATGCGGTTGCCGGTCTGCACCATGTTCTCGTAGACGTACTTGTCGCCGACGTTGGTCTTGTCGTACTCAATGCCAACCTTGTCGAGCGCCTTGAAAAGACCGAAGTTGCTCATGATGGTTGCAACAACCTTGTTGTTGTGCAGCTTGCCTCTCTCCTTCATGTAGCAGCCATAGATGTAGATGATGTGGTCGCCGGTGACGACGTTGCCCTTTTCATCTACTGCCAGGCAGCGGTCAGCGTCGCCGTCATAGGCAAAGCCGATGTCAAGTCCGTTGTCAACAACGAACTTTTGGAGATGCTCAATATGGGTGGAGCCGCAGTCGGTGTTGATATTGAAGCCGTCGGGAGCGTCGTTCATAACGTAGGTCTTGGCGCCCAGCGCGTCAAATACGCCCTTGGCAATCTGCCATGCAGCGCCGTTGGCAACGTCGAGACCGACCTTCACGCCCTTGAAGCTGTACTTGCTCATGGAAATGAGGTAGCCGATATAGCGGTTTCTGCCGGCAACATAATCGACGGTTCTGCCGATTTCATCTCTCTCGGCAACCGGAATTTCGAGCTTGTCGTCAATGTATTCCTCAACCTTGAGAAGGGTCTCCTCCTCCATCTTCTCGCCCTTGCTGTTGATCAGCTTGATGCCGTTGTCGTAGTAGGGGTTATGAGACGCGGAAATCATGATGCCGCAGTCGAAATCGTCAATGCGGGTGATGTAAGCCACCGAAGGTGTGGTGGTAACGTGCATGATATAAGCGTCAGCGCCGCTTGCCATCAAGCCGGTGCAGAGCGCGTACTCAAACATATAGGAGGAACGGCGGGTGTCCTTGCCGATAACAACCTTCGCTTTTTTGCCCATGTTGGCGCCGAAGTACCAGCCAAGGAAACGTCCGATTTTTACCGCGTGCTCAAAGGTGAGGTTCTTGTTCGCCTCGCCTCTGAAGCCGTCAGTGCCGAAATACTTGCCCATCAGTCAGCCTTCCTTTCGATGATTGCGCCGCTGTTCTTGAAAATGCAGTTCTCGGGAACGACACCGCGGACGCAGGATGTGGGATATACGCTGGCGTGTCTGCCGATAACCGTGCCGGGGTTGCAGACTGCGTTGCAGCCAACCTCTACATAGTCGCCGAGCATAGCGCCGAATTTCTTGATACCGGTCTCGATGGACTCGGTGCCGTTGTGAACCACAACGAGTTTCTTGTCGGATTTTACGTTAGATGTGATGGAGCCTGCGCCCATGTGGGAGAAATAGCCCAGAATAGAGTCGCCGACATAGTTGTAGTGAGGGGTCTGCACGTGGTCAAAGAGAATGACGTTCTTCAGCTCAACGGAGTTGCCGACCACGCAGTTTGCGCCGACAAGCGCCGAACCTCTGATGAATGCGCCGTGTCTGACCTCGGTTTCGGGACCGATAATGCAGGGAGCGCCTAAATATGCGGAAGGAAATACGGTTGCGGTCTTGTGAACCCAGACGCCCTCGGCTCTCTGCTCGTAATCGTCGCCCAGCGTGGGACCGAGCTCAAGAATGAAATCCTTGATACCCTTGAGCGCTTCCCACGGATAGGTGAACTGAGAGAGATAATCCCTGGCAAGCGTATGGTCAAGATCGTAGAGGTCTTTGATAGTATACATTAAAGTCTCTCCTTCTTTTCGATATCGAGGAAGTATTTATAGGTGTCAACGGTCAGCTCGCCGCAGGCAGCCTCATCACAGGCGATGATAGCGCCGTTGTGCATCTGGAGCGCGGAGCAGGTCCACTTGTGGCTGACGGAGCCTTCTACGGTTTCGGCAAGCGCTCTCGCCTTGTTGTGACCGTTGATGAGAATGAGCACTTCCTTGGAATCGGTAACGGTGCCGACGCCGACGGAAAGCGCCTGAGCGGGAACCGCCTCGGGATCGTTGCCGAAGAAACGGGAGTTGACAATTCTGGTATCGGTGGTGAGGTTTCTCACGCCGGTACGGGAAGCCAGGCTGGTGAAGGGCTCGTTGAACGCGATGTGTCCGTCAACGCCGATGCCGCCCATGAAGAGGTCGATGCCGCCGTAGGAAGCGATTTTCTCCTCATATCTTGCGCACTCACCTTCGGGATCGTCGGTCATGCCGTTGAGGATATTGATGTTTTCGGGCTTCATGTCAACCAGATGGTTGAAAAAGTTGTCGTGCATGAAGTACCAGTAGCTCTGGTCGTGCTCGTGAGGCAGTCCGAGATATTCGTCCATGTTGAAGGTAACGACGTTCGCGAAGGAAAGCTCGCCCTTCTGGTTCATGGTGTAGAGCTCCTTGTAAACGCCAATCGGCGAAGAACCGGTGGGAAGTCCGAGAACGAAGGGACGGTTCTCCTTGTGGTTCTTGATTTTCTGAGCGATATACTGAGCCGCCCACTTGCACATTTTATCGTAATTGTCCTGAATAACAACTCTCATATTAATTCATATCTCCTTGGGAAAATATCGTAATTTAATTGGAAGCGCGGTGACGGAGAAACCTTTGTTACAGTATTGATTCTGCTTTTTCTTTTCCTCCTGACGACTGACCGGTCAGCCGTGGCAGCATCCGCCGAGTCTTTCGATAACTGCCAACCCTCGTCAACCCAATGGGTCCTGGCGCTAATAGTCTCCTGCTCTCCTTTCGCTGAGGCTATTTTATGTTGGTGTTACGCGAAACATCCGCATAAACACTAAAATTTTATCATAACGCTCTGTAAAAGTCAAGTGAATCTTGTCTGACAGAGCAGCTGCTCCGTCCGTTTTATGCAAGTTCACGGCAGAAGTCCTGCAAAACGCAAAGGCTTCTGCCGTGATGTTAACAGCTGTGATGAAAGGTCGGAACCAGATTGCTGAGCAGCTCGACAGTTTTGTCCGAATCGTTTGCCTGCGCCGCCTGATGCAGGTTATCGAGCTTTTGCGTCAGCTCATCCGGGTCAATCTGAATCTGGTTGCCGATAAAGATTTTTTTGTTCTCGGTTGACTGCAGTCCTTCCTCGTCCATGAGCAGCTCCTCAAAAAGCTTCTCGCCGGGACGCAGACCGGTGAAGATAATCGGCACCTCGGTGTAAGGGGTCTTGCCGTACATGCGGATTAAATTCTCCGCCAGTGTGGTAATCTTGACGGGAGCGCCCATATCCAGGACAAAAATCTCACCGCCCTTTGCCATTGCGCCGGCTTCGAGCACCAGCGAAACCGCTTCGGGAATCGTCATGAAATAGCGGATGATATCCGGGTGCGTAACCGTAACAGGAGAGCCGCTTTCAATCTGCTTGCGGAACAGCGGAATAACGGAGCCGTTGGAACCGAGTACATTGCCGAAGCGCGTTGTCACAAACTCGGTCTTGCTGCCCTGCTGCGCCATGTACTGGATAATCATCTCGCAGGCGCGCTTGGTAGCGCCCATGACGTTGGTGGGATTGACCGCTTTGTCGGTGGAAATCATCACAAACTTGGCGGTTTCATATTCCACCGCCAGTTTGGCGACGTTGAAGGTGCCGAAAATGTTATTCTTGACGGCTTCCTCGGGAACCGTCTCCATCAGCGGAACATGCTTATGCGCCGCCGCGTGGAACACCAGCTCCGGACGGTATTTCTCAAAAATCGCCTTCATCTTGTCGTAATCTCTGACGGAAGAAATCAGCGTGACAAGATTGAGGTTGGCGCCGTATTCGCGCACCAGCTCCTGCTGGATTTCGTAGGCGTTATTCTCGTAAATATCAACGATAATCACCTGCTTGGGCTGGTAGCCGGCAATCTGGCGCACCAGCTCGCTGCCGATAGAGCCGCCGCCGCCCGTCACCATACAGACCTTGCCGGTGATGAAGGAGCGGATTTTGTTCTTGTCAAATTCGATTGGCTTTCTGCCGAGCAAATCCTCAATTTTGATTTCCTTCGCCTGGGAAATCAACTGCTGACCGTCGCCGAAAAGCAGCTCGCTGAGGTAGGGAACCACCTTGATTTTACATTTTGTCTGGGAACAGTAATCGAGAATCTTACGCTTTTCATCCTCCTCGCAGGAAGGAATCGCCACGATGATGTTCCTTATCCGGTACTCTTCGCAGACCTTGGGAATTTCCGGCGTTGTGCCGAGCACCGGCACCATGCCGATACTGGAGCGCTGTTTGGTCACATCGTCATCGACGAAGCCGACCGCCTCAATATTGCGTGAGGGGCTGTTCTCATCATAGCGCGCGTTTTCGATTTCGCGCAGAATCAGCCGTCCTGCCTGTCCTGCGCCGACAATCAGGGTGCGCTCGGCAGTTTCCATTCTGCCGACCTCGGTCAAATCGAGGAAGGTGCGTTTGAACAAAAAGCGGAACAGCAGCAAACCGACAAGCGTGACCAGAAAAAACAAGCCCCAGAAAATCAGCCTCGGACGCCTGCCGACCAAAAGCAGCAGGAGAAATCCCAGCGTAAACCCGGCGGCGACAGCGCCGCCGCAGATAATGTAGTCTTTGATATTAAAGTATCGCCAGAGCCGCGTATAACCGCCTGCGGCAAGCATGCACAATACGCAGGTGACGATGTTGATGATGATATAGTAAAGCAAGCCCTTGCTGCTCTCCGGACCAATCCAGCCAATCAGCGAGAGGACAAAATTCAGCGTAATGCCGCTGACGGTGATGATAAAGATATCCGCGAACAGCAGAATGACTTTTCGATAGTTAAATCTGGACAAAATATAACCCCTCAGTTCCCATGGGAAAAGATACGCACACACAGCGTTATTATAGTATACAATCCGGCAAAAGTCAATCCGGATTCTGTGACTCTTTGAAAACCGTTTTTGCCGCGTCAACGCTCTCTTTGGCGTCGCGGCAATAGAAATCCGCGCCGATTTTCATGGCGTAATCGCGCGTGAGGACAGCGCCGCCGACAAAGATTTTTACGCGGCTGGAGCCGTCGGGATTCTGCAGCGCCTTGGTCGCGCGGATCAGGCGGATGGTCTCCTCCATGCTGCCGAGGGTGGTTGTCATCAGCGCCGACAGACCGACCATGGTGATGTCCTGCTCAACGGCGGTGTCCGCAATCAGCTGCGGGTCAACGTCTCTGCCGAGGTCAACGACGGTGTAGCCGTAGTTATCGAGCAGGGTTTTGACGATATTCTTGCCGATATCGTGAATGTCGCCCTTGACGGTGGCGACGATAATTTTGCCCTTGCTGACGCTCTCGGTGCCGGTCCTGCTCAGGTGCTCCTTAATCACGTCGAAGCACGCCTGCGCGGTGTTGGCGCTCTGAATGAGCTGGGGCAGGAAGATTTTGTTTTTCTCAAAGTCCTCGCCCACCCTGTCGAGCGCCGGAATCAGGTGTTGATTGACAATCACCATGGCTTCCTGTGTTTCGAGCAGCTTGCGCGTCGCGGCGGCACCCTCGTTTTGCAGACCGCTGTAGACCGCGTCACTCAAGCTCATTTCCGCCGCGGAAGGCTTTGCCGCTGCCGCCGGGGTATCCTGATAGGCGGCAATAAAATCGAGCGAGTTTTTATCCAGTCCGGCAAGCACACGGTAAGCGCGCACCGCGCCGGTCATGGATTCAATATTCGGGTTGATGATGGGCAAATCCAGCCCTTCCTCCATTGCCATGGTGAGGAAGGTGCGGTTGACCAGTTCACGGTTGGGCAGTCCGAAGGAAATATTGGAAACGCCCAGGCAGGTCTTGCAGCCTAATTCGGTCTTGACGCGGCGGAGCGCTTGGAGCGTTTCGCGGCAGGCGTCCTGTTCGGCGGAAACCGTCAGGGTTAAGCAGTCGATATACACGTCACGGCGGTCAATGCCGAGCGCCTCGGCGCGTTCCACAATGCGCTTGGCAATCGCAAAACGACCGTCGGCGGTCTTGGGAATACCGTCCTCGTCGAGCGTTAAGCCGACAACGGAAGCGCCGTATTTTTTGACAAGCGGCAGAACGGAAGAAAGGCTCTTTTCCTCGCCGTTGACGGAATTGACAATCGGCTTGCCGTTGTAGCAGCGCAGACCGGCTTCGAGAACCTCCGGCTTGGTGGAATCTATCTGCAAGGGCGCGTCGCAGACGCTCTGAATCGCCTTGAGCACGCGCACCATCATTTGTTTTTCATCAATTTCGGGATGACCGACGTTGACGTCCAGCAGCTCAGCGCCGCCGCTGACCTGGCTGAGCGCCTGTGTCAGAATGTAGTCGATATTATTCTCGACCAGCGCCTGCCTGAACAGCTTTTTTCCGGTGGGATTGATGCGTTCGCCGATAATGCGCGGCATATTGATTTCCACAACCGTGCTGGCACTGCATACGGCGGTATCGGTGCTGCGCGGACAAGGAATATACTGTTTACCGTCAAGCGCCGCTTTGATGGCGGCGATATATGCCGGCGTAGTGCCGCAACAGCCGCCGACGAGCTTCACGCCGTAGGGCAGCAGCGCCGTGACGCACTCCGCAAACCGGTCGGGCAGAATATCATATTCATTGCTGTTCGGGTCGGGCAAACCGGCGTTTGCCTTGACAATCAAGGGCAAGTCGGTATAGCGCGTCATCTCGGCAATCACCGGCTCCAGCTCGTCAGGACCGAGAGAGCAGTTCACGCCGAGCGCCTCTACGCCCAGTCCGCTGAGCGTCAGCGCCGCCGCCGCAGGAGATACGCCAGTAAAGGTTCTGCCGCTGCGTTCAAAGGTCATAGTGGCAAGCACCGGCAAATCGGAATGTTCCTTTGCCGCGAGCACCGCCGCCTTCAATTCATACAAATCCGTCATGGTCTCAAAGACAATGAGGTCGGCGCCCTGTCCGGCTTCAATCTGCTCACGGAAGTAATCGTACGCCTCGTCGAAGCGCAGCGAACCGGCAGGCTCCAGCAGCATACCGATGGGACCGATATCCAGCGCGACCAGCGCGCCGGTGCGCTCGGCGGCTTTTTTGGCGTTCTGAACGGCGGCAGCGATAATCTCCTGCACGGAATAGCCGCTCTCCGCGAGCTTATAGGCGTTTGCGCCGAAGGTGTTGGCGTAGACAATATCCGCGCCGGCGTCGATATACGCCTTGTGGAAGGACTGAATCAGCTCCGGACGGGTGATGTTCAGGGTTTCGGGCGAGTGGTCATAGACCGCGCCGCTTTTCTGAATCATGGTGCCCATCGCGCCGTCGAGGAGCACAAATTCTTTTTTATTGAGAAGTGTTTTCAAATCCACAGTGGTTTCCTCTCCTTCTGTACCGGCAGGTTTCGCGCAGATTGCACACCGCGCAGCCGCGTCTGCGGCGCTCCACCGGTTCTTTTGACACGCCGATTATCGCGGTGACAGATTTGGACGGCGTGAGCAAATCGCTCTCATTGCGGCTAAGTCCGATTTTGCGCGGCGCGTCGAGCGCTTCCAGAAATTTTTTCTGCATGGCAATCGGGTAATCGCCGTAGCCCGGACTGTAGCGGAAGGTCAGGTGACAATCCGGCAGCTGTGCGGCAATCAGCCGCTCCGCCTTGTCACAGACCTGTTCAATCAGGACGTTCGCCATGCTGTCGAGCACGACCGCCCGTGACATATCCTTTATTTGCGTCACGCGCAAGGTCCGGTCAACCGCCATGCCCAGTGTGGCGCATAACAATATCGCGCGGTCACAGCCGCGCAAATGCGCCCTGATATCCTCGCCGGCTATCCACTCGTCACAGGGCAGGTCAATCATGCGATATAAATATTTTGGCTCAGCAATCCGCAGCAGTTCTTTCTCGCAACTGTCAAGCAGGGCTGTCAGCCGTTCGTCCGGCTGTGCGTCCGCGCCGCCGAGATAGCGCAGCACTTCCGCGCGGTCAGGCGCTTCCGTCGTTATCATAACAGGCTTGACACCGCTTCGGTAATGCGGCGCGCAACCGTGGGATTGTTCATGGTATAGAGATGGATACCGTCTGCGCCGTTGGCGATTAAGTCCACAATCTGCTCTACCGCGTAGGCAATACCGGCGTCTCTCAGCGCCTCCGGCTTGCTCTCGTAGCGCTGCATGATTTTGGAAAATTTTGCCGGCAGACTTGCGCCGCAGAGCGACACCATGCGCTCAATCTGGCTCTTGTTGGTGACCGGCATGATACCGGCTTCTATCGGCACGTTGATACCGGCGATTCTGGTGCGCTCCAGAAAGCGGTAAAAAACAGAATTATCAAAAAACAGCTGACTGATTAAATGTGACGCGCCGGCGTCCACCTTCTTGCGGAGATTGAGCACGTCCTCCACCTCGTCGGCAGCTTCGAGGTGCACCTCCGGATAGCAGGCACCGGCAATGTCAAAGCCGCCCTTTTCACGGATATAGGCAACCAGCTCGCTCGCGTAGCGGAAATCCCTTTTCGGCTCCGCGCCCGGCATCATATCGCCGCGCAGAGCGAGAATATTTTCAATGCCGTTCCGGCGGAAATCATCGAGCACCGCGTCGATATCCCCGCGCGTGCTGTTGACGCAGGTCAAGTGCGCCACCGACTCTGTGCCGAGGTCGTTTTTGATGTGAGAAGCAATCTCGCAGGTACGGCTGTGCGCGCCTGAACCGCCCGCGCCGTAGGTGACGCTGACAAAATCCGGCTTGAGCGCGCAGATTTCCTCCAGCTTGCCGTAGACCGACTCAATGGGCGAATCCTTTTTAGGCGGAAACACCTCGAAGGAAAAAACCGTTTTTTCATTTTGAAACAATGATGTTATTTTCAATGATACCACCCCATTATCGTTTTATTATACCACACTCCGCACGATAATACAAGAAACAAAAAGCGCCTGTTGGCGCTTTCGGTCAATATTGGAACCACTGGGGATTGTGGAACCTTGCCGCTCTCTGGCAGGCGTTATGAATCTCCTGCATGGCGAACAGATAGCGAAAATTCAGTGATTTTCCGTCGGTCATCGTGAGAATCATGTACGGTCCCTGCATATTGCCTGCCATGCGAATAGCACGGATGGTGTTGCAAAAAACCGTAACCATCGGCTGTTCGCCGCGTTCTTTTGCGCGCTTGTTTTTGAACAGCATAAGCTTTTCATACGTCACGGTCATATAGCAGCTGCTATAAAAAACGCCGCCGGTCGTCCATGTACAAGCGCCGTCATACAAAATAGTGTTCGGTGTAATCGCCGGCGTACTTGTCTGCACATTCAGGGGTGCGCCGCAGGCAACGCAAAAATTGCCGGGACGAACGATCTCCTTGCCGCATTTGGAACAAAACATCCTACTCTCTCCTTCTCGTTTGGATAATGGAAGTATAGCACAAAAACCGGCAGAAAGCAATGCTTCTGCCGGCTATCTTCATTTATTGCGCAATCGCGTACTGAATCGCGGTCGCGTCGGTGACGTTGATCGTGCCGTCTCCGTTGTAATCCGCCGCCTTGCGCTGTGCCGGCGTAAAATCGGTGAGGTCGGCAATATAGCGCTGAATTTCCGTCGCGTCAACGATATTCACCTTGCCGTCTCCGTCGACATCTCCCAAAAGGAACTCAGGCTCGATGGGTGCGGGTTCTTCCAGCGTTGTCAGATACTCCAGACTGCCGGTGACGTTGGGGTTTTCGGCAACCACGCCGTAGAGCTTGCCGTCTCTGAGCAAAATGCTGTAAAAATCCATATCAAAGGTATTGTCGGCAACCTTCTCTGTCTTGCCGCTGGCAGGATTATAGGAGTACACCGCCTTGGGCGTATTGTAATACAACAAATCTCCGTAAACCTCCAAGCCGGAGAAGCAGCCTACCCAGTAAGAGCCATTCTCTGCCTGCCATGTGTCGCTGATAGTTTTCAACGGCACCGCCGTATCGGTTTTGTGATCATAGCGCACAAGCTCGCCGGTACTTCTGTCAATCGCGTACAGCTTGCCGTCCAGCCGGCACAGCCGGGTATTGTATCGATGGAACTGCGCGTTGTCATAGCGATTGTCGGTGTCAGTCTGGGTTTCATAATCCACATGCGCCCTCCTGCTGTTGGCTTCGTCCTCCGTATCAAAGGCTTCGTCGCTGTACAGGAAATACTTGTGGGACACCCTGCCCAAACGGTCGGGAATCGGATCGTCAAAGGTAAGGTCAATATGATAATAGATGCCGTCCAGGCGCGCCTTGAGCCACTCGTGGTTCATCTCAGCGGAATTGACGATTTCGCTGTGAATGCCGACCTGCGCCAGCAGATAGGCGTAAACCTCGGTATAGGTTTCGCAGCGTCCCCATTTTTCCATCATCTGGTGGTAGTTGTTGCTGAAAACCTCCTCGCCGTCCTCATAACGCTTGGTAATCACGTACTCGGCGTCGAGCACCATCGCGTCATGCAGGACAACCGCCTTGGTAAACTCATCCATGCTCTCGTCAACCAGCGAAAGGTATTTATCCGCCTCGTCATAGAAGGCTTTCAGGCGTTCCTCTGCTTCTGTTCGGCTGTAAGCGTATATCGGAAGAAGCGCCATCAGAACGCCGTTGGAAACGCCGAACTGATAGCTATAGGTGGTATCCAGAATGACCGACAGCTCCGCATGGGTACCGATCAGCTCCGAACGGAGCCGCGAAAAATCCTCCCGGGAAATATGGTATTCGTCGATGTAGATGACTTCTTCAAAATTCATCGTTGCCTGATAAATTTTTTCGATTGCCTCCGCATACTGCGCTTCAAACGCAGGATCCTCCTGCACATAGCCTGTCGGAGTTCTTCCGGCAGCTCCGGCGGAAAGGACAGCCGCAGAGGAAACAAGCACAGCGGAAAGCAATACCGCAACAGTCTTTGTCAGTATTTTACAAAGTTTCATTCACATTCACCTTCACGTTCCATTCTTATTACCATTGTATCACAGTTTTCGGCTTTTGACAAGTGAGAAACATTGCCAGTTTTGTCAAAAAAGAGCGGCTCACGCCGCTCCTTTGATGATAGCTTATCGGTTGATGAACCGCTGAATTGCCGATACGTCCGTTACGCTGACAGAGCCGTCCAAATCAAAATCCGCCGCCAGCCATTGCGCCCGGTCAAAGTCGATATAGTTCACAAGATAGCGCTGCACTTCCGTAGCGTCCCTGATGTCGATTTCGCCGTCATTGTTCACGTCACCGAGGGTGTAATCCGGCTCCGGCTCAATCGCCGGAAGCGCATACAGCGCCGTCAGGGTGCCGGTGACATTGGGATTCGGCGCGTTGACGCCGTAGAGGATATTGTCAATCCGGCGCAGACCGTATAACTCCTCCGTCGCTTCATTGTCCGCAACCTTCTCCGTCTCGCCGGTAGCAGGGTTAAAGCTGTACACCGCGTCGGGACTGTTGTAATAGAGCAGACCGCCGTAAGCGACAAGGCTGGAGAAAACGCCAGGCCAATAAGTGTATCCTCCGGCGCTCCACCAACCGGAAACATCCTTCAGCGGCGTTATGCCGTCGGTCAGGCGGTCATAAAGCACCAGCTGTTCGCTGTTCTCGTCAATCGCGTATAAATTGCCGTTCAGCCAGCAAACCTGCGAATTGAAGCCGTGCAGATTATCGTAAGCATCATAATCTGCGGAGGCGGCATGTGCGTAGGTATAGTCCGTATGCGCGTCCTTGACGGACGATTTGGTCTGAAATTCCTCATCGCTCCAGAGGAAATAATTGTGAGACGCTTTGCCGGGACGATCATATATCGGGTCGTCCCAGGTCAGGTCAACATTGTAATATTTGCCGTCGAGCTGCACCTTTAGCCATTCGTGCTGCATGGAAGAAGAATCGATAATCTCGCTGCGGATGCCGTTCTGCGCCAGAAGATAGGCGTATACCTCGGTATATGTCTCACATCGTCCCCAGCCCTCCACCATCTGACTGTAGTCGGAGCTCATCACGGTGGTGCCGTCGTCCAGCGTCTTTTGCGCAATATACTCCCCGTGAATCGCCAGTTCATCATGCAGTACCAGTGCTTTCGTGAAGTCGTCCATATCGTCGCTGACAAAGCCGAGGAAGTAGTCGGCCATATCATAGAAGCGCTCCAGACGCTGTGCGCCTTCCTCCGCAGAATAGCCATACTGCGGCACAAACTCAACAATCGGACGCTCCGAAGAATAATAGCTGTAGGAATAGCCATACAGATTATCGAGAAGCACCGTCAGCTCCGGATAAGTGCCAATCAGCGAATTGCGCAGCGTCGCATAATCGCTAACGCTGATATTGTAATCATAAATATTGATTCTTTCCTGAAACTGCATCGTCTGCTGATATATGTATTCAATCACATCCGCGTGTGCCGTCTCAAAATCAGCGTTTTCCTGAATATAGCCGGCAGGAGTTCTTCCGGCGGCAAAGGCAGTCGCGCTGAACATGGAAAGCGCCATGACCGCAGCGACAGCCACAGCGGTAACTTTTGTGAAAAATCTCCTGTTTTTCATGCACACTCCCTCCTTTTCTTATAGTATAACATCAAGGCAAAGGTTTGGCAAGTCTTTTGCGACGAATATCCGTTCCGTCACACGCATAAGCTATGGCAGGAGGGAGACCTATGAACACAGTGAGAGAGCGCGCGGCGATGCTGGGCGAATACATAGCGGAGCACAAAGCGACGGTAAGGGACTGCGCCAAGCAGTTTGGCATCAGCAAGAGCACGGTGCACAAGGACGTGACGGAGCGGTTAAGGCACGTCAGTCCCGGATTATATAAAGAAGTCCGCAGGGTGCTGGAGCAGAACAAGAACGAGCGCCACATCCGGGGCGGCATGGCGACAAAGGAAAAATACGCCCTGCTCCGGCACCGCCGTTAAAAGAGCGTGACGCCCAGCAGATGCAGTCCCCAGAGCAGCGCGCCGTAGACGGTGGCGGCAAAGCTGCCGTAGACAAGGACAGAGCCGGCTATCGTGAACATTTTCGCGCCCAGTCCGGTGACAAGTCCTTCACTTCGGAATTCAATCGCGGACGCGGAAACGGCGTTCGCGAAGCCGGTGATGGGGACAAGCGTACCGGCGCCGGCAATTCTTGCAAGACGGTCATACTGACCGAGCGCCGTCAGCAGTACGCCGACAAAAATCAGCGTCACCGAGGTCAGCGTCCGGGCGTTGAGCTCGTCAAGTCCCAGTGCGCCGTACAACTCCAACAATCCCTGTCCGACCGCGCAAATACTGCCGCCGATGAAAAACGCGCGGGCGCAGCAGATTGCCGTCCGGCTTTTCGGTGCGTTTTTTGCGGTCATCGCCGCGTATTGTTTTTGTGAAAGCATAAAATTCCTCCGTTTCGGTGATGACAAATAAACTCACCACTCTGTACTTTTATTCTGTGCGGATAAAATAATTTTATGTTGAAATTTTCACTTTATTTTTTCGCGGACATGTAGTATAATAATTGTATATGCGTATAAGGAGAGGTGGATTCGTTGCATTATCTGGACAACAGCGCGACAACCGTCGTATCACCAAAGGCGGCACAAAAGGCGCTGGAAATGATGACAGAGTGCTTCGGCAATCCTTCCTCCCGACACTCAATGGGCATTGAAGCGGAGCATGCGCTCAACCGCGCAAGGAAAATTGTCGCCGATAAAATCGGCGCGACCGACAAGGAGCTGTTTTTCACCAGCGGCGGCACCGAAGCGAACAATCTCGCGCTGTTCGGCGCGGCGGAAGCCAAAAAGCGCACCTGCGACAGCATTGTGATTTCCTCGGTGGAGCACAGCAGCGTGCTTGAAGCGGCGGACAAGCTCGAGCAGGACGGCTGGACGGTCAGCCGGATTGCGCCGCGCAAGGACGGCAAGGTACATGCGGAGGACGTGGCGGCGGCGGTCAACCGCAAGACCGCGCTGGTGTCCGTCATGCTCGTCAACAACGAAACCGGCGCGATTATGCCGGTGGAAGATATTTTTGAAGCCGCCAGAGAAATCAATCCGCAGGTCGTCTGCCACACCGACGCGGTGCAGGCGTTCGGCAAGCTGCCGATAAAAGTCAAAAAGCTCGGCGCGGACTTGCTCAGCGTGAGCGCCCACAAGGTACACGCGCCCAAGGGCTGCGGCGCCCTGTTTGTCAGAAAAGGCGTGCGGCTCATTCCCCGTCAGTACGGCGGCGAACAGGAAAAGCCTTTGCGCGGCGGCACGGAAGCGCTGCCGTCGATTGCGGCATTCGGCGCGGCGTGTGAGGAATTTGACCTCGGCGGCAGCCTGAAAACCGTTCAGGCGCTCAACGCCTACGCGAAGGAAAGGCTGCTTGCCATCGACGGCGTACTGCTCAATTCGCCGGAGGACGCGCTGCCCTACGTGCTGAACATCACCGCCGGCAGGGTGCGCAGCGAAACCATGCTGCATTTTCTCGACGAGCGGTATCAGGTTTTCGTTTCCTCGGGAAGCGCCTGCGCCAAGGGCAAGCCCAGCCATGTGCTGAGCGCCATGGGCTTTGATAACCGGCGCGCCGACAGCGCATTGCGCGTCAGCTTTTCCAAGCACAACACAACAGCAGACATCGACGCGCTCGCCGAAGGCATTGCGGAAGGCATCCGCACTTTGGCGACAGCGAAATAAAAAATGAATCATTCAATTCTCTCCAAAACATTGTAGTGACAGCCCTTGTGGCTGTCATGGCAATCGCAGTAAAACTGCGGTTGCCGGGAGCCCGCGAGGGGCTCCCCTACAGATTCTATTAAAAGTTCATCTTAAATCAGTGTTTACCTAATAACTAATAGCTGTTAACTACTACCATGAAAGAAATCTTACTTTTGAAAGACGGCGAAATCGTCCTCAAGGGACTGAACCGCCGGCAGTTTGAGGACGTCCTCAAGAAAAACATCAAAATCGCCCTTTACGGCACCGGTCGCTACGCGATTACCTCAGCGCAGTCCACGATTTACGTCAAGCCGCTTGACGACGAGGCTGACCTGGACGAAGCCACCGAGCGAATCGGCAGGGTGTTCGGTCTGGTCTCCTATTCACGCGCGGCAATGTGTCCGGAAAAGACGCTGGAATCCGTGCTGGAAACCGCGCCGGTGTATCTGGAAAGGGTGCTGCGCAAGGCAAAGACCTTCAAGGTGGAGGCAAAGCGCAGCGACAAGAAATTCCCCTACAAATCCCCTGAAATCTGTCGCGAAACCGGCGGCGTGATTCTGAGTAAATATCCGCATCTCCGCGTGGACGTGCACCATCCGGACGTGACGGTGTATGTGGAAATCCGCGATTTCGGCGCGTATGTTCACGCCGACCCGCTGAGAGGCGCGGGCGGTATTCCCGTCGGCACCGGCGGCAAGGCGGTGATTCTCATCAGCGGCGGCATTGACTCTCCCGTCGCCGCCTATATGATGGCGAAGCGCGGTCTCAAGCTGACCGCCGTGCACTTTGCCAGTCCGCCCTACACCAGTCCGCGCGCTGAGGAAAAGGTCGTGAAGCTGCTCTCCAAGGTGAGCCGCTACGCCGGCAATCTCAAAATGATTACCGTACCCTTTACCGCGATTCAGGAAAAGCTGCGCGACGACTGTCCGGAGGAGCTGTTCACGATTATCATGCGCCGGCTGATGATGCAGATTTCCGAGCGAATCGCCAAGGAGAACGACTGCGCGGCGCTGGTGACCGGCGAAAGTCTCGGTCAGGTGGCGAGCCAGACCATCGGCGCACTCAACTGCACCGACGAGGCGGCTGAGATGGTGGTGTTCCGTCCGCTGATTGGCATGGACAAGCAGGAAATCATCAACATCGCCTACAAAATCGACACCTACGAAACCTCCATCGAGCCTTACGAGGACTGTTGCACGGTGTTCACACCCAAGCATCCGCGCACCAAGCCGATTCTCAAATTCGTCAGGCAGGCGCAGGAGCAGGCACAGTTTGAGCCGCTGATTGAAGAAGCGCTGCAAAACCTGAAAATCACACAAATCACACCCGATATGGAAATATAGGTTTAGAAGGGAAGTGCTTGCGTGTATATTGAAATACTATCCGTAAGCAAAAAGAAGGAGCAGGACAACCTGCCCGAACGCGAGGACGAGCTGCGGCAGCATCTGGCGCAGTACGGCTTTACGCTGAACGCCGTCAAAAAGACGCTGCTCAACTCCTCACTGATTAACAAGACGCTCAACGACATCGCGTCGTCCGAGGAAAAGCCCGACGTGGTGATTATCGCCAACGCGCTGCGCACGCAGGACGACAGCTCCTTCCGCAAGTATTTTGTGGAGACCGTCGCGGCGGCTGAGCGCGCCGAGAACGAACCGGCTCCCAAGGACTACTGGAAGCGCCGCAACAAGGCGTTTGCCAAGGCGAAGCGGGAGCACGCCGACGCCGAAGCGCTGGAAGCGCTCGAAAAGGAATATACCCTGACGCGCAAAAAAGCGAAGGTGTTCTCACTGGGCGATTTCGGCAACGACTACCGCGGCTACTGTTTCATTTATAAAGGTATCCGTGTGGCGTGCGTGCCAAAGGCGGAGCTGACCGGCCAGGATTTCGGCATGGTCGCGGCGCTGGCGGCAAAGCGCACCGGGGAAATCTACGAAAACTCCGCCAACGACTATCCCGACGGCTTCGGCACACAGGATTACATTCCGCCCAAGACCGGCTTTGTCAACCAGTTCATTCCGCTGCCCGGCGACAACGGCAGGGAAATCGGCAGAAAGCTCGTGGTTATCGCGGCGTTTCTCGTTTTTCTGGGCGCGCTGGGACTGCTGTTTTACAACATGGTATTCCTCAGCATCCGCAACACCCAGCTCAACGGCGAGATTCAGCGAATCGCCCACGGCGAGGAGCGCACGGACGACAACCACGCCCCTGATACATCACCGGAGGAAGGCATCGACTGGGAAAAGCTGAAGGCGATTAACCCGGAGATTGTGGGCTGGATTTACCTCAACGATACCCAGATTGACTACCCGGTGCTCTGGCACAAGGGCGACGATATGAACGACCAGTTCTATCTCAACCATAACTACAAGGGCGAGTGGGACAGCTACGGCACCATCTTCCTCGACTACCGCTGCAAGAAGGGCACCGAGAGCCGCAACGTGATTATGCACGGTCACCACATGAACGACGGTTCCATGTTCGGTGATTTGAT
This sequence comes from uncultured Clostridia bacterium, assembly GCA_947170465.1. Lineage (GTDB taxonomy): Bacteria > Bacillota > Clostridia > Oscillospirales > Acutalibacteraceae > Ruminococcoides. The sequence continues at coordinate 17,276 of CAMVTS010000052.1, forward strand.
GAACTACGGCGGCATGAGCGGCGACCTCGACTTCTATAAGAAAGCGCCGGTCATTGAATTCGACACGCCCCAGGCAAACGGCAAGTACAAGATTATCTCCATCTACAAGACCAATACCCTCTCCAGTCAGGGAGAGTTCTTCAACTACCTCAGAGGCGATTTCCAGAACGACAAGGACTTCATGAATTACGTCTACTACGTCCGGATTCGCTCGCTGATTAACTGCCCTGTCACCGTCAACGAGGACGACGAGCTGATTACGCTGTCCACCTGCTCCTACGAGTTCACCAACTTCCGCACCGTTGTGGTCGCGAGAAGGGTGCGTATCGGCGAGGACGCAAAGGTTGACGTGAGCAAGGCGACCGAAAACGACAACGCCGTCTGGCCGGAGGTTTACTACAACGCCTACGGCGGCACGCGTCCGGCGGTGACGGATTTTGACACCGCCTACAAGAAGGGCGAGTGCAAGAGCTGGTACGACGGCGACTACAGCTTCAAAGACCAGAAGGTCACCGCCTCGACCACCGCGACCGAAGCCACCACCAAGAAGGACGAAAAAGAAAAATCGCAGACAGCCACAGCGGCTCCCACAACCGAGCTGCGCATCTTCCACACGGTCGAGTTCATCAACTACGACGGCTCCAGCCTGGGAAGTCAGCAGGTAGAGGACGGCAAGGCGGCAAAAGCGCCGGCTGACCCCGTCAAGCCCAGCGACCAATATTACGATTACGTGTTCAAGGGCTGGCAGCTGGACTACAACTGCGTCCTGACCGATATGATTATCGCGCCGAATTTTGAACCTGTCCTCAAGCCTGAATATCAGGACTGGGCGCAGGCGTCGGAATAACGGAGGCGCGTATGGACTGTACACTGATTCTTTACGCCGCGCGCAAAACCTCTTTGTGCGAGCGCACGCTGGCAAAAAGCCTGCAGCCGCTCAGCCTGCGGATTCGCGAAACGGTCTTTTCCACGAGCGCCAAGGCGCTCGGAGAACAGCTCCGTCAGGCGTTTTTACACGACGATATCTGCTTTGTCGTCGGCGGCATGAGCTTTTCGGACAGCCGCGAGGTACGCGCGATTCTTGCAAGCGCCGCGGCTTCCAGTCATCCGGAGCTTGTCAGACGGCTGAAAAATCCATCCGGCGAGGAAGGACTGCTGCTGCGCTGCGGCAGTCAGCTGCTTATCCTGCTTCCTGACGAACCGGAGGCTATCGCCGACATGCTCAAGGGCATACTCGGCACCTACTTAAAAACCTGCAATCACTAAACAGGAGGGTATTTTGATATGAACACCAAACCATTTGAAACGTATGAATCCGACGTTCGTTCCTACTGCCGCCACTTCCCCAAGGTATTTACTGACGCGAAGGGCGCTGTCCTCAAGGACGAGGACGGAACGGCGTATATTGACTTTTTCTGCGGCGCGGGCGCTGTGAACTACGGTCACAACAACCCCTACATCAAGCAGAAAATGATGGACTACCTCAGCACCGACGGCATTATTCACGCGCTCGACATGTACACCGTGCCCAAGCGTGAGTTCATCGAGACGCTTGAGGAAAAAATCATCAAGCCCAGAGGACTCAGCTACAAGATTCAGTTCTGCGGTCCCACCGGCACCAACGGCGTTGAGGCGGCAATCAAGCTCGCCAGAAAGAACACCGGCAGAAGCAACATCTTCGCCTTCATGGGCTGCTTCCACGGCATGACGCTCGGCGCGCTCTCGCTGACCTCCGAGATGTACGCCAGAAACGGCGCGGGCGCGAGCCTGAACGACGTCACCCACATTCCGGCTCCCTACATGTTTGAGGGACTGGACGTCATCGAATACATGCAGACGCTCATCGACGACGACCACAGCGCGGTTTCCAAGCCTGCCGCCGTCATCATGGAAACCCTGCAGGCGGAAGGCGGCATCCGTCCGTTCTCCGACCAGTTCCTCCGTGATGTGCGCGCCTTCTGCGACAAGAACGACATTTTGATGATTGTGGACGATATCCAGGTCGGCTGCTGCCGCTGCGGCACCTTCTTCTCCTTTGAGAGAGCCGGTATCGTGCCGGATATGGTCGTGCTCTCCAAGTCCGTCGGCGGTATCGGTATGCCCCTGTCGATTGTCCTGCTCAAGGAAGAGCTCGACATCTGGAAGCCTGCCGAGCATAACGGCACCTTCCGCGGCAACCAGCTCAGCTTCGTCGCCGGCAAGGCGTCCTTCGACTGGCTGCTTGAAAATAACGTTGAGGCGGAAACACGCCGCAAGGGTGAAATCGTCAAGAAGTTCATCACCGAGAACGTCCTTCCGCTGGACGAGCGGCTGGAGCTCCGCGGCATGGGACTGATTTGGGGTATCGACTTCAACGGTATCGACGCGAATCTCTCCGAGGTTGTGATTGAAAAGTGCTTTGACCGGCACGTGATTTGCGAATGTGCCGGCAGAAACGGCGCGGTATTCAAGATTATGCCGCCGCTGGTAATCGAGGACGAGCTGCTGATGAAGGGACTCGAAATCGTCGCCGCCAGCATTAAGGAAGCATTAGGCAAATAAGAT
>CAMVTS010000053.1 GCA_947170465.1 uncultured Clostridia bacterium
ACGTACGGTTCTGTGAGGGGCTTACATTGTGAGGTGTAGGTCTACTCGACTATGGGAGGTAAGATCATGGATATAACCCAAACCTTTTATGATAATATGGCTTCTCAGTATGACAAGCTGTTTTTGGACTGGAATGCTACTACTCAAGAACAGGCCGTTATATTGAATAAAATCTTTAATAATAACGGCTTCAGTACCAGTGCCCATATCCTTGATTGTGCCTGCGGGATTGGAACACAGGCAATCGGTCTGGCGGCTCTCGGTTATCCGGTAACTGCTTCGGATATCAGCGATGGAGAATTAGCCGAAGCCAAAGCACGGGCAGAGAGTCAAGGAGTTTCAATCCGTTTCGAACATGCAGATTTCTGTGCCTTGACTGACACCTTCTCCGAGCAGTTTGACATTGTGATTGCAATGGACAATGCGCTGCCGCACATGCTGACAGGCGAAGCCTTGGAAACGGCTGTCAGAAGTATCACCGGTCAGATCAAACAGGGCGGTATCTTTGTGGCCAGTATCCGAGATTATGACAGCCTTCTGGATAGTAAGCCGCCTTATTCCCCGCCTTATATCCATAAGACGGAAAAAGGACAGCGCGTTTCTTTTCAAACGTGGGTTTGGAACGGGGATAATTATCAATTGACGCAGTATATTATCGATGACGAGGAGAATCTGCAGATCGGCAAGTTTGTTTGTGAATACCGGGCTACCCGCAGAGAAGAATTAACGAATCTGCTTTTATCCAGTGGTTGCAGTCAGGTGATTTGGAAATTCCCGGAGGAATCAGGATTCTATCAACCGATTGTAATTGCCAGGAAGTAAAATTCTGATTTATAGTTCAAAAGCCTAAAATATTAAAATTACATACGCACACCAAAGCCATAAGGAAAACCTTGTGGCTTTTCTTTTTGGAGGTGAAATTAAATGTTACTCACTGCGTTGGTACAAACTAATGGTGGGACACTTGTTGTTGACCTGCCTCGAGACCGCATAGATTTGGAAATTAAGATACGCTCAATCGGTATACAAAAGACATCCGACCAAATCCATATTGTTGACAACGAGGATTGCGACGTCAGCGTCAAGCTGTTCGGTGATAGCGATATCGGCAAACACTTGTCGCTTCTGTTTGGAGAAGACAACACATTGCTTGAGGTCAATAAGACACTGCAAACTGTTGAAAACTCTATCGAGGATATCCGCGACGATTTGGAAATGAACATCATTCACGACCAATATGATACGCCTGCGGAGCTTATCAGTGATATTGAGCGCATGACGGATGAAGTCGGAAGGTACACGGAAACCTTCTACTTTCCGCTTGTAGGAAATATGGAGGATGACGAGGACGGCGAGCAATACGAAGTCGGCAACCGTTATCTCCGATATTATGAATGTGAGATCCAAGAGCTGCTTGAAAAGGAACAGGATCTCGACGGCGCGAATATGAAGGACTTCTTCTATGACGATGACAACGCGCAGAAAAAGATGGTTTCCTGCAAGTGGGATGTCGCTGAGCGAAATCATACGCTTTACGGTATGGTCGAGTTCAAACTCAAGGAGCCTTTTACGGGAGAAGAAAGAGAGATTGTCCGGGAGTGGGTTTCCGGACAAAACTCGGACGGCGTTGGAGAGGGTTTTGAACAGCGCCCCATCGAAACCGAGGACGGTGACCTTTACGTCTCCATGTGGAATAGCGGCGATGACTATTTCGTGTACGATGAGGACGAGATGAACGACTACCTTGCACAACAGCAGGGCGGCGCTATTATGCAGTAAAAACTATATCAAACAGAGGTGTTGATGATAAATATGATTCGAAAAAACTAATAACTTTATCAACCGGCAGAGGGCAACCTCTGTTATTTTTTTATCTATTGAAAGGAAATGATTTTCATGAAAAACAATATTTCAAAATCAAAGATGACTCGCGCGGGTGCGATTATCCTTGCGGTCATTACGCTTTTATCAACTATTTTCATCATTCCGGCAAATGCGGCGACAGGCGATCCGGCAACGATCACCTTTGATTACGCCTACGATACCGGCGGCAACATTATTACCTTTGTACAGACCGTCACGAACGGCGACGTTACCGTTGGAACGCCCGGCGAGGAATTGTGCAGGATCTACGCCGACGGAAAAGACGCGTATTGCATTCAGCCCGGCTATAGCCTGTATTCGGGCAATGAACTGATTGAAGGTAAGTCAACCGTATGGGACGGTATCTCCGCTGACAAAAGAAAAGCGGTAAATATCGCGCTTCTTTACGGAAAGCCCGGCAATTCAGATAATCTCGGATATACCGAAGGACAGCAGTGGATTGCAACACAGGTTATTGTATGGGAACTCATTTGCGGCTGCCGCGAAACAGGCGCCGGTTTCAAATGCACCAATACCAAGTTTATCGACTCGCTTACCGCAGACGGTGCAAACCCCGGTGTGAAGGCTGTCTACAATACGATTGCGACCGCTATGGCGAACCATCACACGGTACCATCCTTTGCGGCAAATCTGGCGTCGAAAGCTCCAACTCACACCATGCAGTATAAGGACGGAAAATACACGGTCACTTTGACTGACAGCAACGGCGTTCTTAACAAGTTCGACTACAAGACGAGCGGCAATATCGCTGTCAGCATCTCTGGTAATTCCATGACGCTGGCGACTAATTCGCCTATTACCGAGGAAAAGACATTGGCTATCAATAAGAACGTGCCGACTGTTTCAGGGAATTCCGTTCTTGTCGCCTTTGGTGACGCTAACAAGCAGGATGTTATCGTCGGTCTGGCAGCGCCCGACCCGGTTCCGTCTGTATTCAAGCTGAAAACAAGTGCCGGACATCTGAAAATTGTCAAGACTGCCGATGACGGTAATATCGGCGGAATTGAGTTTACCGTAACAGGTGACAATTATAAGCAGACAGCGAAAACCAATGAAAAGGGCGAGCTGATTCTCGCAGGTCTCGTTCCCGGCACATACACCGTAACCGAAGCTCCTTCGGATAAGTATGTGAAACAGCCTGCAAAAACAGTTACCGTAGAAAACGGCAAGACTGCGGAAGTGAAGTTCCACAACACGCTTAATACCGGTGACTGCGACATTATCAAAACCTCCGAGGACGGTATTGTAAGTGATATTGAGTTTACCATCAGCGGAGATAACTACACGAAAACCGCAAAAACAGACGCAAGCGGTAAAATCCATCTTTCAGGTCTCCGCCCCGGTACTTATACGGTAAAGGAAACTCCTTCCGACAGATATGTTACGCAGGAGCCTAAAATGGTTACCGTAGAGAATAACAAAACCGCGACAGTTACATTCCACAACACGCTTAAGAAAGGTACTATCACCATATTTAAGACCGGCGATATTTTTTCCTCTGTGACCGAGGAAGAAGTGACCGAGCCTGTGACCGCAGCAGCGGAAGAAACCACCGCGCCTGTGGAAGAATCGACGGTTCCGCTTGAAAATACCACCGTTAATGTTGATGAAACAACAGTACCTGTTGACGTGACTGCTCCAACCGAACCCATTGAGTCAACCGAGCCGACAGCTCCGGCAGAAGAAGCAAAGCCGGTTATCAAGTATCAGCCTGTCTACAAGAACAGCGCGCTTGAAGGTGCTGAGTTTACCATTACAGCCGCGGAGGATATTAAAACAGCCGACGGCACGGTGCAGTATAAGAAGGGCGAAGTCGTTGATACCGTCACCACCGGAAAGAACGGCAAGGTAACTTCCAAGGAACTGTATGCAGGTAAATATACCGTAACCGAAAGCAAGAGTCCGTATGGCTATCTTACGAACGGCAAATCCATTACTGTCGAAATCACCTACGGCGGTCAGAATGTAGAGATTACCAACACCGATATCAAGGTAAATAACATTCGTCAGAAAGCAGAAATCACACTGCAAAAGGCACTTGAAAAGCATGATTTGCTCCATACCGGGGATAACGGCGAAATCACAAATGTTGCCTTTGCGCTGTTCGCAGATGAGGACATCAAAGCGGCCGACGGCAAGGTGATCCCGAAGGATGGTCTTATTGAGATTATCAACTGCGATGAAAACGGCAAGGTGCAGTTTAACACAGAGATTCCTTTTGGAAAGTATTACGTTCAGGAGTATGCCACCGATCAGCATTACATCATTGACAACACAAAATATCCCTTCGAATTTGCCTATACCGGTGATATGGATGTACAGCACTTCGATATCTCCGGCGACAAGGAATTTGTCAATGAATTGAAGCGCGGTACGGTTTATACCACAAAGGTTGACGAGGAATATCCTGACAACAAGCTGCAGGGTGCAAAGTTTGAAATCTACGCTGATGTTGACGGCGACAAAACGTATAACGCAGAAGTGGATACCCTTGTCGGTGAAATGAACGAATCTCCTGTTAAGGCAGGCGATTATTACCTCAACAATCTTCCTGCAGGCGGATACTTCCTTTACGAGAAGGAGGCTCCCAAGGGCTTTGAGAAGGATGACAATTACTATTACTTTGAGATTGTCGAGGATGACGATATCGTGACCGTCGAAAACAAAGCAGGCGTCGGCTTTATCAATAAGCCTACAACTGGTGAGCTTGAAATCACCAAGAAGGATGTTGCAACCGGCAAGCCGCTTCCCAAGGCGGGCTTCCGCATTAAGGACGCTGACGGCAAGGTAGTCGCAGAGGGCTATACCGACGAAAACGGTGTTGCCAAGTTTAAGCTCCGCGCAGGTAAGTACACCTATGAGGAATTCGACGCCCCGGAGGGATACATTATCGACACCACTCCTCACGAATTTGAAATTACCGAGAACGGTCAGATTGTCCAGGCGGAGATGACCAACGAAAAGGAAACACCTCCTACCACACCGCAGACAGGTGATTCCAATATGACCGGCTTCTTTATCGGTCTTGGCGCGCTGGCTCTCGGCGGCATCGTCGCTTGCGCAATTCTTTTCTTGAAAAAGAAGAAGGATGACGGTGACGATGAGTAATGCTGAAAAAGGTATATATTTGCGCACCGCTCGCAGGTAACATCGGAGAAAACCTGCAAAACGTCAAGAAATATACCGAATACGCGCTCAGGTGCGGCACAGCTCCGGTTGTGCCGCATTTTTACGCGCTCTGTCTCAACGACGATAATCCCGTTGAACGAAGCATCGGTATGAAAGCAGGTCAGAGCCTGCTTTGGTTTTGCGACGAAATGTGGGTGTTCGGCGATGTTATCTCTCAGGGAATGCAGAAGGAGATTGACTTCTGTAAGATTATGAATATCCGAATCCGCTATATCACGGAAGATATGATTCGGAAAAAGTTAGGAGGAAAGCTTTATGAAAATGAAAAGACTTAACTTGATTTTGAGTGCTTTGCTTGTTATCATTATGATTGCCTGTTCTTGTGCAACCGTATTCGCCGCAGGCGATGTGTCATCAGCGATTGAAAGCACATGGAATGACGCCAAATCACAGATTCAAAACGTGGTAAACAATGTTGTCTTTCCCGTGTTGGATATGATTTTGGCAATCCTGTTCTTTGTCAAGATTGGTTCAGCGTATTTTGACTACCGAAAGCACGGCCAGTTTGAGTTCACGGCTCCGGCGATTTTGTTCGCGTGCCTGATTTTTACCATAACGGCGCCGCTTTACATTTGGTCGGTTATTTAAAAACCTATATAAACTACAACGCTAATAACGACACTGTGTATTATCGTTTCTTTTATAATCTGCCGTTTCAATTTATACTATGTATAAGCAAATTAGATTGAAATTAGGTGTGATATATGATTGATAAAAGAATCGGCAGGCGATTCAAACAGCGCCGTGAAGAACTCGGTTTGACACAAGACGCACTTTCCGAAAAGCTCGGTTTAACCACAAACTATATCTCTACAATTGAGCGAGGCGCGTCTTTTCCAAGGTGCGAAAAACTTATCCTTCTGCTCAATGGCTTGGAAACCTCCGCTGACGCCATTTTCTGTGATGTGCTGACACACTCCACGAAGGCTAAGGCAAGTATCTTGTCGGAGCAAATCAGCAGTCTGCCTAACGAGGAACAACAGAGAATCCTTGACATGGTGGAGTTAATGGTGAAACAGGCGAAAAGTAAATAACCGAAGGCTGTGTGATTTTTCATGCAGCTTTTATTTTTCTTTCAAAATTCGACAGACTTTTACACTGCTTTATGATATACTATGTATTAGCGATATATAATATAACGCTAATATATAGATAGGTGGCAAATAGTATGGAGAATTTAACGTGTTGTTTCACAGGACACAGACCGCAGTCGCTTCCGTATGGCTATAACGAGCAGGATCCACAGTGTATTAAGCTTCGTATGGTGATATGGAATCTAATGAACAAACTGATAAAAGAAAATCTCGTAACACATTTTATTTCAGGCATGGCGCTTGGAATAGACCAAATGTGTGCCGAGATGGTGATTGCTCTTCGTGACAAACATCCCGAAGTCACTTTGGAATGTGCCATTCCTTGTGAGGAACAGGCAGTAAAATGGACAGAACCGCAGCGTGACCGCTATTTTTGGATTGCGGAGCGGTGCGATAAGGAAACCTTGGTTCAGCATCATTACGATAAGGATTGTATGCAAAAGAGAAACCGGTATATGGTGGATTCATCTGAAATCGTAATAGCTGTCTGGAACGGAAATCCCAGCGGCACCGGGAATACAGTTCGTTACGCGCAGGAGAAGGGAAAAACAATTTTTGTAATTGATCCCGAAACCTTATCAATCCAAACCTTATAACGGAAACAGCCGTCAGGATAAAAAGGTCTTGACGGCTGTTTGACTGTATAAAAGGTTTCCAAAAAATTGGCTTTTTAGCTGGACTTGCGTAAAAAACGTGGTATTCTTGTTGGCTGAAAGGAGGCGAAATAATGGATTTTTTCAGTGAGCTTTATCACGGAGACATCTATCCGGGCGAAGAAATAGCTGTGGATGTTGCAAGTGACCCAAAGTACAAGGAATTGATGGCCAATCTTGCAAAATCGGTAGAACAATTGACGAATCAGGATGAAAACATACGGCAGCTTGTTAAGCAGTACCGAGATGTTTTTGATAAACTAATCGGGCTGCATGAGCTTCACGCTTTTAAAATTGGATTCATTCGCGGTGCTGAATTAAAACAAGCAATCTCAAAGACAAACAACGAACCGTCTGTGTAGCTGTACATAGGCGGTATTTTTATGAACAAATCAGGCAACCGTCACACGGCGGTTGTACCTGTTTAAAGGAAGTGATAAATAGATGTTCGATTGGATCGGACAAATCGTTGAAGCCATCTCCAATGCAATAGGTGGAATGGTGAGCTTTTTAGGCACACAAATCGCCAATGCCATCTTTGACGCCATTCTCAAATGGTTTTATGAGATGATCTATAACGCGGTAGCCAATTTCTTTACAGAAATGGGCAAAATGGGCGCGGAGATGTTTGACCTCAGTTGGGTGCAGGCGACCGTCACTCTGTTTACCTACTTTGGCTGGGCGTTATTCGCCGCTGGAACCGTAGTAGCTATTTTCGATGTAGCCGTAGAGTATCAAAGCGGCAGAGCAAACATCAAATCTGCTTCTCTCAATGTACTGAAGGGTTTCTTTGCCTGTTCGCTGATCGGAATTGTCCCAATAGAGCTATACAAGTTCTGTATATCGCTGCAAAATACTTTTGCTCACGGATTGACAGGACTTATGGTGACAGGGAAATCGGTAGATTTAGCCGGCGAAAGCACCTCTGTTTTAGAGGGCAGTTTTAAGGCATCGGCACAAACCAGTTTTAATCTGTTCAATATACTATGCCTGATCGCTTTTGCTTACTGCGTTGTAAAGATATTTTTCCAAAATATCAAGCGTGGCGGCATTTTGCTGATCCAAATGGCAGTCGGTGCTTTGTATATGTTTTCTGTACCAAGAGGATACACAGACGGCTTTGTACAGTGGATGAAGCAGGTGGCGGCGATCTGCCTGACGGCGTTTTTACAGACTACCATCCTGTACCTTGGCTTGTTGACATTTCCCGACAATATGCTGCTCGGTATGGGTATTCTGCTGTCGGCAAACGAGGTGCCGAGAATCGCGCAGCAGTTTGGCTTGGATTCAAGCGTGAAGGTCAATATGATGAGCGTGGTACACGCAACCACCACAGCAGTTAATCTGACGCGTTCTGTTGCCCGGGCTGTAAAGTGAGGCGAAGCATATGAACGCGAAAGGTGAATTTACAAAAGATGACCTTGATGTTGACCGTGACATGGATATTGACTGTGATATCGGGCAGGAGATACTTGTTTATTTTGAATGTTGGTTCGATGTAAACAGCAAATTCAACATTAACATACCTCATGACGAGGACACATGGCTAAATATGTACGGTCGATACAATCCGCATGAAGATACCCTTACGGTTGAGTGTGAAATCGACCGAGAGGACGGTTCATCATACTTTGATTACATTCCAACCAACGCAGAAGCACAGCTCATGAAGGAGCTTATCACAGCAAAAATCCAAGAGGTCTATCATCAGTCTCCGAAAGAGTTCTGTGAGGATGCCTTTGGCGACGGTATGAGAATCGGAGGAATACAGTGATGAGGGCGATACATTCTATTGACTGTTTCAAAAATATAGGTTATACTTTGAACAACAGTAAAACTGCGGAAGGGATGCTAATCTCAAACGAAAGGCGGCGAGAAAAATGATCAGCATAACAGGAGAGCTTATGTCAGAGGACAAGGTGATTGCCACCGTAAAAAACGGCGTAATCACCGATTGCGACAATACATTCCTGCCTTTGTATCTGAAAAGAACAAAGAATTTAGAGGGTTGGCTTGCGTCTCGTGCTATAGATACCCACAGAACAAACTCAAGACTGCTGAAAAAAGCTCTCCGTCTGCACACTGCTGATGACGCGCAGATCGCGCTCGCCGTGAACGCCGCAACCATAACGGATCGATATTGGTTCCGCCCCGAGGGATCGACCGCTGTTTATGAGGATATTCGCTTTAAGGAAAACTACTTCGACAGTCTTGCACTGCGCGGCGATCCAAACGGCTTTTCTCACAAGCCGTCCAGAACGCCGGAGCTGACCAATACCGGAAGCTATGAGAAGTGCTGGCGGCTGATTGACGGAGCATGGTGGATGTACAAGAGCGGAACCCCAAACGAATATTTCTCCGAGCTGTTTATCAGCAGGCTCGGTGAAAAGCTGGGCTTCGACATGGTTCACTACGAGCTTGACGACGGATACATCCGCTCGAAAAACTTTACAGACGGAACGTCATATAACTTTGAACCGATGTCCGCGCTTGTCGGTGAGAATGACGATTACAGCGTTTGCTTTGACAAAATCTACGCGATGTCGCCGCAGCTTGCCAAACAGTATCTCAAAATCATCTGGCTAGACAGCGTTTGCTACAACATGGATCGACACATGGAAAACATCGGATTCCTGCGTGACGTATACAATGGAGATATCATCTCTATGGCGCCGAACTACGATAACAATATCGCCCTCATATCCCGTGGATATCCAAACAGCGCCGACCGCGAACACGACGGAATTATTCGCTTCTTCCGTGAGTTCATACAGAATAATCCTACTGCGAAAACTATGCTTCAAGATATGGAGCTTCCGGAGATCACGCAAAAAATGATCGACGAGTGCTTTGCCGAAATTCCGATCGAGGTCGACCGCGACTTCGTGAGATCGTTTATTCTGAACGGACAGAGCATTGTTCAGGAGATCATTTCGGAAGAAGTAACCGAGGGTGAAACGGAAAATGATTCCTTTAGCTTGACGCTGTAAACCGCATTCTCAAAATTTTTTCATATTCATTATCAAGACGCTGCTGTACGGTGGCGTCTTTTTTATTGGAGGAATACAATGACACAATACATCTATCCGCAGAATCTGAGAGCCAAGGCAAACCTCTGGCTTTGGAATCTGCGGGACTTTTTAATCATGGGAATTGCCGCGCTGCTGTCGGTTGTGATTCTGGTGCAGACACACATTTTTCTCCCTGCGGCGGCGACCTTGCTCTATGCCTTTCTCAGTATTCGACTTGACGATACGACTATCATCGACTACCTGAGATACGCTGTTAAGTTTTTTATCAGCACACAGCAATACTTTGAATGGAGGTGAATCGCTTGGCAAAAAGGCAACAGAAAAAGAAAAAAGGGCGTTCGGTTCAGCAGCTTATCGGTGTAAAGACGTTTACCAAACACGGTATAAGAGTCGGCAGAGATGAGCTGCTTTTTTATGCTATCACGCCGACAAATATTTCGGTGTTATCTGCGGTCAATATCGAGGGAAAAATCCGCAACATGATGGTGCTGCTTTCGGCGATGCCGGATATTGAAGTAAGCTGTACCGATTCATCGGAATGCTTCGATGACAACAAACTCTATCTCAAAAGCAGACTCGAGAATGAGCCGAATCCCAATATCCGCAAACTGATCAAGAAGGACATGGATTTCCTCGACAGTGTGCAGACCGATATCTCCACTGCACGTCAATTTATGCTTGTTGCCCGTATCAAAGGCGGCAAGTCAGACAAGCAGAAATCGTCCGCAGATATTGAGCGCAAGCTCCGCGAGGAAGGCTTCGACTTTCGTCATTTGAAAAAACCGGATATCAAGCGCATGCTCGCCATTTATTTTGACGCGAGCTTATACGGCGAACAGATGCCCGATGTCGATGGCGCACAATTCTTGGAGGTAAATAACAGCAATGAAGATTAAGATCATTCTCTGCATCTGCCTTGCTGTCTGCTTAACAGCGCTCGGCGTTTCGGGTTTTATGCTTTACAATGATTACGCTCAACGGCAAAATGACCAGAACGCTTTTGAACAGCTGAATGAGGTGACGAGGGCAACAAATGATGAAGCTATTGATGAAGCTGTTTCTGATAAAACGACTTTGCCCAATACCACTGAATGCACTACATTTGACGATGACACGGCGGCAAAGGTTGACGAACAGGAGTTTGTACACCTTGCCGGAGACACTTACCGAAACCACATTCACGATTTCAAAACACTGCGCGAGATCAACAGCGAGTGTGTCGGCTGGCTGTCTATTTACGGAACTACCATTGATTACCCTGTTATGCATACGCCGAACAATCCCGAGAAATATCTCAATTTGAATTTCTACGGCGATTACAGTGTTTCAGGTGTACCGTTTCTTGATGCCGAATGTAAATTAAACGGCGACAACATGATTATTTACGGTCACGACATGAACGCCGGAACGATGTTCGCTCCTTTGCTGAATTATGAAAGCAAGAGCTTTGCGCAACAGCATTCCGTGATTCAGCTTGAAACAGAGCAAGGCGTCAAAAAATACAGCGTTTATTCCGTTGCCAAGATCAAGAGCAACGATATGTTCTATAACCTTAAAAATGCACCTAACAAGGCATATTTTGAGCAAAAGATAAAGGATATATCGCAGAAAGCGTTGTACACCATCGGAAGTCATCCCAAGCACGGACAAAAGCTCATTACACTTTCAACTTGCACAAACGCCGGTCAGGATAACCGGTTGATAGTGATTGCCGTGCAAAAATAAATAATTAAACCATTATATCAGTCGTTTTGCGCACAGCATTTCGGCTGATATTCTTTTATGAATATTCCTCCGTTTACTCCACTCCTTTGATGAAGTTTTCCTATATGGATAACTTGAAAAAAGACGTGAATGGGTGCAGCGTAACGCTGCTGCGCAAAGCGGCGCAAGGAGGAATTATGGCAAAGAAAAAAGCGAAGGTACTCACGCCGGAGCAGCAGGAGGAAATCCGCACTAAGGACTTCTTCGACTGTATTCTGCCGGGTACTATCAAATTTCATACCGATTATTACATTATTGGTGACAGTTTCCGTTCTGTATGGGCGTTAAAGGAGTATCCGCCGACAACCGAAGAACAGGCGATCCTGTCACAGCTCGGTGACCGCAATGGCGTAACACTGCGAATCTATCACAGACTTGTCGAATCCTTTGAGCAGCGAAAAATCATGCAAAATGCCACCAGAGCCAACAAGCTGAAAACCGGCGGTACCGACGTGAACGATACCATCGAAGCTGAGGGCAACCTGCAGGACGTTATTCAGCTCATGGCAAATCTCCGCAAGAATAAAGAGATTCTGCTCCATTGTTGTGTATTTATTGAGTTAAAGGCGAAGACGCTGAAAAAGCTCCGCGACCTACAGAGCGACATTACAATGGAGCTGACGCGTTCAAAGCTCTCCGTCGATAAGCTGACGCTTCGTCAAAAGGAAGGTTTTCTCTCTGTTCTGCCCGTGGGCGCGAATCAGTTCGGTGCACAGTTCGAGCGCGTTTTGCCGTCAAGCTCTGTAGCGAATCTCTATCCCTTCAACTTTTCGGGCAAGACCGATCCGAAAGGTTTGTATATCGGGCGCGACAAGTTCGGGACGAACATACTTGTTGACTTTGACCGCAGAGCTGAGGACAAGACTACATCAAATATTCTGATTCTCGGCAACTCCGGTCAGGGCAAGAGTTATCTGCTTAAGCTGATTCTGACAAATATTCGTGAGTCGGGCAAATCCATTATCTGCCTTGATCCTGAAGCGGAGTATGAAGAAATTTGCTCTGCGCTCGGCGGCACCTACATTGATTTCATGTCGGGCGACAGCATTATCAATCCGCTGGAACCCAAAGCTTGGACAGACGGTTCGGGTGAAATTGATATTGATACCCCCGAAGCGTTCAAGAAGGTTACAAGGCTGAGTCAGCATATCGCTTTCCTCAAAGACTTCTTCCGCAGCTACAAGGATTTCAGCGACGCACATATCGACACGATTGAGCTGATGCTGATCAAGCTGTACAACCGTTTCGGCATCACTGATACGACAGATTACAGCCTGCTTAAATCCACAGATTATCCTACGATGAGCGATTTTTACGATCTGTGCGAAAAAGAATACAAAACCTTTGACGGCAGTATTAAGCCGCTTTATTCAGAGGATATTCTGCGCGAGGTCTGCCTTGGACTCAATTCCATGTGTATCGGCGCCGAATCGAAATACTTCAATGGCTACACCAACATCAACGACTCTGAGTTCCTTGTGTTCGGCGTTAAGGGCTTGATGGACACAAACAAAAAGCTGAAGGACGCGCTCCTGTTCAACATTCTGTCCTACATGAGCAATCAGCTTCTCGGCAAAGGAAGTACGGCGGCGTCCATCGATGAACTTTATTTATTCCTGACCAATATGACAGCGATCGAATATATCCGAAACGCTATGAAGCGTGTCCGAAAAAAGGACAGCTCCATCATTCTCGCCAGTCAGAATATCGAGGATTTCTTGATCCCGAGTATTCGTGAATTCACAAAGCCGCTGTTCTCTATCCCGACGCACCAGTTTCTGTTCAATGCCGGTCAGATCAACCCGAAGGAGTATATGGACGCGCTCATGGTTGAGCCAAGCGAGTTTGAACTGATCAAGTATCCCGACCGAGGTTCTTGCCTTTACCGTTGCGGCAATGAGCGGTATCTCCTTCAGGTAATCGCTCCCGACTATAAATCCGCTATTTTTGGCAAGTCCGGCGGTAGATAAGGAGTTTCTATGCAGAAACGTGCTTTTAGTGAAAGAGAGTTTTGGGAATCCGGCATAAATCCCTCTTTATACTCGGTATGTGACAGTGAGGGTACATTTACAGGAGTAATCGACTCCAAAAAATGGGGAAAGAAATGCAATCTCTTGGTTTTTGTTACGCTTGATGATGGAACAAAAATCTTTGCTTCTGTTTGGGCTTACAATGAATCAAAGATTGCATACCTTAACCTGGACAAGGTTCCTATCGGTTCTCGGGTAGCCCTTACGTTTATCAAGGGCAAAAGCGGAATCCCCTACTTACGCGAATTCACTGTTCTGTCTTTGCCGGAGAATTATGTAGAAGGAGATGACAATGATTATTATTAACACGCCTATGAATCGCAAGGAGACATATTATCAACCCGAACGATGCCAGGTTGATGTGACTGTCACACTTGATCACTGGAAATTTGAATATCTCAAAAACTGCACACTTGATGATTTTGACTTCATCAAGGATTCACTCGACAAGCTGTCTGTTACCAACGACAATACCCGTCACTGCATTTTGGCACTTGACGAAGCCGGTGAAGACGGTATTCTGATTGATCCGCAGGGATACAGCTATCCGCGGTACTCAGCGTACATTCCAAACGCCAAGCAAATGCTTCAAATGGAGCAGTATCCGAGCTTGCAGGCGTATGCCAAGGATATGATAGACACAGTTGAGGAAGTAGCACAGCTTGCGGTCAATAGTCAGCAGGATGGCGAGTTTCATTCGGATTTATCTGACATCGAAAATGACTTTCAACCGAATGTGTTGGACAAGTACCTGCTTGCAGAAATGCTCAACAACCGTCCTGAGTTTGAGAGTGCGGAGTACGCAGACGGAGAGCTGAATGCTGTGATTTCCGGGGAGTACCTTACAAATGGCAGTGAAGAAGAAATGTCAGGAATAACGATGTGACTGACCGTAGACAAAACAGGAAATATTTGCTATGATAATATTTAGAGTAATTGTCCTGCTCGCTTCCGTTATGACAATTTTGATTGTTTGCCGCAGAAAACAGCATCCACCTGAACGGCATACTATCATGCCGGATGAGAGCATGAATACTGTCACGGACGGTAATGGTGCAAATGCTTTTGGGAATGCACTTGATCACCCGGACAGCCGGTACTATACCGTAAATGATTTTTATAACACGAAAAGCGAAGGTTCATTGCATATCCTTCCGCATTTTCAGACCTATCAGCAGACAACGGAGTATACCTGTGGTAGCGCGGCAGCATTGATGGTGCTGAACTATTACGGCAACCATGAATTCAATGAAATGGAAATCGCCGAGCGCACCAAGGCACATCCCAACCACGGCACCTCAGTTGAGGCTTTAGCTGAATTTTTGCAAGAGATAGGATACCGGGTAACGTATCACGCGGACACAACACCCTTATTTGCAACACTTGAAGAATTCCAATCCTATGTAATTCAGCAAATTGATTCAGGTACTCCTATCATGGTGAATTGGGTGGATTGGTCTGGTCACTGGCAGACAATCATCGGCATTGACACCTGCGACACAGACAGTCCGTATGATGACGTGTTAATCATGGCGGATTCCTATGACGTGACCGACCATTATCAGGACGGTTATTATATTGTTCCGCTTGCTCGATTCTTTGAAATGTGGCGAGAGGGATCCTGTACACAGAATACAATACCCTATGAGCAGCCGTTCATAACAGCGTATAAGGATTGATGAGATATGAATAAGACAGAATTGCAAAAGCATATCGCGGAAGCCTACAGCACCGCTCCTGATTTTCCGTGGGAGAGTACACCGGACGCCGCTGTATACCGCCATGAGAACAACCGCAAGTGGTTTGCACTTGTGATGACCATACCCAAGGCAAGGTTAGGTATCCGTTCGGACGAAATGATCGATATTGTCAATCTGAAATGCGACCCTCTGCTTGTTGGTTCGTTAAGAAGTGAACCGGGCATTTTCCCGGCATATCACATGAATAAGGATAAGTGGATCTCTGTTGCCTTAGACGGCAGCGCGGACGATGAGCAAATCAGAATGCTGCTTGATATGAGTTTTGAGTTGACGGCAGTAATAATACAGCGCAGACATAAAGAAAAATAAACATTTCAGGAGGTAACAGCATGGACTTTTTATCACTCGCAAAGGACAGATATTCTGCCCGAAAGTTTGTCAACGGAGAAGTTCCGCAGGAGGACATTGACAAGATCATTGAAGCAGGACTGTGTGCTCCCACGGCGGTCAATTATCAGCCGTTCAAGATTTGGGCGTTTGATAGCGCAGAAGCAAAGGCAAAGCTGCTTTCCTGCACAAAGATGAAATTCATCGAACCGGCTCCCGTGATATTCGCTATCGGTTCAAAAGCGGATATTGCATGGGTGCGTCCTTACGATCAGAAGAACTTTGCCGATATCGACGCGGCGATCGTGACGACACAGATGATGCTCGCCATTCATGACCTCGGCTACGGCTCAACATGGATCGGTCACTTTGACGCTGTTTCTTTGAAAAAGCTGTTTCCTGAAATGGATGGATATGAGCTGATCGCTCTTCTTCCCGTCGGCGTCATGGCTGAGGACTGCAAGCCTTCCGAAAGACATACGGTTTCCAGGAGCAAAGACGAGCTGGTCAAGGTGCTCTGATGTGACTTGTTACGGAGGTGTATCATGAGGCTGAATCATATCACGATCCAAACGGAAGCGTTTGAAAAAGAGATCGAGTTTTATCAAAAATACGTCGGACTGACAGTCAGCAGAGATTTGCACCCATTTGGAAAAAACATTGTGTTTTTGTCCGGCACCACGGATGATACGGCGTTAGAGATTATCGAAAAGCCCGGTGCAACAGATTCCGGAAATGAAAACATTTCTATTGGCTTTCAAACCGATGACCTCGAAAAAATGCACAACGAATTTTGCAGTGACGGATTAAATCCTACGCCGTTTATCTCGCCTATACCGCAGGTGCAGTTCTTCTTTGTCAAAGATCCCGCCGGTGTCAACGTTCAGTTTATCTGAATATAAAAAATAAACATTATAAAAACTCTGATTGGAGAAATCCTTTCAGAGTTTTTCTTTTGCACAAATTATGAAGGGAGTGAAAAATCATGAGCTTTTCAGTAGGCGCGGCATTGAAAAAGGTCGGTGTCTCGTTGTTGACAGACAAAAAGGTATTAAAGTGGGCAGGCGGTATCGTGTTGGGGGCTTTGATCATCATTATGATACCGTTTGCCGTTATTATTTCACTCGGCACCGGACAAATCAAAATAGATACAGAAGGCTTAATAGCTGCGGTTAAGGCGGAGCTGAGTGCTGATGATATGGCGAAAAGCGAACAAATCGATAAGATTCTCAGTCAGATTGCGGAAAAGATGAAAGCCAAGAAATTTACTGATGAACAAATTCAAAAGGCGCACATGCTATATATGGGTGCTTTATACGAAAAGGCTGATGATCCCAAGTTTGTTGATAACCTTGTATCCTGCTTCAAGGCAAAGCAGTCAGACGCAGATTTGATAAATGCTGTCAATAAAAAATTCGGCACAAACCTTACCAAAGACGCTTTTAATTATTCGCTCAGTTTAGGCGGCGACTCGGATATCGTAAAGGTCGCAAAAAAAGAATTGGGCAACGCCGGCGGCGAAAAATACTGGCGATGGTACGGCTTTCCCTCCAGAGTTGAATGGTGTTGCATTTTCGTTAGCTGGTGCGCGAATCAGTGCGGATATCTTGATTCCGGATTGGTGCCGCGGTACTCAGTCGTTGACGATGGCGCTGATTGGTTCAGAGCGAAGAATCAATGGCTGCCCGGTTCAGCAACACCAAGCCCAGGAAACATAATATTTTTTGATTGGGAATATGACGGCTTGGACGGTAACGGCGACCACACCGGTATTGTCGAAAAGGTCGAGAACGGTATTGTGTATACCATTGAAGGAAACAGCGGAGACGCGGTTCGACAGAATCAGTTTGCGGTCGGTCACAAAGAGATACTTGGTTACGGTCAATTCAAGCAGCCTCAAGCTCAAGCTGTTGCATCCGGTGACGCCGCTACACAGGTGTGGACATACCTGAAGGGCTATGGTTACTCGGACAGCGTTGCCGCCGGTATCATTGGAAACATGATGCGCGAGTGTGGCGGAGACACGCTTGATTTGGATTGGGATATAGTCGGGCATTTTAACGGCGATGAATTCTACGGTTTGTGTCAGTGGTGTCTGGAATATACACCGTCAGGCTTCAAAGGGGCATCTATACAAAAGCAATGCGAATATCTGCATCAAACGATACAATCAGCATTTGCTACTTACGGCGGAAACTATAACGGCATTACCTATACGCAATTTCTGGCGTCCGATACACGCACGGCAGCGATCGCTTTTGAGCGAGTCTATGAACGCTGCGGAGATTACGCGAACGAAGATTCTCGCAGAGCCGATAATGCCGAAGTTGCTTATAGCAAGTTTCATAAATAAGAATGCGAGGTGAAAAGAAATGAATATTAATGTTGAACTTCAAAGGAAACCGGAGGATTTTAGGCTTGACAACTGTGTGATTGATGTGATTGAAGAAATCCCGCACGAATCGTTTGAAACCTTCCAAAACTATCCGACAGCCCACTATGGAGCGATCACCAACAGCCTCCACAGGCTCCCCGAGGATACCAAGGATGAACGGCACTGCATTCTGCTCTTGGACGTTGACGGCGACGACGGATTTATCGTAAATCCTCACGGCGCTGAATACGCCCGCTATTCTGCTTTTGTACCGAATGCAAGGCAGATATATCGCTTGGGACAATACCCGTCGCTCAATGAGTTCTCCTCTGATATGGAGAAGCTCGTAGAGCATTACGCGCTGGAAATATTGCGCAATCAGAAGGACGGGCAGTATCAGTGTTCGATGATCGATGTGAGCGATTACTATCGACATGAGTTTGACGGATTTCTTGATTATAACCTGTTCCTCAATATGCTCTCCGAGCGTCCCGAGTTTGCAGAGGTAGAAGAATACTGCGATGAGCTGACGGCAAGAATTAAGCCTGCTTTTCGTAAAACCGCAAATGCCCACAATTTGAGTCAAAAGGAACTGGATGTGATCTGTGCCAACCATGTGCTCTGGCTCAACGACGCGGGCGGTGAACAGGCTGACCTGTCAAATTGCGTTCTGAAGGGGCTGTTCCTGCGCGGAAGGGATATGTCACACGCCTATTGCAACTCTGCTGTTTTCGATGACTGCAATTTGGAGTCAACTGATTTCAGCAGCGCGGAGCTTGAGTCGGCAAGGTTTACGAACTGCGAGATGATGGATCTGTTTGCGGTCAAAACCCACTTCGTCGACGCGGAGTTTGAAAGCTGCGATTTGTCCGACGCGACTATCGCGGAGTGTCTGATGATGAACTCGACCATAAAAAACTGCAATCTGGATAATACCAATCTTTCGGACTGTGACGGCGAGCCGGAGATTATTTCGGATGACGAAGCCGAATGGCTTGCGCCGATACTGTAAAATTCAACGGAAAGGAAGAAACCATTATGTATTTAGAAATAGCAGATAAAGAATACAACGGATACAAATATCAACAGGTTAACAAAAAAGATCTGATTGATACTATAGAGGCGATATGCCGGTTTGAAAACCTCAGATGGTTTGTTTTGGACATATATGATACAACAAACATTATTAGCAAACTGGCATATGTTTGTCAGCTTAACGGTGTTTATTCGTTTGATTTTGAGGATATCACACCGTTTACGGAAATGGACAAGGAATATATGCCTTTGCTGGCAGACCTGCTTAAAGAGCACCCATATATTAATAGAGTTATCGAATCGGATAACCGATACACTGTAAAGCTCAGCTATGAGTATGTCAAGGATTGCGACGATGGAAAACTTAAGCGCCTTTCGAATGAAGAAGTGACCGAGATTATCAATAAACACGACGAAGCCATAATACTCGGAGAAGACTATCGCGCTGATTTTTCAAACTGCTTGATTGAAAATTTTGACTTTGGAATCCACGATATACATGAGATGAATTTTAGAGGAGCAACCATGCGGTTCTGTTCATTTGCGTTATCAGATATAAGAAAGACTAACTATTAAAAGTCAATAGGGAAACGAAAAGTTTTCCACAAAAATCAA